>JAZPZM010000001.1:0-15628 GCA_045544735.1 Eubacteriales bacterium
TGATGTTGTAAGTACCGGTGAGATCAACCTGAGGTGCAGCACCACCGGTAGTGGTGTCGCCGCCGTCTCCGGTACCGGAGCAAGCGGTCAGGCATGCTGCGAGCATAAGAGCGGACAGCATAAGAGCAAGAAACTTCTTCATTGAAAGTTGTCCTCCTGTGATGTATTTTTTTATTCACGCATAAAGCGTCGCTATTATTATACCGTTTTTCCCCCCTTTTGTCAAGGAGAGCGTCGAAAATTGATTAGATTTATGAACTTTATACAAAACACTCGGTTAATTTTTTAACAAAAACGTAAAATTGAATGGAATTATTTTCTATATTCGTCAAAGGCAGGGAGCTTTCTTCCCTCGTAATCAAAGAGGCATTGGTTAGCCCATTCGTTTGCGGTGGGCTTGCCGACTTCTCCGATATATTCAAGCGAGGACTCGGATGCCCAGCAGATCCCCTTGCGCGGTATCCACAGCGGCTCCCAATAAAACGCGCCCGCTATGCCGTCGGCGCGCGCTCTTGCAAGCAAATCGCGTATAAAGCGCGCCTGACCGTCGTGGGTGAAGGGGTATTTTTCGGATAGTCCCTCGATATACGCCCGTTTAGCGTCGATGATTACGGGGTACGCCTTGCCGTCGATGTAATACGGCTCGTCCGTAAAGCCGTAGCCAAGCTCCATTATCATTATCGGCTTACCGAAGCGGCGGCAGGCGCGAAGATTTGCAAAAAGCTCGTCGGGAGTGCCGTGCCAATACGTATAGTATGACGCGCCGATAACGTCGTAATCCACGCCAAATTCGTCCATTTTCGTGTAAAACTCCTGATATACCGCCGCATCGTTGCTACGCTCAAGGTGGAGGATAAGCTTCGCATCGGGGCATATCTCGCGGCAGGCGCGCACGCCCGCCTTGATAAGACGGCAAAAGCCCTCGTAATTTCCGCGCTTTCCGTCCTCCTCAAGTCTGCCGTGAGGCCAGAGTATACCGTGGGTTATCTCGTTGCCGACCTGAATATACGCGGGGGCAACGCCGTTTTCCACGGCGGTCACAAGGCACTCGCGCGTAAACGAATACACCGCGTCGCAAACCTCGTCAAAGCTGAACTCACGCCACGCCTTCGGAAGAAGCTGTTTTGCGGGGTCTGCCCAGAAATCGCTGTAATGGAAATCAAGTAAAAGGTCGTATCCGCGGCTTTTCGCAAGCTTGCCAAGCCTTACGTAATTGTCAATATCGCAGTTTCCCGCAAGGTACGGCGTGCCGTCCTCGCCGCGCGGGTCGTTCCACACGCGGATGCGCATACAGTCGACACCGTTGTCCGCAAGCGCGGCAAGCGGGTCTATCTCGCGCTCGCCGTCAAAAAATCTTGCGCCGTGCTCCAGCTCTTCAAGATAAGTAGATGCATCTATTCCAAGTATCATACGACCTGTCATCCTTGTTCTGAATTATTTTTCATTATTTTATAATAACGCTCGTCTGCGGACCTACGGTGAGTATAGTTCCCTCAAGCCTTGCGCCCGAAATACCGATAGAGTCGCAAACGGCAACGAAATTGATGCCGTAAAGCGCCGCGCATCCCGAAAGGTCAACGCTAAGCTCCTCGGTCGCGGAGGTGTTGTGGAAAAGACCTATCTTTTCGCCGTCCTTTTCGATAAGGAAGCCGCCGAGATATCTGCTTGCGCAGTCAACCGCCTTGTACTCGCCGCGTGCGATAGCGCCGTACTTGTGGCGGAGGGCTATGAGCTTGCAGTAGTAATTATACATACTGCCCTCGTCCGCCATCTGCTGCGCAACGGTCGTCTGTATCTGATTTTTCGTGGAATACGTCGCGCCCACGGGGTCTTTAACGAGGTCGGAATCGCCCCAAAGCATAGCAAGGCGGCGGTTAGCGTCGGTGTTCTCACCGCCGCGCGAGCCGCGCATTCCTATCTCCTCGCCGTAGTAGATAACGGGAGAGCCCGGGCTTAAGAGATAGAGATTTGCCGCCATACGCATATGGTTTTCGGTAATGAACGCTCCCGCAATTCTGTCCATATCGTGATTGGAGAGGAAGGACATAGCCATACCGTTGGGGTTTTTACTTGCTATTTTTGTATTGAAGCTTGCAACGTAGTTGGTGAAATTGGAGATGGACGAGCCCTTTGCGGCAGACGCGGCAAAGCCCTCTGCCTGCGACATCGCAAAATTAAAGCAATTCATCGCGCCGTAGTAGGAGAGTATCTCCGCCTCGCCCGACCAGCACTCGCCAACGCAGTAGATATCGGGCTTTATAGCGCGAAGCTCGCCCATATACCACTCCCAGAACGCCACCGAGCGGGGAGTATCACCGTAATAAATATACTTGACCGCGTCAAAGCGGAAGCCGTCAACGCCCATATCAAGATAGTGCTTTGCAATATTAAGCGCCTCGGCCTTTACCGCGGGATTGTCAAAATTCAATTCGGGCATATCTCCCGAAAAATTACACTCTACCCAGCAATCCACGCCCGCTATCTTCTGATATGCAATGCCGCCCTTTTTCTCCGCCGTGCTCACGCAGGAGTAGTAATCATAATACTTGTTCTGCGTCTCCCCCGCTGCACGCGCGCTCTTGAACTCAAGATACCACGGGTGCGAGCTTGAGGTGTGGTTTATCGCAACGTCAAGTATGAGCTTTACGTTGCGCGAGTGGCAAAGCTCGACAAGCTCCTTGAGGTCGGAGTCCGTGCCGAAGCGCCAATCTATCTGATAGTAATCCTTTGCATCGTACTTATGGTACGAGGGCGAGGAGAAGATGGGGGAAAGCCATATTCCCTGCACGCCGAGGCTCTTACCCGAATTTATATCGCCGTCGTTAAGGTAGTCAAAGCGGTTGATTATACCGCGCAGGTCACCGAAGCCGTCGCCGTTCGAGTCGGAGAACGAGCCTACGAATATCTGATAAAACGTTCTGTAATTATCGTTTATGGGGTCGACTTGAGGCGCGGGCGTTTCCTGGGGCTTATCACAGCCCGTAAATGCAAACGCCGCAAGCATCATAACCAACGCCAATAAAAAAGCCATTTTTTTAGTCATTTGTATTCTCCATTTTAATTTTTTTGCGCCTCGTTGCCCTCTCTGACGAGAGCGAAGACCTTCAGCGACTCTATCGCCCTGCCGTCCGCGCCGAAAAACGCCTGATTGTCAACGGCACAGCCGCCGTGCCACTTGCCCGCGTCGTCGGGGTCGTACTGCGCCGCGTAGGAGCTTGCCCAGCCCGAGCCGTACTTCTCCCAAAGGGCGCGATTTGCCCCGTAGCTGTCGCCGCCGACGGATATCCAAGTGCCTTCCCAATAAAACACGCCTATTCCGCCCGCCGTGTGCGCCACCGTGTCTATCACGTCGCGCACGAGATCCGCCTGACCCTGAACGCTGACGGGATAGCCCTTTACGCCGTCGGTGACGGTATTGCCCCAATGGTCGCCGTCAGCGGCGGTAAAGGCGTAGGAGGTCTCGGCAACCATTACCCTTTTGCCGTATTTTTCGTTTATATCGCCAAGCACGGCGGAAAGATTTTCAAGGCTTCCGTGCCAGTAGGGGTAGTAGGACGAGGCAAAAACGTCGTAATCCACGCCGTAGTATTCAAGATTTTTGCCGTAGCTTTCGTAAGCCTCGACCTTTTCGGGATTGGTAAAATGCACCGCCACGAGCGCATTCGGGCAAACCTCGCGCACCGCGCGCGCACCCGCGGACATAAGGCGCGTTATGCGCGCCCAGCCGCCAAGCGAGCTTGACTTTTCACCGCACATAGCGCCGTTGGTTTCGTTTCCTATCTGCACCATTCCAACGTCAACGCCCGCCGCGATGAGCCTTCCAAGGCTTTCCGCCGTGTAGGAATAAAGCGCGTCCGCCTTTTCGTCGATGCTCATACCGCGCCACGCCTTCGGCTCGCTTTGCTTTGCGGGGTCTGCCCAAAAATCCGAGTAATGGAAGTTGACGAGCAGCTTCATTCCCTGCGCGGTGGCACGCTTGCCCACCTCCACGGCGTTATTGATATCGCAATTTCCGCCGCCGTAGCCGTTGCCGTCGGCATCAAACGGGTCGTTCCACACGCGCACGCGCACGTAATTTATCCCGTTTTGGGCAAGAATTTCATACACGTCGCGCTCCGTGCCGCTGTGGTCGTAGTATTTTACGCCGCTTTTTTCAAGCGCGGGAACGCACGAGGCGTCCATTCCGAGGATAAAATCCTCGGAAAGTGACTCCACTTTTTTTACGAAAAGCGACTCGGAGCTTACCTTCGCGCCGAGCGCGTGAGGTCGCCAATCGGCATTTATCTCTCTGCCGCAGGCGGTAAATAGCAAGGCGGCAAGCGCCGCAAGCGCGGCAAGCCTTTTTATTTTCATTTTATTACTTTACGAGCGCGTCGCAGACGTATACTCTAACGCCGTAAGCGCCAACCGTTACCGAGCCGCTCTCGCGCGCGATAACGCTGCCGCCCGCTCTCGTCGCGTCGGCAACGAGATTCCACTCGCCGTCAAGCGCGTAGGGGAGCGCCGTTTTGTTGGGGTTCATCACGAAGAGCGCCTTGCCGCCGTTTCCGTCGTCAAACGTAACGGCAACCACGCCGCTTCCAAGCTGGGTGTACTGAATATTCGACGCATTATCGGAGAAGATGCCAAAGGTCTTTCTCATTTCGATAAGTCCCTTGTAGTAGAGCATCATTTCGTACTCTGCACTTCCCTCTTTGAGCACCGACCAGTCTATGTTATTTACCTCGTCGGAGGACATATAGCTGTTTTCGTCGCCGCCCTTGGTGCGAAGCATCTCCTCGCCCGCCTGCCAGAAGGGCATACCCTTGGATGCGAGAATGATAGCCGCGCCGAGACGGTTCATAGCCGCCCTCTCCGCGTCGGAGGCGTTGGGGTTTGAAAGAAGGAGCTTATCCCAAAGGGTATTGTTATCGTGTGCGCTCATATAGTTTACGACCATAGAGTTTTCCACGCTCCAGCCATGACCAACGCCGACGCCGCCCTTCATACTGAAGATTATCTTCGCAAGGTTTGCGCTGTTGGGTGCGCCGTTTATGTAGCCCTTCGCGGTCTTTTCAAACACGCTTCCCTTAAGTCCGTCGCGCATTACGTCGTTGAATACGGCGATAGCGCCGATGGCGTTGCCCGTAGGCTTGATATTGCTTATCTGTCCCTGATTTGCCTGTGCGCTTCCGTCAATGGTCGAGCCCATATTCCAACCCTCGCCGTATATCAGCGCATTCGGATTTATCGTGTGAACGGCACTCTCGACCTCTTGCATAGTCGCAAGGTCGTGAAGTCCCATAAGGTCGAAGCGGAAGCCGTCAAGATTATATTCGTCCATCCAATATGACGTGGACTCGACCATAAACTTGCCGTACATATAACGCTCGGAGGCGGTATCGTTGCCGCATCCGCTTGCGGAGGAGTTCGCGCCCGACGCGGTATATCTGTAATAATAATAAGGAACTATCTTGTTAAACGAGCTGTTTGCATCGTAGGTGTGGTTATATACGACGTCCATAATCACGCCGATGCCCGCCTTATGCAGAGCCATGACCATCTCTTTGAATTCCTTTATTCTCACCTCGCCGTTGTAGGGGTCGGTGGAATAGCTTCCCTCGGGTACGTTGTAGTTTGCGGGATCGTAGCCCCAGTTGAACTGCGGCTCACTTGATGCCTCGTCAACGGAGGCGTAATCGTAAACGGGGAGCAGGTGAACGTGCGTGATGCCGAGATTTTTAAGGTAATCAACGCCGATAGGCTGACCGTGCTCGTTTACAAGTCCGTTTTCGGTAAATGCAAGGTACTTGCCCTTGTACTGCGAGGTGCTTATCTTGTTGGAGAAGTCACGGACGTGAATTTCCCAGATAATAGCCTCGGAATAGCTTGAAACGCTCTTAAGAGACGCATCCTCGCCCCAGCCGTCGGGGTTGGTAAGGGAAAGGTCAACGACCATTCCGCGCTTGCCGTTCACGCCCGCCGCCTTTGCGTATGGGTCAACTGCCTCCTGCGTGCCGACCGAGGTGGTAACGGAATAGGTGTAGTACGTGCCGTGTCCGCATTGCTCGGTGTGCGACCAAACGCCCTTGTCGCCGCGGGTAAGCTCTACCTGCTTGTAGGCTTCAACGCCGTTGCCCGCGCTAAAGAGGTTAAGCACTACCTTTTGCGCGGTGGGCGCCCAAAGCTTGAATACGGTACTATCCCCGCTTACCGTCGCGCCGAGGTCCTTGCCGTCGTAGTGGTAATTGTCCGCAAAATACTTGCTGTCGAAAATGCCCGTGGGAACTACTGCCTTTTCGCCGTAGCCCGCGATGCTTAAGCGGTAGCTGCCCGAAATATCAAGGGGCTCGGCTACCTCTACGTAGCCGCTGATCGCGCCCACTCCAAGGGTGGAAACGCTCTTTACTGCGACCTCGCGCTCGCCGCAGTAGACCTTGACCTGATCAAGACTTGAGATGGTTACCTTGGGGGTGACTCTGAACTGTATTCTGTTCTCGTCCGCCATTCCCGCAAGTGAGAATTTTTTAATCATTTCGAGAGTTTTTCCTCCGTCCTTACTCGTGTACTGGTCCTCAACGCCCGATTTCAGATATATGACCGTCTCGCGTCCGTCGATAACGGCAAATCTGTCCTGATCGAAGTCCTTCGTCGCACTTCCCCACGACGTTCCGCCGGGCTCGGAGCAATCCTTGCGTACGATGAAGCCGACCTCCTCCACGCCGTCGGGAACGTTCACGACGACCTTGCCGCCGTAGGCGCACTCGTGGAAGGTGTAGCCCTGACCTGCCTTATCGCCCCACCACATCCAGATATCGCATTTTTCATAGCTTCCGTCGTGCTTCCAATAAAGCGTAAGCTGGTTGTGTCCGTCCTCAAGCGGAAGGGTGAACTCGTCCACAGGCGTTGAAGGCGCGCCCGTAGTGGTGTCGCCACCCGTAGTGGTTTCACCCGACACACCCGCGCCGCCGCAGGATGAGAGCATAAAACAAAGCGCCATCAAAAGCGCCGTAATAAGAGAGATAATTCGAACAAATTTCTTCATGTCCTTCTCCTTTTATTATTATAGTTGAGTTCATTATATCATCAAAATCGAAAAAAATCAATACGTTTTGCAAAGAATACGCCCCGCGCCGAGTTGACTTTATCTGTATCGGGTGGTATAATATCGGAAAAGGAGGCGGAAAAATGGTAAATATTTTATTTGATTGCCCCAACATCGACGATTTTTACGATGAGCTAAAGGAATATTTCTCCCCCGAAACAAAGGTCGCCGTGGTCGCATTTTCATTTTACGACGACGAGGTGTTCGACGCGCCGTCGTGGGAGCGCGTTTTCGGCAAGGGTGTCGGACGGATGTATTTTGAGACCGTCGACTCCTTTCGTCCCTTTGGCGTGCGCGAGGAAAATATAAGCTTTATAAACTACTTTTCCGACACGCGCGAGAGCGCAAGGGAAAAGATACTTCGCGCCGACACGGTGTATTTTACGGGCGGATTGCCCGACAGAATGATGGATAGGATACGGGAATTTGACCTTTGCGACGTGCTTTTGGCGCACAAGGGCGTGGTTATGGGCTACAGCGCGGGGGCGGTGATACAGCTTGATTGCTACCACCTCTCGCCCGACGCGGACTACGCCGAGTTCGGATATTACGAGGGACTGCACTATCTTTCGGGCTTTGACCTTGAGGTGCATTACGAGCATAAGGCGGTGCAGGACGAGGGCATCCGACGCGCACGCGCGGAGCGCGGACTCCCCATATACGTTTTCCACACGCGCGAGGGCGGCATCGTAGTTGAGGACGGCAAAATTCGCACCGTGGGACACGTTGATATTCACCCTGCGGGGGAGTGAAGTTGCTCCTTACGGCGCAAATGGTGTACGGCTTTGCCGGAATGATGGTGCGGCAAGCCGCAAATGATGTGGGCTTACGCCCAATGATGTTGCCTTCGGCAAATTAAGGTAGCTTTTTGCTTTGCAAAAAGCGTTCTATAAAGAATAAAAGCGGAAGAAACGCGAGTTTCTTCCGCTTTTTCCCTTATTAAAACAAATGCGAAATATCTATCTCGCCCTCGAACACGTTGTGGCTGGGCCCCGTCATAAGCATACGTCCGCTTGCCTCGTTCCACTCGACGAGAAGCGGCCCGCCTATCTGGTGGACGGTAACGCGCCTATTGCATCTGCCTGTAAGCACGCCGGCAACGGCGGCAGTACAACAGCCCGTGCCGCAGCCGATGGTCTCGCCCGTGCCGCGCTCCCACTCGCGCATTTTTATCTCGTCGCGCGAAATGACCTCGGCAAACGTAACGTTGGTCTTGTTCGGGAAAAGCTCGGTCATATACTCTATCGCCCTGCCGTATTTTTCAACGTCGAGCGTGTCAATGTCCTCAACGAACATAGCAACGTGGGGATTTCCCCACGAAACGGCGGTTATGTAAAAATCTCTGTCAAGCACGCGCACGCGCTGCTCCACGAATTCGGGAAGCGCGGTGTTTACGGGAATTTTCGCCGTGTCAAGACAAGGAAAGCCGATGTCAGCCCTGATATTCGACACAAAGCCGCGCCCTTGAGGCATCGCCCGCTCGCCGTCGCGCGCCTCTCTGTCCTCTACGGTCAGAACAAGCCTTTGCATTCCGCCGAGAGTTTCGATAACAAGCTCGGTCTTATCCGTCAGCGCGTGGTCGTAAACGTATTTTCCAACGCTCCTCAGCGCGTTTCCGCACATCTCGCCCTCCGTGCCGTCGGGGTTAAACATACGCATACGGAAGTCGCCCCTGTCCGACGGACAGATAAGCACCATTCCGTCCGAGCCAATGGCAAAATGACGGTCGCTTACGAATCGCGCAAGCGTGGGAAGGTCGCAAAGACGCTCGCTTATGGCGTTTATGTAAACGTAATCGTTTCCAAACGCCTGCATTTTAGTAAATTTCATTTTTCTCTTTTAAGAATTTATCGCTCTGTCAAGGTCGGCAATTATATCATCCGCGTTCTCGATACCCACGGACAGACGCAGGAAGCAATCGGTTATGCCGAGCGCATCCTTGATGTGCTTGGGGGTGTCCTCGTGAGTCTGCGTCATCGGGTAGGTGATGAGCGTTTCCGTGCCGCCGAGACTCTCGGCAAACATAACCATATCCACGTTTTTAAGTATCTTTTTGACCGTTTCAACGCTGTCGACGGCAAAGGATATCATACCGCCAAAGCCCGTGGTCTGCTTTTTGGTAATTTCATAGCCCGCGTGATCCTCAAATCCGACGTAGTAGACCTTCTCCACCCTCGGTTGAGTCCTGAGCCAAGCGGCAACCTTTATCGCGTTCGCGGTATGCTTGTCCATACGCACGGCAAGCGTCTTGATGCCGCGAAGCACGAGCCAGCTATCCATTGGCGCAAGCTGACTTCCGTACGATTTCGTATGGACTTTGAGCTTTGCGCAGATATCAAGATCGTCCTTTACAACGACGATACCCGAAATGGTGTCGTTGTGACCGCCGAGATATTTGGTCGAGCTGTGCGTAACGATGTCCGCGCCAAGCTCCAGCGGTCTTTGGTAATAGGGGGTAAGGAAGGTGTTGTCAACGACGAGAAGCGCGCCGATCTCCTTTGCGATCGCGCTGACGGCGGCGATATCCGCAACCTTCATCATGGGGTTGGTGGGAGTTTCGACGTAAAGCATCTTCGTTTCGGGGGTAACGGCGGCTCTGACCGCGTCAAGATCACCCATATCAACGCAGGTGTGCTTGATACCGTACTTGCCGAAAACGTCGTTTATTATTCTGAGCGTTCCACCGTATATATCGTCGGACATAACGACGTGGTCGCCCACGTTAAGCAAAGAGAATACCGCCATATTCGCGGCTTGTCCGCTGGAAAACGCAAAGCCCTGAACGCCGCCCTCAAGAATAGCCATAGTTCGCTCAAGCTCAAGCCTCGTCGGATTGGAAAGGCGGCTGTAATCAAAGCCCGTGGAATTTCCAAGCTCGGGATGGCGGAAGGTAGCGGACTGATAAATAGGCATACTTACGGCACCCGTCAAAGGCTCGCATCCGAGCGCGCCGTGAACGGTTTTCGAGTCGAAATGAAGCTCCTCCTTGGTGCTGAAGTCAATATGATTCTTAAAATTTTTCATTTTATTACGCCTTTCAAAAAAACTTAGGTCGAATATTATCCTGATTTTATTATACCACCGAGGCGGAGCTTTGTCAAGCGGTGGCGCACGCCTTAAAGCCCGAATTTAAGCAAAAGCAACCACGCAAGCCCGTAATAGCTGATAACGGCAACGAGGTCGTTGACGGTAGTGATAAGCGGGCCCGACGCTACGGCGGGGTCAATGCCGAGGCGGTAAAAGCACAGTGGTATCGCCGCGCCCGTAAATCCCGACACCGTCATGGCGAACCACAGCGCCGCGCCGACGCAAGCGGCAACGGAGAAGGCAACGCCCGCGCCGTTTCCGCCGATAAAAAGCAGATACGCGCCGACTATCGCAAAGGAAAACGCCCCAAGCGCAAGACCGTTCAGAAGCGCGACGCGCGTTTCTTTGACGATGAGCATAAGCCGCTCTCCAAGGCTCAGATCCTCGTTGCTTCCGAGGTATCTCACCGTAACCGCAAGCGACTGCGTTCCGACGTTTCCCGCCATTCCGAGAATGAGCGATTGAAACGCCACTATCATAGGAAGCTCCTTGACCACGTTCTCGAAAAATCCCACCACGGCGGACACGCCAAGCCCCAAAAACAGCAAGACGATAAGCCACGGTATCCTCTTTTTAACGCTTGAAAGGAGCGTTTCGCCCTTTTCCTGCTCCGAGCCGAGAGCCGCAAGCTTTGCGTAATCGTCGCCTAACTCCTCGTCCACTATCTCCGCGATATCAATAGCCGTGATAACGCCAAGAAGCGCACCGCCCTCAGACGAAAGCACGGGGATAAGCTCCTCGGAATATCCGCGCAGATACTCGATGTTTTCGGATATGCTGTCCTTATCGTAAACGTAGGGGAAGTTCGTATATATCAGCTCCTCAAGCGGCGTGTCGCTCCGCGCAACGATAAGGTCCTTTAAGTCGATAGCGCCGTAAAAACCGCCGCCCTCGTTTTCCACGAAAATGGTATATATATTGTCGTTTTGCGCCGCCTCGGAAACGAGAACCTTCATCGCCGCCTTTACGCTTATGGTACGCGAAACGCAAATATAATTCGTGCTCATCCTACTGCCGAATTCGTCGTCCGCGTAGGAGTCAAGAAGCTCTATATCTTCCTTTATATCGTCCTCAAGATGCTCAAGCACCTCAAGCCTTACGTCGTCCTCAAGCTCGTCAAGCACCTCAAGCGCCTCGTCGGCATCCATCTGCTCGATAATGTCTGCCGCCGTGTCGGCGTCAAGCGCCGAAAGGTACTCGCCCGCATCCTCAAGAAACGGCACGACGTCGGACATCCCCTCGTTTCCGAGGACGTGCGCGAGCGCACCTCTTTCCTCGGCGCTCAATTCCTCAAAGGCTGACGCTATATCGTTATCGTGATAGTCAAGGAGCAGAAACCTTTTCTCCTCGTCCGCTCTGTCGCTCCTTATAAGGTCTAATATTTCCTCGCGGTAATCTCTCTCGTCGGTCTTATAAACGGTTCTTTTTTCCATATAATCCCCCTGACAAAATAGCGAGCTATTCTTCCCTCAATCTAAGATTATGCGCTTTCTATATTCGTTGAGCGCCGCAACATCACGGGCTTTAAGGTATTTCTGTTGAACTCGGTCAACCTCTTGTCCGTTGATTAAACTGACCATTTCATTCCAAGTGTGCCATTCAAGCCGAGTTTTATTGTTTACCTCATTATCCGTCAGATGGGTTTCACCGATGTGTTCGGTGTGAACCACAAAGTAATAGTTAATCTGTGTGTAATCAAGACTTGCTCGGTTTTCACAAACTATGCCCAATTCCTCGACCTTATCGCAGGAACAACCCGTTTCTTCCATCACTTCTCGATGCAAGGCGGTGATGATTTCCTCGTTTTCTTCAACACCCCCACCAGGCAGACTATAAAGCCCGAATTTTAGCGAGTGCATGACCGCATAAAACCCGTTATTGTTCTTTACAATAGCTCGTGCTGTTTTACGTGGGATGGCGGAAGATAAGCCATCTTGACCGAGAATTATTTTGTCGTTTAATTCACAAATTGTTTTCATCGTTACTCTCATTTACAGCGTTATACGCCCTTTTATATAGTATGCTACGGCAAACGCGCATCAAGCCGTTTTAGATCATTTGAATATTAGTTGCCTTTATTTTTCGCCCTTTGCATAGGGGCGGATGCTTTGAATTCCGCTCCTCATTATAAGTCCGCGCGTAAACGGGCAGCACAAAAGTATCCTTTTGACCGATTTCATACGGAGCTTCAAGCGCAACGAGCGCGTAGCTTTGCGATAGATGCGCTGTGCGTCAGAATACGTCTTGCCATTTGAGAGCGCAAGCGCGATAGCGTCGGCAAGCACCTTGCCGCTGTACATCGCACTGCTGAGTCCCTCAAACGAGCTGGCGCTTATAAAGCCCGCCGCCTCGCCAAGCAAAAAAACGCCGTCCTTGCCCGTGCAAAAATCCTTCATCGCACGCGGACTCGACACAAGGCAAGCCTCGGTCTTTACGGCGTCGCCAAAGGAATTTTTAATAAATCCCTCAAGCCTTGCCTTTTGCTCGTCGAACGCCTTTCGGCAGCCCTGCTTTTTGAAAGCGCCGCCGAAAATAACGTAGCCGCCCTTATGTATCGTCCACGAGCAGCTATCGCTCGTCTTTTCGTCGAATATGCAGGAGTAATACGGCAGGCTTTGCCCCTTGTTTTCAAACCATTGCTGAATAGCCACGTACTGAACGCGCATGGACGCAAAAAACGTGCGCCTTACCACCGAGCCGCCGCCGTCCGCGCCGACGATGGCGCGTGCGCAGACCGTTTCCGCCCCACCGTCGCGCTCAACGCGGACGCTGTAAAGCTCGCCGTCCTTTTTTATCTCGCCGCATCTTCCCTTCACTACGTCAACGCTTGGTGGAACGAGCGAAAGAAGCCAGCGGTCAAAGGCGTATCTGTCCATATTGAGATAATGGCGCTGATAATACCTGACGAGCCCCTTGTCGATATCTATAGTCTCCACCGCAAATATCTGCGGATCTTCAAGAACGCTTTTCGGAAGCACGAGGTCAAACCTTGCAAGCAGCTTTTGTGCGTCTGGCGCGAGAAGCCCGCCGCACGGTTTTGCGGAGTCGGGCGATTGCCCATCGATAAGCAGTATATTAAGTTCGGGGCGAGAGTGCGCCATCTCCTTTGCAAAGACCGCGCCCGCAGGACCTGCGCCCACTACGGCAATATCGTAAATAATTTTATTTTCCATTTCGTCCTCCAAAGCGCGTTTTTTGTAGCCCAAACGCCCTTTTAGCCTATTTTACCACAAAAGCCGCAGAAAATCAATCCGCGGCTTTTGTTTTTGAGTTGCGCTTTTATGTTTCAGCGAGCTTTTGCAGCTTGACGTACGTTTGCTCGTCGTACGGCGACGTAAGCCCCGCATTTACGATAGTGGAAAGGAAGTTGCCATCGTCCTGCGGCTCCTCAACTATCCTTCTGTATATCTCGCACGCGGCGGAATAGTCCGTCTTGCTTTTCATATATATCTGAAGCGCGGCTATGCCCGCCGTAGCGTAGCAATAATTCGACGTAGGATAAACGATCCCAAGCCTTCGCCAATAAGTCATAAGCTGATTTCTTATACTGCCCGTCAAGCCGCCAACGCCGTATTCGTCTATAAGCTCGCTCATTATGCGATCAAAATCCGCGAGCGTCAGCGCCGACGGGTCGCGCGTAAATATTATCTCGTCAAATTCGTCCTTGATAACGCTGCAAATGACCTGATATACCCAATTAGATAGCGAATACAGCTCCGCGCTCCTTATAGCCTTGTTGCCAAGCTTGCTTGAAAGGTAACTGTACATAAGGGCGGTGTTTGCAGTCGATTGCGTTTCCTTAAGATCGTATGCGTGGCACTCGTTATCGCTTACGACCGCCGCATAATAATGCCCGATCTCGTGCGCCATTGTTTCAAGCACCGCTTGGTCCTTGTGGAAATAGCATATCGGCGTATTCCCCGCGTGATAGAGCATTGCGTGGTTGTACGCGCCCGACTTGCTTCCTATAAGCACCCTATCCTTTTCAAATGCGCCGAGCATAGCATTTGCGGCACTTTTCGGCAACGAGGAGAAATAATCGGCAAGATAGTTTTCGTCAAATGAATCGTACCTCGCGCCCAAATACTTGTTCGAAAGAGTATATTCAGCACCCGAAAGCCCCGCGTCAAACACTTGGCTTTTTAAGGCAAGCTTCTTATACAAAGGAACGAGGTATTTTTTTACGTATCTGCGCAACGCCTTGCGCTGAACGGGCGTATCCCCCCTGTAATACCTGTACTTGCTTGAGTATTCGTAATAATTAGACGTATGAACGGAAGTGGCATAGCCGTCCGCCGCTACGAGGTAGTCCTTATATACCTCAAACATCCTTTCGTCGCTTGCATTGCTGTTTTTGAGAGAATTGTATTCTTTTTCAAGAAGCTCCATTTCATACGCATAGGAATCGGTAGACGGAGTTACGGAGATCATACTGTCCCCGAATTCTCTTTGCACTACGTCAACGAATGCCCTTGAAAGCTCGTTTTCCGCGCTCTTGGATTCGTTATAAAACGCCCAAAAAAGCCCGTGCGCTTCATCATACGCCTCGTACGCGTACAGATAATCATCCCACGCGGCAGAATTTGACGTATCACAGTAATACCGCAGCTGTGCTATATCGCGCTGTGTTTCTATTTGCGCCATAAAGGACAAAAGCTTGTAGAGCGCGTCCTTGAATTCATCCACCCCCACGCCTTCGCTATTGCCGAACAAGCTCTTGAGTTCAAGAAGCTTGTTTTTGTATTTTTCAAGATCGTTATCGGTAAGCTCAAAATTCAACGAGGATGCGCGAACCGAGGGATAAACGATCTCAAAAACGTATTTTTCGCCCTCATCAATGCTCGTATTGCCGACAGGAGCGTCGTCACCCTTAGCGCACGACAAGAGCGCCAAAGCAAGCATCACAACACTCAAAAGCAGAGCAATTATTCTGACCGAACGTTTCATCCTTCTCCTCCGTCATATTTCGCTAAATCAATTATAGCATAAGCCGCCGTGCTTTTCAATAAAGAAATCCTTTATCAACCAATGGTTGAAAAACAAGCAGAAGCTATGATCTGCTTACAGTTTACTTATCAAAAAGTTGTAAAAATCTTCTGCATAAATGGAGTTTGGTTGTCTCGCGTGTAATTCCACGATGAGGTCGCGCTCGCAGGCAGGCTCGGCAATGGTGACGAGCTTCAAATTTTCATTGTGAAGCTTTCCCCACGAATGCTCGGGCCAAAATGCTATTCCCGCTCCCATACTGATAATATTCTGCACGGCGGTAGGGGAATCGGATTCAAATATGACGTTGGGATAAAAGCCTGCTATGGAACAATACCTGCTGCATATAGCTCCGAACAAACGGGTGTTGGATAGCATTATAAAGCTTTCGTCCTTTACAGCGCTTAAATCGATACATGAAACCTCGGCATACCTTGAATCCTTCGGCACTGCAAGGTAAATTTTTTCCTT
>JAZPZM010000002.1:0-5663 GCA_045544735.1 Eubacteriales bacterium
GATTTCTTGTCTTCCTAAGCCCGCTTGGCCTCCGACTTATTTACAAGAGGATACGTGCAGCTTGGTCTTTCGACCGTTGCAGCCATTGGCTGGTCCGTATGGGCAATTGCATATTTTCTTGTGCCGTTCGTGAGAGACAAGCTCAACGCTCGTGAAGCGCGAAAGCTCCGTGAACATTATGAAGTAGAAGAGCGCAAACTCGCAGAACCGAAAGAGTACAATGACACATCGTTATCTTTACTTCTTCACGTTAACCATCGCATTACAAATTATTTGCAGTCGGCATATCCCGGTTCTTCATGGGAGTGGCGTGTAGAGGATCCCGAAGCACTCGTGACGAATGGTGGAACAGGACGAATTCAGGTGTTTGGCGTTTCGGACTTCAGCCACGCTGACGTAACGGTAAACAAAAAAGCCGAGATCACCTATGAAATGCTTAAGATCGTACCTATGGGAGAAAATCCCTCGGAGTTGTCGGATGAAGAGGATGTGGCGCCAACCGCACCGCAGAATCCAATTAATCCGCAGGTTTGGTATGAACAGAAAGGGCGAGTAGTCCTTGAGAATATCATCACCGATCTGAACTCCCGCGGTCACAGCAGTCTATCCATTACGGAGAACGGCGACGTAATCATATCGCAGAATGACAAGGAGATCAAGAAGGCATCCCTTGAGGCAATGCCGGATAAGGTCTATTGGCACAGACTCGCCAAGGTCTTTCAGAGCGAAGGTCTTGCCGCAAGCGTCACCGATAACGCCGTGGTTCTCTCGTGGTAGAAATAAAATCAAACGTAAAGGAGTGATGTATTATGAAGGCGGGCCTTGCAATCGAAGAATTAGCAACCGAAATCATGCGCCAGAATGAAATCAAGGAAGATTACGTGGTAAACAGTCCCAGTCTTTTGATGGAGCAGTTCGGCTCTGAATTGTATCTGAGAGTGCTGGACAGTGACGGTATCGACCGCCTTGAACCCTTGTTTATCGCTGATAACGCACACAGACAGATCGGCGCACGGCTCGGTATTCCCGTAAAGTATTACAGCCGAATGCTTGAGGAGGGGCGTGGGCTTCTTACGGAGAACGTCAACTATTGGTTTAGACAGAATCCCGAGCAGCGTATGCTTCGTGTAATGGAGGGCAAGGTTCGAGCGTTTTTGAGCAACCGATATCTTCGCATCGACAACCACGAGGTTGTCTGCGCCGTAACGCCCGTGATCGGAGAGATCCCAAACGTGCAGTTCGTGAGTAACCAGATTACAGACAATCATCTGTTTATGAAGGTAGTCAATCCGAATATGCAGCGCGAGATCGTTCCCGGTAAAACGGTTCAGGCGGGTATGGTTGTTTGCAATAGCGAAACAGGACTTGGAACCTTTTACGTGTCGCCAATGATCTATTGCCCTGAGCTTGAATTTGGAATGATAAGCGAAAGCGGTAAGGTCAAACGTACACATTCGGGTCCCATCTATCGAACGAGCGAGCATTTTCTGCTCCGTCCAGAGCAGTTCCTTATGGCTGACGATAATGCGTTTCTGGAAAAGATACGCTCGTCTGTCAGAGAAGCACTGGATGAAGAAACCTTTGCACGGACGGTAACGAAGATGCAGGAGGCAGTTGAGGCTCACATGAACGAGACCGACGTTCCATACGTCGTCAACGTTGCCGCAAATGAATTCGGTATTACCGACACGGAGGAACAAGGCATACTTGATAGACTGCTTGACAGTCAGGATATGACTCGTTTCGGACTTGCCAGTGCGGTAACGGCGCAAAGCACAGCTAGTGAAAGCTACGAGCGCGCCACCGACCTTGAAGAGATCAGCTACAGAATGCTGACAATGCCCACAAGTCAGTGGGAAAGAATGAACAACATAGCAGCGTAATGCTGACTAACAACAAACAAATTTTTAATAATAAGGAGATTAAAATATTATGACTAACAACTACGAAAACGCTATGGTAGAAAACAAGAACTTTATGCTTCCCGATATGATCGCTGGTGAGTTTACGAGCGAGGATATGGCAGATGACCTTGAAGGTCTTCAGCTCAGCTTCCAGAGAGTTAAGATTCCCGGCGGCGGTGTCTTGCAGTTTGAGATGCCCGGAGATAATCCCGAGGAGCCCGATTATGTAAAGACCATCGAAGGAATCATTCTTTACTCTCATCCCAACTTCGCATATTGGCCTGACGGTATGGAGTACGACGATAATGTATCTCCGTTGTGCACCTCCATTGACGGTAAGACCGGATGCGGTAGCCCCGGTGGTGCTTGCGCTGTATGTCCCTTGAATCAGTACGGAACTGCTACCGACAGCAAGGGCAATCCCACCAAGGGTAAGGCGTGCAAGAATATGAGAAATCTCTATATTCTTCGCAACGGCGAGAGCATGCCAATCGTTCTTTCTCTTCCTCCCACGAGCCTTCGTCCGTATGAGGAATTCTTCAACGGCAGCTTCGCTATGAAGCGTCGCCCCTCTTATACGGCGGTCGTGCAGATTGGTCTCAAGAGAATCGATGGCGCTAACGCATACAGTGTTGCTACCTTTAAGAAGGTTCGTGACTTTGTAGGTGAGGAGCTTATGCAGGTCAAGGCTTATGCGGTCAACTTCCGTGAGCAGATCAAGAGTCTCAACCAGATGCGCGCGGCTGAAGCAATGAAGCGTTCCGACTCGGAGCCCTTCTACGAAGATCTTCCTTTCAGCAGCACAGAAAACGGAACTCACTTTGAGATCTCCAGCAATGATACGCTTGACGGAGACAAAGACGAGCTTCCTATCTAAAATGACCGCTATGTAAACAATACATAGCAAAACAGTCAGGGATACCGCAACCTTTGGGGAGCGGTATCCCTTTTTTCTTGTAGGAAAGGATATGGATTTAAGAACATTTACAAAAGAAGAACAGCAGTTTGCTGAGGAAAATCACGATCTTGTATATGCCTTTCTGAATGAAAAAAAGCTGTCCGAGGATGAATATTACGATGTTGTGGTATTTGGCTATTTGCGCGCGGTGCAGGAGTATTGTCCTAAACCATCTAAATATAGGAATGTATTTTCAACTTTGGCTTGGAAATGTATGAAAAATTCATTGCTTGATTATTACAAATACCTTGCAAGTCCTGTAAGAAATGGCACTGTAATCAGCTTTGCGCTTCCCTTTGATGAAAGCGAAGGACTACGCCTTGAGGACGTTATTTCTTACGATGATTGTTTGGAAGAACTCAAAACCGAGCTTTTAATGCACGAATTAGCGGTACATCTGCCCGAGAGGGAGATGCGGATTATCAATATGAAGATCCGCGGTGCTAAACTTCAGGAGATCGCTAAGACAGAAAAGCTGAACTTCAAACAGATTGGCAAGATACTGGACAACATCTATCCTACGGTACGCAAGATATTCTATGGATAAGAGATTGGAGGTTTAACAGAATGAAAAAGACAGTAAGTATCAGCGGCAAGGTGGTATTTCCGCTACGAGAGGGAGCGAGAGCCGTAATCGCATATGGCGGCGATTTTATTTATACCTCTCGCGTGGTGGAAATATTTGACGAGAGCGACGATTTCGCTCACTTTGAAACGATGAACTCTATTTACAGAGTTGCGCTCGTGCCGCATCCCGTCACGGCTGCTATGCCGGAAGTTTGCGCAAAATGTGCGTAAAGAGAAGGAGGTGTATCATTGTGAAATACTTTGATAAAAACGGTGTTGAAATAAAAGTAGGTATGACATTGCTGATGAGCGACGGAGCTACCGAGTTTGTTTATGATACGACCGACAGTGACGGAAATCCCGACCTTGGTATCAATGCCTCAAATGAAGACTTTCTTTGTAATCATTTCGATGCTTGCAAAGAGTATTATTCCCTTGGCAGCATCGACCTAAGAAATGTGGAGGTTCTTAATGGAAGGTCATAGACAAAGGTTAATAGAAGGCGGGCTTTTTGTCCCGCTTTCTAACGAAGAAATTGCTCGCAGGAACGGACTATTGGTGCAGATCGCAGAACGAAAAGCCAGAGGCGAAAAGGTGCGCAGCGGAGATATTCCCAACTGTTGTGTATTTCGGTCGGATGATCATCGTAACCACGTTTTGCTTTCGGGAGATAGGTGCTGTCAAGATGCAGAACTTATAGCCGACAAGCTATACAGTTATGAGGCAAGCCGTATTTGCCATTCTCTTGGCATGTATGATCCCGAGCAACCGCCCCGTTCCTTGAAAGGCTTACCGCCATTTGAAATGTATAAATGGTGTACTCGTGCAGAGTGGGATGAATGGGTAGCGCAGCGAGCACAAATAAAAGAATAACATAGAAAGGAATTACTGCTATGAACAGAACAGCAGAAAAAACAACGGCATACGCTTACGATCTTCAATCCGCTTTGGCTCTTGAATGCAGCCGTGAGGATGCCAAAAGAAATGGAACTCTCAGGGAGTGGAAAACCATCAATCGCAAGGTGCGGAAATTGCTCCGTAAAAGCAAACGCCTTGAACGGTATATTAACGCTTCATCGAAAACTTGGCAAACTGCAAAAGACGATTTATCCCTCGCAGGATATATTGCTCTTGCCGTATTTCTTGCCTTACCGCGACTTGGATTAGAGATTACGGTTGCAGCGTTAGTTGCCTTATTCGTTACCAAAATGATAGGAGTATCCTTTTCCTTCCCGGCAATCGTTATCGTGTGGCTTGTCTATGAGGTGATTGCGGTTGTTATTAAAATAATTATCCACAAAAGGAGCTGATGAAATGGAAAAGAATGAATTTCACGTAACCGTAACCTTTGAGGGCAAGGAGTATCCGTTTGACAACGGATCCGAGGCGTATATATTCCACACGGGAATATTGAACGACTTACATAAAATCTACGGCACTCAGGTATTGCTGATATATACGGCTCTCGTACTTGATTGCTATCGCACGGATGGCGGTCATACACCCCTCGGTGCGCTTGCAGATTACGTTGCTACGCATTGGGAAGATACCAAAAACAAGAGTGACGGCACGATTGTCCGTCAGTTCTATGACCACATTGAAAAGGAGGACTAAAAATGAGCTTGTTGGATAAATTTTCAGCAGTAGAAATCAAGACGGATTCCCGTATATCTGAGGAAGACCGTGATTTCTGCCAAAAGCACCAAAAGGCATACCTTGATGCAAGAGAGCGTCTGATTGCACTCAAAAAGCTGTGGAAGGATCTCTACGATTCGCAAATGGCGGTTATGGAGAGCATTTCAGAAAGCGAATATACAAGGGAGAGGTACATCAGGATTGAAGGACTTTCTTCAAGCAGCCTGAGAGACAAGATTGAACTCTTACCTGATCTCTTTATTACCTCGCTTGTGCTGTATTTCAACGATAAATATCACGTGTCGGTAAAAGCGGATAAAATCAAGAAGGTCTTGTTACCCGAATCACCCAAGCACGATTGGGAAAAGAGCCGTTCCAAAGAGTATCACAAAAAGATGCGTGAATTTACGTTATGCTATGGGGACGTAGTGGAGCAGATATTCGTACAGCTTGGTGGGCGCACCTTTGAACAGCGTGCCCTCGATGAATTGAAAGAAAAGTGTCATTCGTTCTCATGGAGCACCTACAATAATCAAGCGGAGTATGAAATCAAAAACGACACGATTCAGTTTGCAAGCTACGAAGTCGGATCGTAGCCA
>JAZPZM010000003.1:0-3957 GCA_045544735.1 Eubacteriales bacterium
GACCTCCTCAAGGGTTCTGGTACGTCCATCGTACAGACCGAAGCGAAGCTTGATAACGTGTGCCTCTCTGGGGGTCAGCGTATTCAGCTCCCTCTCGATGACCTCACGGAGAATGGTTGCGGAAGCAACCTCGGAGGGCTCGGGAGCGTCCTCGTCGGGGATGAAGTCACCAAGGTGGCTGTCCTCCTCCTCACCGATGGGCGTCTCAAGCGAAACGGGATCCTGCGCGATCTTCATGATCTCGCGAACCTTTTCAGCACTCATACCCATTTTGCTTCCGATCTCGTCTGCAGTTGCCTCGCGTCCAAGCTCCTGAAGCATCTGGCGCTGATAGCGCGCTACCTTGTGTATGGTCTCGACCATATGGACGGGAATTCTGATAGTTCTTGCTTGATCCGCGATAGCGCGGTTGATAGCTTGTCTTATCCACCACGTTGCGTAGGTGGAGAACTTATAGCCCTTGCTGTAATCAAACTTTTCAACAGCCTTCATAAGTCCGAGGTTGCCCTCTTGGATAAGGTCAAGGAAGAACATTCCCTTACCTACGTATCTCTTGGCGATACTTACGACGAGTCTGAGGTTCGCCACGACGAGCTTGTCCTTCGCGTCCTGACGTGCCTCGTCGCTCTGCTCCTCGTCGTGCATGACCTCGGCAAGCTCCCTCTCGGCAACTGCGTCAAGCAGCGGAACGCGACCTATTTCCTTAAGATACATTCTTACGGGGTCGTCGATAGCAAGACCTTCCTGCTCAAGAATACGTTCCATATTCTCGCCCGCGCCAAAGCTTTCAACCTCGCTCTCAATCTTGTCAAGCTCGCTGCTGGAAATATCATTCTTTATGATATCCTCGTTTTCCTCAAGCGCGTCATAGATCTTGTCCATCTTATCTATGTCGTAATCAAGCTCCTCAAGTGCCTCGTCGAAATCAAGCGAGCCGTTTTTACCTTTTTCAATAAGCTCGTTAACGTCTATCTTCTTTTCGCTCTCGTTCATTTTATATATCCTTTCTTATGTATAATTATTTTTTATTTTTCTGTCTTTGTGCCGCAAGCTTTTTGCGCATTTCATCAAGCGCGTCGCCAAGGCTCTTGTCCTGCGCTCCCGCCTTCGCTCCGCGAAGCACCGCGATAGCCTCGGAAAGAACGCCGATGCCGTTGTCCGTAAGCGTGCGACGATTGACCTCAAGGCTTTGCAGCCGTCCCATCTCGTCAACGGTAAAATCCTCGCCGAGCAGGGAGAACACGAATCCGCCGTCCTCGCCGTGAAGCCGCATTATCGCCTCAAACGCTCTGCGTGAGAAGGCTGTAAAGAAATCGTCCGAGGTTAGCGAGACCTGCCCCGAAAGAATCGCGTCGCGCTGTTCGGGATACAGCATAAGAAGTCCGAGTATCGTTTCCTCTGCCGCCGCCGCGCGCGGATTTTTGGCGGCGTCGGGATTTACTCTGTCGCCAAAATCTCTTATCGAAGCGTGAGCTTCCTTCGTCTGCTCGTTTTTTATCTCCCACAGCTTTTTGTTTCGCTGTTTTTCAACGTCTCCCGCAAGCGCATCGACCGACACGCCAAGCTTTTCGGCGGCTCGCATAACGTAGACCTCGCGCTCAACGCCCGAATAGTAGTCGGAGATTATTCCGACTATCTCCGCAACGGCGCGTAGCTTTTGCTCGGTCTGCGACACGTCGTATTTCTGTAGCACGGCTTCAAGCTTGTATTCAAAGCCCGTGCGGCTCTGCTCAATAAGCGACTTGAAGGACGCCGCGCCGAATTTCTTTATATATTCGTCGGGGTCCTTTGCTCCTTCCATTTTGAGCACCCTGACCTCAACTCCCACAGCACCGAGCAAGCGCATTGCCTTGTTGGCGGCGTTAACGCCCGCCTCGTCGGAATCGTAGGAGATTATGACTCGTTTGGTATATTTTGCAATTATCCTCGCGTGCTCCTCGGTAATAGCCGTGCCGAGAGTGGCGACGGCGTTTTCAAAGCCCGCCTGATGAAGCGCGATAACGTCCATATAGCCCTCGCAAAGTATCAGCTGCTCGGCGCAATGGTCCTTTGCGTAATTCAGAGCAAAGAGATTCTTGCTCTTTTTGAACGCGGGTGTATCCGAGGTGTTAAGGTATTTCGGCTTTGAATCGTCCATAACTCTGCCGCCGAACGCCACGATATTTCTTGACGTATCGACTATGGGGAAGATAACGCGATTACGGAAATAATCGTACGCTCTGCCCGTTTTTTCGCTCTTTCCGCAGAGGAAGCCGACAATCATCTCCTCCTCGGTAAAGCCGTTTTTGCGCAAATGGTCACGCAAAAGTCCAAAATCATTTGGCGCATAACCGAGGTAAAAATGCTTGACGGTCGCGCCCGCGAGCTTTCGCTCGGCTATGTATTCACGCGCCTGTGCGCCGCACGGCTCGTGCATAAGACAATGGTGGAAGAATTTTGCCGCCACGGTATTCATCTCTCGGATACGCTCGCGGCTCGGACCTTTTTTGTATTCCCTATTATCCTGCGGTATCGTAATACCTGCCCGTGCCGCAAGGATTTCAAGCGCCGTCGGGTAATCCACGTTTTCCGCCTTCATAATAAAGGTTATGACGTCGCCGCCCGCGCCGCAACCGAAGCAATAAAAGCTGTCGGATGCCTTGAAAACGGTAAACGACGGAGTGCGCTCGCTATGGAAGGGACAAAGACCCGACATATTTGAGCCTGCGCGCTTTAGTGTAACGTACGAGCCTATGACCTGCTCGATATCGCTTCTACGCACTATTTCTTCAACTACCTCACGCGGTATCACGCCTTTCCCCTCCTTCAAAAAATTCTGACATTAATAATATACGCAAAAAAATCGCAAAAACCTCTTTTTTTGAAAGATTTTTTGCGATTTTTCTTGGTTTTTTATGAAAAAAGTTCATTCTGCGGGAAATGAGAGCTTTGTTCCCGTCTTTTTGACTATTGCGCGGCTCGCCGTCATCTCGCAAAGGCGTGCGAAAAGCGGCTCTGCGTCCTCCTCCGCCACCTCGATGGAGAGCTTTACGTCCGCGCCAAACTCGCTTGCGGTGACGTTTGCGCCAACTCTTTTAAGCTCATAGGCGATCTTTTGGTGGTCGTTATAAGTACAGTTGACCTCCGCGGTCACAAACGGTTCGAGCGTGACGATGCCCGCCGCATCCACAGCCATTTTTGCGGCGGCGGAATACGCCCTGACAAGCCCCCCCGTGCCAAGCAGAATACCGCCGAAATATCTCGTTACCACCACGACGACGCCGTCGAGCTTGTTTTTAACAAGTACCTCAAGCACGGGCATCCCCGCGCTTCCCTGCGGCTCGCCGTCGTCGGAATAACGCTTTTGTGCGCCGCCGTTCAAAACGTAGGCGAAGACGTTGTGACGCGCGTCGGCGTGCTTTTTCTTTATTTTTTTAACGAATTCCGTCGCTTCCTCCTCGTTCGCGACGGGGGCGGCGTAGCCGATAAACTCGGAGCGTTTTTCAACGAGGCTTGCACTCGCCTCGCGCATAATGGTGATAACGCTGTCCATCACCATTCCTCCTTTTTGGGAAGGGGCGGATTTGAGCCATCCTGCGCTTCGTAACGCGCCATCATTCCGCGCACACGCGCGTCAACGGTTGCGTAAGCTGTGATATATTCTGCGCCGTAGTCGACCTCGTCAACTGCCGCAAGGCTGTAAAGGGTGCTAACGGCACCCGCCTCGGAGTTCGGGATAAGATACTTTATTTTCTTCTTTCCCGCTCTTACAAGCTCTTCCATAGCCTGACTCAGTTCGTCAATTCCCTGACCCGTGAGCGCGGAAATGCACACGCTCCTTCGCGTTTCGCCGTGCTCGGTGGTGGGGGCGGGAACGTTGCTCGCCTCTCTGTCGCATTTATTGTAAACGATGAGCGACGGCTTATCGCCCGCGCCAAGCTCGGCAAGGAGATTTTCCGTGACCTCAAGCTGTGCGGG
>JAZPZM010000004.1:0-4542 GCA_045544735.1 Eubacteriales bacterium
AGTCTTGCGTGCTTTTTTTGGTGAAGCAGCGCTTACCAAATCCGAACCGCTACCATTAATAAAATCGACCAACTGATCGAGCATAATGGTAACGGGTTGACTACGATAATTAAACGAGATAATAAGTTTATCATCAAAAAGAACGATGGATTGCAGGAAACTGTCAAGCAGGCGTTGGCGTTGCTTGGGCATTGATAAATCCATTTGACGGAACTTATCAAAAATATACCAAATCTGATCTTCGGTGACAAGTCGGGAATCCAACTGCTCACGGCAAATATCGCCCTTAATACGTTCTTCCTCCGCCTCAAGTTCTTCGAGACGTGTTTTTGTGGAACGTGTGCAGACTCCCATTTCGATAGCTTTGAGAATATTGTCAATGGAGGCACGAACATCTTCAAGCTGTCGTTCAAGTGCGGGGATTAGCGTGTTTTCGCTTTTTTGAAGCTCCATAATTCTATCAGCGATCTTTTGAAGGTCCTCATCGCTCATCAATATCTTCATCGTTAACTGTAACGCGATATCCTCTATCCATTCCTTGCGTACGGTTTTCTTATCACAAACGTGCTTCTTGGCACCCGCGCATTTATAATAACGATAAATATTCCCGTTGCTTTTCTGACCGCTCTCGCCAATCATCATGGCAAGACAATTTCCGCAGAAAAGCTTTGTGGTGAGCAAATAATCCTCTTTTGCTTTCTTCCTCGCGGGAGCGTGCTTGTTGCTTTCCATAAGTGCCACTGCGCGATTGAAGATGTCTTCGGGAACAATAGCAGGTACCCCGCCGGGTGTAACGAAATTCTTGTAGCGATATTCACCGATATAATTACGATTTTTCAACATATGGTGAAGGCTGTTTTTGTTGAATTCGTTTCCTTTAGCTGTTCGCAATCCTCGTGCATTGAGGTCTTTTATAATGGCGGTAATGGTTTCACCGCTTGTGTAGCGCTTGAAGATTTCAAGAACGATGGGAGCTTTTTCGGGATCAAGTTGATAATGCTTTTCTTTATCAATTACATAGCCGTAAGGAACAACGCTGCCGTTGAACTGACATTTGAGAGCATTTTCCGTATGACCTCGTGTAACCTTTTCGGAAAGGTCGGCCGAATAATATTCTGCCATGCCTTCCAAAACAGATTCAAGAATGATACCCTCTGCACCATCAGAGATTGCTTCGGTAGCAGAGACCACGCGGATTTTGTTCTTTTTCAAAGCAGCTTTGTATTTTGCGGAGTCAAAACGGTTTCTCGAAAATCTGTCAAGTTTCCATACGATTACCACATCATATGCTTTTCGCGCGCTCTCGCGTATCATTCTTTGAAATTCGGGACGGTTGTCTGTCTTGGCAGAATATGCTCTGTCGATATAATGCTCAATGATCGTTATATCGTTCTTTTGTGCAAATGCCGTGCATTCACGAAGCTGACCTTCTATTGATTCCTCACGTTGGTTGTCCGAAGAATATCGTGCGTAAATAACACCAGTCATAAAATCACCCCTTTCATCATCATTTTATCACATGGCTTAAATCGGCGCAAATGTGCGAGAAAATTATGCGATAAATTTTTCAGTAATTTGCTTTTTAATTCGCTCAATACGTTTTCTGACACCGCTTGCATTGGCATAACCGTAGTCTTTGGCAAGCGCGGTATAAGTTTCGCCGTTGGCGTGACGTACCAAGAGCTCACGGTCTTCGGGAGAAAGTAAAGCAAGACATTGTTCAAGATACACTTTGTCGATGACCTCGGAGGTAACATCTGTTGCATCGTCCAAAGGATAGGGCGTATACTGTCCGCTTGCATCCTTAGGACCGCCACGCTCAATTGATACTTTCTCAACAAGTTGACCGCCACTCATATGTTCAATCTTACGTTTCGCATTTTGTAGAGAATAATTATTAGGCTTTCCGTGGTTGTAATCGGAATGGTCGGGTAACTCTTTGAAAATCTCCGCAATCTGAGGCAAGTTCATCAAATAGGCGTTGATGTCCCACTCCCGTTTTAGAAACTCATCGATATTATCCTCGTTATACCCCTTATCTGCCATTGCCTTTATCAGCGCGTCGCGAACCTCGGGAACACTTTGAATAAGTGTAGTATAATAAGTAACGGTGTCGTAAAACGCTTTGTAGAAAAGCATCAGCGGATTATCTTCGCCCGAAAAATGAGAGGGCGGAAACGCCAAGTTCAGATCGTGGCGTGTATCCATACTTGTTCCTTTAACGGTTTGTACGAGGTCTTTGAGATATTTTACCACTTCGGGCGGCATTTCTTTGAGAGGAAGATTGACCGCTATGTTGGATATATCAAGCGCGTCGTCGCGGTTTTTATCAACTACCTCCTGCACGGTTCCGCTACCGATAGTATTTACCAGTGCGGTTACAAATTCATCTGCGCTTTGTTGAATGGTTCTTTCTTCTGCCAATAGTTTTACCTCCTCGTATTTATGCTTCGCCGTTTTTGTTCTGCTGATACCAACGTGAGAATAGTTCAACGGCAAGACTGCTTTTCTCCTCTATCTCTTCTAAATTGTAGGTGGTCGTAGCGAATATCTCTTTGTATTCCGCAGATACACCTGCGCGTGGTATTTCTTCAATATCTTTGACTCCCCGATACTGTATGATCTCAAACTCCTGCCTTTCATTGGTAAAGGCTATCACATCGTCGGCAGAAATAGTCGCCTTATATAAGTGCTGTGTTCCTTGCCCATAATGTTCATGGCGTTCAGCAAACCACTCGGCAACTTCTCTCCACAATGTCCACGACATAGATTCGGCTGCTTCATCGATTCCTTCTTTGCCGGCCCTAAAAACTGTGAAGGTGGTTTCGTTGCGCACACATTCCGGCATTTCTTTGTTCCAATCGTCCGAACGATATTCCTTTCCGCTTTTTACAATATCCAGTATTTCGCTATACATATCTCCCTTGTCGGTATATAATTCTATCGCGATTTGATATTGAATCGGCTTGGGAATAATGTTTTTTCCGATTTGTAAAACAATAGCACCCGTTTCTGCATAACCGCAAATATATTGGCTAACGGATTCCCATTCTCCGCATAGCATTGCTTCCTCGGCTTTTAAGATTCTATAATAGAGTCGGTACTCATCTTTATCCTCAAGTATCGGTTCCATGATTTTATCATCTAAAAACGCAATTTGCTTCGCGGTAGGCTTGTATATGATATCACAACAGGTATAATTGGATTGAATGTTTTTTCGAATTCTGTTTAACATATCTCTTCTGCTATTGTCTGTTCTTTCTGCCATTGAATACCTCCTTTATCACGAGTCCAGATCCTTCATCACCATAGTGGCAACGCCTTGGATCTTCAAAGCATTCAGCTGTTCGCCTTTCAAAACGATTGGCTTCATTGAATCATTTTCGGGGATGAGATGTATCTCACCATCGCTCTCACGGTGGAACCGTTTGAGCGTTGTGCAATCACTTTGATAGAGAAAGGCAACGATCTGACCTTCACGCGCCGTTTCCTGTTTGCGAATGAGGACAAGATCACCGCTGTCAATACCTGCGTTGATCATTGAATCTCCGCTGGCGCGCAGAAGGAAGAAATCTCCGCTTCCTGTCAAAGCCAAAGGCAAACGGATATGCTCAAGCTGCGCATCGCTTACCTCGGTGAGTGGTCCGCAAGGGATGGAATTGCCCATCTGCACACGGTTCATATCCATCAGCTCTCTCATGTACTGTGTAATGATTCCACGGTGACCGTCGTATTCGATCTCGCCTTGCTCCTGCATGGTTTTGAGATATCTCTGAATGGTGGGACGGGAAGCACCGATCCCTTGCTCAATCTCACGAGTGGAGGGAGACCTGCCGTAATCCTCAAAATATTCATTCACAAAATCGATGATCTTTCCGAACAGTAATTCATCTCTGCTTCTCATAAACATGCCCTCCGAAATATAATGAGCCAATTGGCTCTTTAATTATATCACAGTACAGATCACCTGTCAAGAGGGCAACTCAAAAATATTTTGTGAAGTATGTGCCTATGCATCGCCGAGTCTTGTTATAGACAAATTCACCTTTTTATGCTATAATAAATGTGTTCGATAATAAATTTCGTCTCGGTTGCTCTTGCCCAAGAAAGGACATACATATGAAACTGAAAATTGCTATCTGCGATGATGAGCAGAATCAAATAGAATATTTATCGGGTGTAGTATCTACTTGGGCGAACAAGAACCGCCACGTTGCAGAGCTCAAGACCTATTCCTCGGCAAAGTCATTCCTTTTCGATTACTCCGAGGAAAAAGACTTTGACATATTGTTGCTTGACATAGAAATGCCCGGGATGACCGGTGTTGAATTAGCGAAAACGGTTCGCAAAGAGAATTCTACAGTACAGATTGTTTTCATCACGGGATACTATGAATATTTTAGCGACGGCTTTGACGTGTCAGCTCTCCACTATCTAATCAAACCTGCGGACGAAAGAAAGCTCTTGCCCGTCCTTGACCGTGCGGTAAGCAATCTTAATTACCGACAGAGAGCTGTGCTTTTGACCTCTCCCGACGGTGAT
>JAZPZM010000005.1:0-9064 GCA_045544735.1 Eubacteriales bacterium
TTCGCTCGTTCTGACTCGAAGCAGCTCGTCAGAACTTCGGAATGACGCTAAAGAGTACGCCGTTCCCGCCACCTTAACGCATAGCAATACGCTAAAAATTACCCCTTTCCCGCCTTTTTTGAAGCGACTTCGGAATGACGCTAAGGAGTGCGCTGTTCGATTTTCAATAGGAAGCTTTTTGCTTTGCAAAAAGCCAACTTATAAGAATTTATATTCCTTTGTGAGCGTTTCCGTATTCGCGTTTCATCGCTTCGACGGAAACCACCCATTGTTTGCCGAATTTGCAAACGTCAACGCCGTTGACAAGCTTTCCGTAAGTGACGGCTTTGCGGAGCGTGCTTTCGTTAAGTCCCCAAAGCTCGGTGGCATCGCTGAACGCCATCAATCCGTCAAACGGAGTATCGACTTGCTCTCCGTTTTCCCAAAGCTCGTCGCAAGATAGGTCAAGGTCGTCGTCCCATACGATGCCGTAGCCGCCAACGTCAACGCTGACACAATTAAACTCGGCGCAATTTTCTTTTAATTTTGCAAACGAAGGGATTTTTTCAAACAAGGGCTTTACGTCGTAAATTTTAGTTATTCCCTCCGAAAATTGAACGCTTAATCTGTATTCGGGAAGGGGGGCAACGTTTTTAATTTTATGAAACATCGTTATTCCTCCTATCATTCAAGCGGCGGAATCTTCTTGAACTCCTGCGTTTTCCAAATTTCCATAAGAGTATCTCTGTGCAAGGCTATCCATTCCTGCACCATGTTCAGCGCTTTATTCGGAAGATGACCTTCAAGCACCGCTCCCGTCATAAAATCGATCGCGGCGACGTCTTCGTTATAAATAGCGTGAATATGCGGTGGATTATGCTCGCTCTGCAAAAAATACATTCTGATGACGATTCCGTAAAATCTTGACAATACAGGCATGACCGTTCCCCTTGAGTGTTTTTTCACTTATATTATATCACGGTATCGTGATTTCGTCAATGGTTATTATTATGTCCGAAAAAATATGAAGGAAGCTTTTTGCTTTGCAAAAAGCCACCTCAATTATTCATTTTTCATTATTCATCATTCATTATTCATTAAATAAAGGTGGAGCCTTTATTCAATAAACATCGCGTCGCCGAAGGAGAAGAAGCGGTATTTTTCGCGGACGGCGAGATCGTATGCTTCAAGCATTTTTTCGCGGCTGTAAAGTGCGCTGACGAGCATCAGAAGCGTGCTTTTCGGCAGGTGGAAGTTCGTTATCAGCGCGTCCGTCGCCTTGAATTTGTATCCGGGGTAGATGAAAATACCCGTGTCCGCGCTCATCGCGTGCACTACGCCGTTCTCGTCCGACGCGCTTTCAAGCGTGCGGCACGAGGTCGTGCCCACGCATATCGTCCTGCCGCCCGCGGCACGGCGGCGGTTGATGGTCTCTGCCGCCTTTTCGCTGACGGAAAAGAACTCCGAGTGCATCACGTGCGCGTCCACTCTGTCCTCTTTTACGGGGCGGAACGTGCCAAGTCCGACGTGGAGCATTACGGGGACTATCTCAACGCCCTTTTCGCGTATTTTTTCGAGCAATTCGGGCGTGAAATGCAGTCCCGCGGTGGGCGCGGCGGCAGAGCCGTTCTCACGCGCGTACACCGTCTGGTAACGCTCGCGGTCGCGTAGCTTTTCCGTAATGTACGGCGGAAGCGGCATTACGCCGACCTCGGAGAGCATCGAGTAGATATTTTCGTATTTACTCTTGTCGAAATCAACGTGGATGATGCGGTTGCCCTCCTCGACGATGTCGACGACCGTCGCGATCATATCGCCGCCGCCGAACACCATTTTCGCGCCGATGCGCGCACGCTTGCCCGGTTTTACGAGAGTTTCCCACTCGTTATCGCCGCGCTGACGGAGCAATAAAAGCTCCACAGCCGCCTCGGGTCTGCCGTCGGCGTGACCGTAAAGACGCGCGGGGATAACGCGCGAGTCGTTTATAACGAGGGTGTCACCCTCGCGCAGATGGTCGACTATATCGTAAAAATGCTTGTGGGAGATATCGCCGCTCTTGCGGTCTATCACCATAAGGCGCGAGGAATCGCGCGGCTCAAGCGGGAGCTGTGCTATCTGCTCGTCGGGGAGAAAATAATCAAAATCCGCGGTGGAAAGGTCCGTCGCGGGCTTGTCGTTTACAATAATGCTCATATCTGACCTTAATTAAATATAAAATTACAGAATATATTATATAACAAAACGCGAAGGATTTCAACATCTTTTTGCCCTCGCGTGTAAATTTTTTATTACCGAAAAAAGAAATGACCCTTGATTGCGGTTTAACTCCTGCAATCAAGGGTCATTTCGATTCACCCTTGGTATCTAACATCATTTTTTATACCTCTCTTTCTTAAATTGCCTTTTGGCTGTGCTTCTTGCCTTCGGGCTTGACTTATTGCTTTGCGGGGACTTATCTATCCTTACATTGGGCTACACCGCTTTGCGCTCCCCTTTTTTTACTCCCGCGTCCCTGCGCAGCTTACGTCGCTGCCGAAGTGCCGGTGGTTAGTTGTACATTGGACCGTACCTTCCTTTCCTGTGTCTATATTATAGCATAGAAAAAAGAGTTTTGCAATACACGGATTATACAAAGTTTACAATATTTTTTTGTATAAAAAATAGAATTTGTTGAAAACAGACAATTTACTCTTTACATTTGCGCAAACTTGTGATATAATGATAAATGGTGTGGTGTAAAAATCCTTTATTTTACGGGTCGCTTGCTTGGCGGTCCGATTTTTCTTTTTTTCTTCGCGGCAGAGCGCGAAAAAGTGCGGGCGCGCCCGTTATAAGAAGCATAGAGCCGAATAATTTTTTGAGCAGGGCGGGCTTTAGCATATTCAGCACCCCGTAGCCCGCCGCCGCTCCGATAACGCCGCCGATGCTGAGCAGTATCACCTGCCGCCACGCTATGCGGCGGCGAAAGCAGTTGACCGCCGTGGACGCGCCCGACGAAAAAATAAAGAAAAACAGATTTATGCCCTGCGCCGCGACCTGCGAAAGTCCGCGGCGGAGCGTCAGCCAAACGACGAGGAGTCCGCCGCTTCCCACACCGAGCCCCGAAAGCAGAGCGACACCGAGCGCAACGAAAAAATCAAGCATAGCGTAGTCCCCTCAGCGTAACATCATTATTCCCGACCAAACGGTCAGGGCGGCAAATATAAGCTTCAAAAGGCGCGGCTCGATGACCGACAAAAGCATCGCTCCGCCCGTGCCGCCAAGCACGGCGGGGAGGGCAAAGCGCGGCAGTTGGAGCGGTATCGCGCCGCCTTGCGTGCTGTAAAGCACGACCGACGCGGCGGAAATCGGAAGCATCACCGCAAGGGCGGACGCGAACACGTCGCGCGGCTGTAGCGCATTGTCGGGAAAGATATACTTTGCGCCGCGCACGAGCAAAATTCCGCCGCCCGCGCCGAGCAGTCCGTTGATAAAGCCCGCCGCCGCGCCCAAAAGCAGAGAGAGTATATCCTTTTTGCGATTCATACGTTTCCTTGCCTCCGTTTTTTTGTATCAAGTATTGTAATTTTGGAAAAAATATGATATAATAATTTTAATTATAGATTTTTTACAAAGCCGTAGCGTTACGGTTTTAGTATGTCATATCAAAGCGGTGTCAATACGCCGAGAAAGGATAATAAATTGGCTGAAAACAAGAAAAAAAGCACGAGCGTGACCAAAAGCCGCGCCGTTACCGCGAAAAAGAGCGGCTCTGTTGACAAAAAGGGCAGCACCTCGCGCAAAAAAGAGAATATCGAGGCGGTTCCCGCGTCGTCCGCCTTCGTGCATCAATTTATACCTTATATTTTAATAGTTGCCGCCATTTTCCTTTCGGCGTGCTATATTTTGTCGAGCGTAGAGGGCGCAATGGGCGTCATCGGCGGACTTTTGCGCGACCTGCTTTGCGGATTTTTCGGCTGGCCCGCGTTCCTTATCCCCGTTTTTCTTATAAATCTTGCGATATTCTGGCGCAAATACGTGGATATGGATATGGTGGTGTGGAAGGTCACGCTTTCCGCCATAATGCTTTTCTTTATTGCCGCGCTCGTCCACGTTTGTACCATTCCCGCAATTAACGAAAGCACCTACACCTGGGGCGATTGGGGCGCGTCCATCTTCGGAACGGGAGATGCCGTAAGCAACTGGAGCTACGGCGTTGACTTTGTCGGCGGCGGCTTCCTCGGCGGCTTTTTCGGCGGACTTTTCCGCTGTCTTGTCGGCTTTGTCGGCTCGCTGATACTCCTTATCGCAACGATCACCGTCGGCGTTATGTTCCTTGTCGGAGTTACGCCGAGATACGTATGGACGGCTATCAAATACAGAGTTATGCTTGAACGCGAAAGACGCGCCGCCGACCTTGCCGAGCGCGAGGAGGAACGCGAGGAGCGCGAAAGGGAAGAGGCGGAGCTGAAAAAGCAACGCAAGAAAAAGCCCGCGCCCGTAGCGGACGAAGGACTTGAGGAATATGATTTTGAAGCGGACGAGATCAAGGGAACTCTTGAGTTTACGCCCGAACCCGCGCCCGCGGCAGAGCCTATTCCTATGCCCGCGCCCGCAGAACCCACACCCGCAGAACCCACGCCTGCCCAATCCACGCCCAAGCGTGCGGCGCAGGATGCAAAAACTATGGAGGATACGTACAGCGTGCTTGACGAGATTTTCGGAGCGAAAAGCGAATCGGAGGGAACTATTATGATAGAGACACCCGCCGCGCCCACACCCGCGCCCGTCGAGCCGATGCCTGAACTTGAACTTACAATGACACAAATAAGTGATGAAAACAGCGCCGCAAAGGAGGTCGCACCCGACGAGGTAGACCCCTCCGCAATAAAAAAGGCGCGCACGGAACAGCTTTCCGCATATATATACCCCAGCGTTGAGCTTTTGAAGGAGGCTGAAAATCCTTCGCAAGAGGATATCGCCGCCGAGCTTCGCACCAACGCGCAGAAGCTTATGAACAAGCTTTCGTCGTTTAACGTAAAGATAAATAAAATCGAATATTCACGCGGACCTACGATAACGCGCTACGAGCTTTATCCCGAAGCGGGCACGAGAGTGCGCTCTATCGCCAACCTTTCCGACGATATCGCGCTTGAGCTTGCAACGAGCGTCAGAATCGAAGCGCCCATCCCCAACAAGAGCGCGGTCGGCGTCGAAGTACCCAACAAGTGCCGCGCGATCGTTTTCATCCGCGAGCTTATCGAGTCCGAGAAGTTCCGCAATATGCCCTCGCGTCTTTCGGCGTGTCTCGGTAAGGACGTTGGCGGCAATATGATATTCTTCGATATCGCAAAAATGCCCCACCTGCTCATCGCGGGTACTACGGGATCGGGTAAATCCGTTTGTATGAACTGTATCATCCTCTCGCTTCTTTACAAGGCGCGTCCCGACGAGGTTCAGTTTATAATGATAGACCCGAAAAAGATAGAAATGGGTATGTATAACAAGCTCCCGCACCTTAAGGTCCCCGTCGTTACGGATATGAAGAAGGCGGCGGGTACGCTGAACGCCGCGGCTAACGAGATGGACCATCGCTACGAGCTTCTCGGCGAGGTCGGCGTGCGCGATATTGATTCGTACAATCGCGTAATGGCGGCAGACGATCCCGATTTCGTTCCGCTTCCGAAGATAGTTATCTTCATCGACGAGCTTGCCGACCTTATGATGACCTCGCACAGCAACGAGGTCGAGGCTTCTATCATCCGTCTGGCGCAGATGGCGCGCGCGGCGGGCATACACCTTATTATAGGTACGCAAAGACCGTCCGTCAACGTTATCACGGGACTTATCAAGGCGAACGTGCCGTCAAGGATAGCGTTTGCCGTTGCATCGCAGACCGACTCGCGCGTTATTATGGATATCGGCGGCGCGGAAAAGCTTATCGGTAAGGGTGATATGCTCTACGCTCCTCTTGACGCGACGAAGCCCATGCGTATTCAGGGCGCGTTCGCCAGCGACGACGACGTGGAGGCGGTTACCGAGTTTATCAAGGCGAATTCGGGCAAGGCCGAGTACGACAGCGAGTTTATGTCCGAGATAGAGCGCGAGGCTGAACGCCTTTCCGCTAACGATAAGAAGGGCAACGCCGAGATCGAGTCGGGCGAGATCGCCATTCAGGATGCCGACCCATTGTTCACGCAGGCTCTCCGCATAGCCGTGGACAGCGGAACGGTTGCTACGTCCTTCTTGCAAAGAAAGCTGTCTATCGGCTTTGGCAGAGCGGGCAAGATCATCGACCGTATGGAAGCGCTCGGCTTCGTATCCGCCGCGAACGGCACCAAGCCCCGCAACGTTCTCATCACCAAGCAACAGCTTATGGAGATGGAAATGGCGCAGGACCCCCGCGTGTCGGGTAACTTTGGTTAATAATAAATAAGGAAGAAAAAACGTCCAGCGTTGTGCCCGTAAGGGCACAACGCATCGATATCAATCCCTTGCGGGATTGTCGATATGTTGCTGACGCAACTCGATATGCCTACGGCTCGATATGTTTGCTACGCAAACGAGGGATTGATATCATATCGAAACCGACCGAAAGGGAGGTTATATCGAATTTGCCGAAAGGCAAATATATCGAGCTGAGCGAAGCGAAGCATATCGACAATTGAATACATACAAGAAAAAGGACGGAGAGCGCAAAAATCTCTGTCCTTTTCCTGTCGGGGGGTAACGCGGTCTATTGAATTTCAAGAAACTGTCCTTGAGAGTATGTCGCTATTCTTTGCGGGCGTTTTTTCACGAATGCACCGTTTTTCAAAAAATTATTGACAAATAATATAAAGAGTGTTAAAATAAAAGCGTCCCAAAATTTCGAAAAAATTTTTTGAAAGGAAATTATGAAATGAAAAAGACACTTTCCATCGTCATTGCTATCGCAATGATCGCGGCTATGCTCATTCCTATGAGCATTTTTGCGTCTGCCGAGGTTACCGAGGTAACCAGCTGGCAGGATTTCGTACTTCTCGTTTCCGACAGCCTCGGCGAGGGTAACTACAAGCTCACCGCAGACGTATACTGCGACCAGTCCGTAGACGGCTTCTTCGGAACCTTCGACGGCAACGGCCACACCGTTTACATCTCTTCTACCATGTTTATGGACGTTGGCGCAGGTGCGGTTATCAAGAACTTCACCACCGTGCAGGATCCTAACGCCGTAGCTACCGATGCTGACGGTAATCCCGTTGAGTTCAAGATGTACGCAAGCCCCATTATCGACCTCGTTTCGGGAAGCACCGAGGAGTTGCCCATCATTCTTGAGAACATAACCAACAACGTAGACGCCTACATGACCAGGGAATACAATCAGGATCCCATTGGCGGTATCATCGGCAGAACTACGGGCGACAACGCTATCGTTATGAACAATCTCGTAAACAACGGCGATCTTTGCGCTGACGACCAGACGGGCGGTATCATCGGTAACGCTTGCCATAACTCCGACACCGAAAGCCTCGTCATCCGCGCCGCTAATATCGTTAATAACGGTAAGATCAGCGCAGTTAAGAAGAGCGGCTACGGCGGCGGTATCATCGGTAACGTCAATGGTAGCATCAGCGGTACTCTTGATTACTGCTTTAACTTCGGTGACGTATCCGCCGCACACGATGCGGGCGGTATCATCGGCGATATCAACGGCAACGCGGACCTTACCATTTCCAACTGTGCAGTAAAGGGCACTATCTCCAACAACCCCGACAAGTTCGCGGGCGAGGATAAGACCTCTGCAAAGTACGGCGCTGCAGGTATTGTTGCAAGAAGCAACTCTGCAACCTCCGTTATCAACATCGAGAACTGCGTAGTATCCGCTACTCTCAAGGCCGACGCTAAGGCAGACGGCAGCGCTAAGGCTTCTACCGACCCCTTCAACGTATGGACCGCAGGCGGACTTGTTAACGTTAAGGATTGCGTATACCTCCACGGTATGCCCGTTTACGGCGAGCAGGCGTTCTCGGCTCTCTCCTCGAACGGCTTCACCACCAACGATCAGGTAGCTATCAACGCTAAGATCGACGAGATGTTCGCAGCTAAGAACAACGCTGTAGCAGACACCTTCGTTCCCCCCGTAAGCGACGATCCCGCTGACGATACTGACGATCCCGCAGGCGATGAGCCCAACGCAGGCGGCGACGTTACCACCAAGCCCGCAGGTAACACTACCACCGCTAAGCCCGCTGACACCACCAAGCCCGCTACCACTACTGCTGCTGCAGAAGAGGGCGGATGCGGCTCCAGCATCTCTCTTGCTATCGTTGCTGTTGCAGCCGTTGGCGCAGTAGCAATCGCTCGCAAGAAGGAAAATTAAGTAATGATATATTTGCCTTGCGGCAAATATTAAAGCAAAAACGGTCAGAGCTGCGGCTCTGACCGTTTTTAGTGAATAGTGAAAAGTGAATAGTGAATAGTGGAGGAAGGTTTTTGCCTTTCGGCAAAAAGCCCCCTATTTTCAAAAAGAAACTTTGGGGATATTGATATGCATTAAGTTAGCGGGAATAGTGCACTCTCTCGCGTCATTCCGAAGCTCCGCCAAGCTGCTTCGCGGCGGAGCGAGCGAATCTCGCAAAAATTCCGCAGAATTTTTGCGCTTGATGTTTGCACCAGACTTTCCTCTTTCGGACTCCCGCCGTGCGCTACGGCTACGATAAAAAGCGGCGGTTTACATTAGCCTCCCTGCGGAGGGAGGGGGACCGCGGAGCGGTGGAAGGAGAGTGCGAGCATAATGTAACAAGTGCTTGCCGTACCAAGACGCAGGCTCCTTCAGTCTCGCGTCCGCTCGACAGCTCCCTCTCGGAGGGAGCCTATATGTGCAATCGCCTTTTGATAGTTCGTAGCCGTATTTTTTGTGCCAAATCCCTAATAAATCGGTTGGGCGCGAACATCAAGCGCCGTTTTTCTGCGGAAAAACGGGGAGATTCGCTCGTCGCGGCGCGGAACAACGCGCCACGGCTTCGGAATGACGCTGAAAATTGCGTCGTCCCCGCTCTCTTTGAAGAATTTCGGAATGACGCGAGGTGCGCTATTTCGTTTTTAATTAATAGGAATGCTTTTT
>JAZPZM010000006.1:0-13013 GCA_045544735.1 Eubacteriales bacterium
CGTTTGTAGTTTTATAAGCGTTACATCGGTCTACGTATCCTGCTGTTTTTCCATTTTCTTTGAGCCAACGGCACGCATATAATATACACAAGCGCGACGTAGACGTCCCAACAAAGCACACCCAAGATCTGCACGGGAACATGTGTAATGAACAGTGATGCCGAGAAAAAAAGGAAAGAAAGCCCTGTTTTTCCCATGATCACTTCGGGTATCAACGCAATCGGGATAGAAACCACCAGCAACGATATCAAATCGTATTTTCCAAAAGTCTTCAAATGTGATACGAGGGATTGCTTCCAAGTTTTTTCTTCTGCCGCTTCGGATAAATAATGACTTTTGTATTCATCATCCTTCAAAAAATACAAAAAGTAAAACGGAAAGCCGAGTGATAGAGTTGCGAAGCCGGTGATAATTAAATCTGAAAGAGCGCGGTTATCGGCGGCTTCCTCGATCCCTGAACCCCAAAACATAGAAACAACCACCATAATCCCTACTTCTATTCCCGCAACTGCCAAATTGGCAAGTATAAAACGCCCTATTCTTGGAAATTGTTTTTTCATATTAATGTGATTCCTTTCTGCCACATATCAAGGCAAAAACGCTTTGCAGCATAAACAAAATTTATAATACAGATAATATTAAAATTATTTATTCAACAAATCCGAAAAATTCAATCCGCAACGTTTGCAGAGCATATCGTCAGTTGTAACAGTGTGTCCGCACACGGGACATTTGAATTCTTTCCCCTCGGTCAAAGGGAACTCCATAGGATATTTAAGTCCTCTTACAAAGAAAACTCTGTCGCCGTCGTCATAGTGAAGCCCATCCATAATGTAGCTTCCCTTTTTATATGACACAGCGAATTCCTTTCCATCGTCTTTTTTGTATCTCACGGTGAGGGCATTCTCGACGTCGAATCGGTTACTCATGTATGCCTTTCTCAACTCCTCGAATTGCGTATCATTCGTCGTATATGAAACCGTTGCATAAAAGCTCTTTGAAAACAACACCTTATGTGCGGAAAAAGGGCAAAAAGGCAGGGCGCAAAGTACAAGAATAAAATAATTACGGAAATCGGAAAAAGAACGCTCGGTGGATATAACGAATACCACAAAGGCACAAATAACAAATAAAATCCACGCCGCGGTGAGAATGAGCGTTCTGTAATATCTTTTATTCCCCAAAGCAATAAGCCGAGCTTCTGTACTTGGGTCGAGCTTATTCATCGTATTTTATTCTCCTTTTCTTATTAAAATCGTAAAATCTTTCTTTTTCTTTGAGGCAACCCTCCAAATACATTTGGTGGCGTGCTATCTCCTTCTTGATTTTTCTGGAAAGAAGGAAGGAATACAAGGCAAAATAAATTATGTAAATGATAAGGAACACGGCAATGTCAGCGAAGGTCGCGCCGCCGTCCAACATTATGGTGTCAAATCTATCCGTCGGCATAACGTAGGCGAAGGTATATAAATGGTAAGTCAAGGGTGAGGTAGTCGCGCCAAATTTGGTTATACTCAAAGGAACGAGTCCCAAGACCAAGCGCGACAGCTCACCTATACCCACCCACTGTAAAGCTTTCTTGCGCCAAGTATCGGGAGTGTCTGCCAAGGAAAAGTATTTGGGAACAAAGTGCCGCACATACTGATACACCAAAAGACTCGGAACTACGGCACAGATGGGTATGAAAAGAATGAACTGAAATAAAACGTAGGTTGCGCTCCCCTCCAAGATGGACAAGAAGTAATTAACACAAAACACAAGGTAATACGCCATAAAATTAGCGAGTATTGTAATTCCGGCATACTTCAAAGCATCGGATTGGGATATTGCTCTTTTGAAATAAAAATCTCTTTCTATTACCTGCTGTTTTTGCGGCATCGATAACATCATTTCACCTGATCGTAATCCATATAAAGTTTCACTTCATTTTTACGCGCCGTTTCGTTTTCTTTCCATATTCGCCAAAAAATCAAGAACAAAATGCCAACATACACAATGAAATATATCAAATAAACCAAAATGAAAAGCGCATTGTCTGCAAACGTGTATCCTGACTTTCTTATGATTTCAAGACGATTGTTAGGCATAAGATAAAACCAATCGTACAATAGATTGGAAGGCATAGCTAAAAATCCATCGAAAAATCGATAACCAAACATGCTTCCGGGATTAGTGGGAATCGATGCCAAAACAAATCTTAATATTTCTCCCGGTAATACCAATAAACAAAAGTTTTTTATTATTGCTTTTATGCCGCATTCTTCTGAATTAGAAAAATCAATGGACGGCAACTTACGTTTGAAATAAAAAGCCATAACAAGGCTTGATGCAACAACACCCACAAATGCAAAAATTACAGCAAATAGCTTGTAATTCTCGATGATCATATCGCGATCGTTTGATTTCCCTAAAATTGAAATAAACAAAAGCATAGCTACTGCAGCAATTAGGTTCGCAATCAGCATTATGCCGATATAAGCGAGATTGTCATGTACAGTAATATTTTTCTTTTTCATAATCTGTATTCTCCCTAATTATCTTTACAATATCTGACAAAAGCAAGTCATTCGGAGATTGGTTATAATAATATCCCAATTCAACACATTCTTTGAAGCTTGTACGACGTTATCGGATATGGTAATTTGAGCTATCCTCATACGCCCTCTGCCTGACGGCAGAGGGCGTATTTTATGAAAATTTATTCTGCGGCTACGTCGGTTGATATCGCATCAGCCTTGGGCTTGCCGAGATATTCGGGAAGCTGCATACCTGCCATATCAAACAGCTCGGTCAGAGGGGGAACGGACTTATAAAGTCCCGAAATGAAGCCTGCGGTGGAGCTTTTTCCGTCAGCGCCCGCGCTTCCGTTGTCCCAAACGGTGACCTTATCGATCTTGAGGTTGGAGATAGCATCTACCTGAATTCTGGTCAGATCCTCAAGCTTGTCGGCAACCATAAGTCTGATAGCGGCGTTTGCGTCTCCGCCGGCGGACGCTACGATGGCGGCAAGACCCTCGGACTGCTTGATGAGCATCTCGCGCATACCCTGCGCCTCTGCCTGCATCTTCATCAGAATAGAGTCTGCCTCACCGCGTGCCTTGCGGCGCATCTGCTCTGCCTCAGCCTCAGCCTTAAGCTCAAGCTCCTTCTTTGCAATCTCTGCCTTTACGATGATGTCCGCTTCAAGTCTTGCTTTTTCAAGCGATGCACGGGCTTCCTCGGCGCTTCTCTGTGCGGCGTAGGATTCCTCCTGTGCCTTTGCTGCCTGAATGTTCTCGGCGGCTACGGCGCGCTTGTTAGCCTCTGCCTCGCGCTCACGGCGCACGGACTCGGACTCTGCGATTCTTACCTTCGCCTCGTTCTCACCCGCGATAGCCTCGGAGTTGGAGCGAGATACGCTGATTCTCTGCTCCTTTTCGGCTGCGGCAGCACCGATAGCACCGCTTCTGTCAGCCTCGGCAACGGAGATCTTTGCATCGTTTATAGCCTTTGCTGCGGCTTCCTTACCGAGAGCGGTGATGTATCCGCTTTCGTCGTTGATATCCGTAACGTTTACGTTGATAAGGCGCAGACCGATCTTCTTAAGCTCGGTCTCCACGTTGCTCGAAACTGCCTCAAGGAACTTGTCGCGGTCGGTGTTGATCTCCTCGATATCCATAGTTGCGATAACGAGACGGAGCTGACCGAAGATGATATCACGGGCGAGATCCTGAATTTCCGCAAGCTTAAGACCGAGAAGTCGCTCGGCGGCGTTCTGCATAACGCCCGTTTCGGTAGAAATACCTACGGTGAAGCGGGAGGGAACGTCAACACGGATGTTCTGGTGGGAAAGTGCGTTGGTAAGGTCGACCTGAATGGAAAGAGGGGTCAGGTCGAGATACTCGTAGGACTGGATAAGGGGAACGATGAACGCCGCGCCACCGTGGATACACTTGGCAGAGCGCTGTGTTCCGTCCTTGTTAGTACCTACCTTACCGTAGATGACCATGATCTTATCCGAGGGGCATCTCTTGTATCTCGATGCGAACACGATGATGAACGCAAAGATAACAACCGCCACGGCAATAACGATCATGGGTACGGCGGAGGAAATTCCGCCAGCCGTAAGAAAAGTGCTGAAATTTGTCATTGTTTTTTCCTTTCTTATATTGAAAAAATTTTATCAAGATTTATTTTTTAGGTGCGGCAACGGGCTCGACCACGAGCACGCCGCCCTCGCCAACTGCCACCACGCGCACGAACGCGCCCGTTTTCAGCGTATCGTCAACGGTGGTTATTGCGCTGAACTCGCGGTAACTTTCCTGCACGGTGATGTTTACCTTGCCCGTGCCCGTGGAAAGCGGGGGAATCGGGATATAGACCTGAGCTACCTTGCCGATGCAGTTTTCTATATTAATATTACCGCTTGACTGCAATCTCATAACCGCGCGCATAAGATACGCCATACCGATGAGAGTAAGCACGCCGCTGACCACGGCGATAAGCACCGAAGCCCATTCGGGAAGGTCGGTCGCAAGAAGTGCGAAGCCTACCCAACCCATTATCGTAAGCATTGAAAGTATGCCTCTTACGCTGAAAAGCGCAAGTCCCGCGTCTATCTCAGCGTCTCCGTCCGCTCCGCCGAGGTCAAAATCCGGGTCGTCCACGTCCTCTCCTACGCCAAACAGAGTGAGCAGAGTCTGGAGCAGAAGTATAAGCGTTGACGGAAGTGCTATAAGCGCAAATATCTGACGGGAAATTTCTAAACTGTTCCACCATTCAATCATAATACGTCATCCTTTCGTTAATATCAGCCGTTTATCAGCTTTTCGGTCATTTCATCGGAGTGGCGCTTTACGATGGAAGCGTAATACGCAACGACGATGATCTCAAGGGCGGTGTTAAGACGGCGGCGCGCGCCGCTTACACGCTCGTCGTAATCGGCGGTGACTTCCTCGATACACTCGCGGAGGGGCGTTTCGTCCCCTGCTCCGCCGCGGAGCGTGACTCTGTCAAGTACGCGGCAGATGTAATCGTAAAGAAGGCTATCGCGGATAATGTCGTCCGACCTATCGTAAACTCTGCCGTTGATGTAGGTTATGAGAAACGCTATTCTATCAAGCTGCATACACGCCCTTAACATATTTATGATAAGTATATGCGCAAGCTGATCTTTATTGTATCTTTTCATTTTAGAGTTCTCTACCCATCCGCGCTTGGTCCAGTTCTGGAGAGTCGAGCCGTCTATACCCGATATTTCTCTGATCTGGGTCAGCATAATGCCGTCCGAGATATAGAAGATCTTATTCAGAAAATCAATTCCCGTAACGTCACCCATGGCATCGCGGCGAAGTATCGTACCCGGAATATACTCGTCGTTTATTTGAAGGTTCATCCTACCATCTCCTTTTCTTGAATTTTGTTCCTTGTGCTGTGACTATATTATATCACACGGTCAAGTGATTGTCAATAGCATTTTTGAGATTTTTTAATTTTTTTCATACCGCTCGTTTTTTTCATATATAATTATATACACGGAGGAAAAAAATGAAAAAAAGCTCATTACGACCGTTTTTGCGCGTAGGCGCGATACCTGCGGCGCTTATAGCCGCCGAAATTTTGCTTGAGCCTGCGGACATCGCGCTTCCCTTTATCCTTGCCGCCGCCATACACGAGCTCGGGCATTTAGTGGCGGCGAGGGTGTTGGGGATAGGCTTGCGCGCACTTGAAATAGGGCCGCTCGGTGCGACGATTCGCGTTCAAGGCGGGCTTATTTCTTATAAAAAGGAATGGTTGCTCTGCTTCGCAGGACCACTGTTCAACCTACTCAGCGCCGCGGCGGTCACGCTCCTTTTGCGCGGTGAATTCCCGCGATTATTTTGCCCGATATCCATAATGATAGCTCTGCTGAATCTTCTTCCCTTGCGCGGATTTGACGGCGGACGGATGCTCGCGGCGGCGTTGGGAAGCGCATCAGGCCCGCGCGTAGCGGAAGCCGTGGTGTCGGGAACGTCACTTGTGACCTTGATCGCGCTTTGGATGCTTTCTGTCTATCTGCTTATCCGTTTTGGCGCGTCGCTCTCGCTTTTTGTGTTCACGGCATCGGTTTTTTACAGAATTTTTATCGAAAAAGAGAAATAAATTTCAAAAAAGGCTTGACGAGCGGGCTTTGGCGTGCTATAATCATTCCATAATTTATAGAAAATGCGTTGACCGAAAAAAAGTAGGTCTGCCAACGTTCCTTACAGAGAGCCGTCGGGTGGTGCGAGACGGTGGGGGCGGGTAGTCCGAATACATTTCGAGAGCAGCACACCGAAAGCCGAGGCAAGTAGGCTGTGACGGGAGTCGCCCGTTAAAGCGGCGGAGTGTTTATTGCACTTGCCAAGGCTCATTTTGCGAGAAATGGGCAAACCAGAGGTGGTACCACGGTATATCCGTCCTCCGAGCAATCGGGGGACGTTATTTTTTATTTTCGGAGGTTTAAAATGTTTATTAAAATCGCTCTTCTCGTCGCCTTCTTCGCCGCGATGATAGGTATCGGTATTTACTGCCGTCGCTCGTCTACCGACGTAAACGGCTTCGTTCTCGGCGGTCGCTCGGTCGGCCCTTGGCTTACCGCCTTCGCCTACGGAACGTCCTATTTCTCCGCCGTTATCTTCGTTGGCTACGCAGGACAGTTCGGGTGGAAATTCGGTATTGCGTCGACGTGGATAGGACTCGGCAACGCCTTTATCGGCTCGCTTCTCGCTTGGGTGCTGCTCGGCAGGCGCACGCGCGTTATGACACAGCATCTCGGCAGCGCTACGATGCCCGAATTCTTTGAAAAAAGATACGACAGCCGTGCACTTAAAATAGTTGCGTCGATCATTATTTTTATCTTCCTTATTCCCTACACCGCCTCGCTTTACAACGGTCTTTCCCGTCTTTTCGCTATGGCTTTCGGCATTGACTACGTTGTGTGCATAGTTATTATGGCGGTGCTTACCGCGATATACGTTATCGCGGGCGGATACATGGCAACTGCAATAAACGATTTTATTCAGGGAATCGTTATGCTTGTCGGTATCGTCGCCGTGATCGCGGCGGTGCTTAACGGTCACGGTGGATTTACCGAGGCTCTTGCGGGACTCGCAAGCGTATCCGACCCCGCCGTTTCGGAAACTCCCGGTATTTTTGCTTCGTTCTTCGGTCCCGACCCCGTAGGGCTTTTGAGCGTAGTTCTTCTTACCTCGCTCGGCACTTGGGGACTTCCGCAGATGGTGCAGAAATTCTACGCCATCAAGGATGAAAAATCCATCAGCAAGGGCACTATCATCTCGACTCTCTTTGCTCTCGTCGTTGCGGGCGGTTGTTACTTCCTTGGCGGCTTTGGCAGACTTTACGACGTTGACGTAGCCACAAACGGCTTTGACGCTATCATTCCCACGATGCTTGAGGGACTGCCCGATATCCTTATCGGTATCGTGGTAATTCTCGTGCTTTCCGCGTCAATGTCCACGCTCTCCTCGCTCGTTATGACCTCCGCCTCCACGCTTACGCTCGACTTTATAAGCGGAACTATCGTAAAGAAGATGAGCGAAAAGACAAAGCTTGTCTGCATCAGAGTATTTATCGGCGTATTTATCGCAATATCCGTAGTGATAGCCGCCATTCAGTACAAGAGCAACGTTACGTTCATAGCACAGCTTATGGGCATTTCGTGGGGTGCGCTTGCGGGCTCGTTCCTTGCGCCCTTCCTCTACGGTCTGTATATGAAGCGCGCAAGCAAGCTTGCCGCTTGGTTCAGCTTCGGATTCGGAACTATAGTGATGACTCTGAACCTTTTCTTCAAATCCGTGTTCCCCGCTTTTCTGCAATCTCCCATCAACTGCGGCGCGTTTACGATGATAGTCGGACTCATTGCCGTTCCCGTTATCAGCCTTTTCACAAAGCCCGATAAGGAAAAGGTGGACGCGGCGTTCTCCTGCTACGACGAAAAGGTCACCGTTTCCGTCAAGCAGACGCTCGGCGAGGGTAAATAAACTTTAAGGGTTGCGCCGCGCGCAACCCTTTTTATATAAAATTAAAAAATTTTTTTGAGATATTTGCAAGAGATTTCAAAAATCTATTGCATTTACTTCATATTTTTGATACAATATTGTCGGAAACTGCGGTACGTAAGTGCACTCGGCTTTTTTTGCCCGTCCGAACGAATGCTTCGGGCGGATTTGCGCTTTTTTCCGATGTGCGACATAGACCCTTCCGGAATATTTTTTAAAAGGAATTTACGGAATGAACAAGGAAAAGCTGATCGAGCTTCGCTCCGTCTCCAAGTCCTACGACGGCGAGACCGTGCTTCGCTCGATAAATCTCGACATTCATCGAGAGGAATTCATCACCTTGCTTGGCCCTTCGGGCTGCGGCAAGACCACCACGCTCCGCATTATAGGCGGCTTTGTCACCCCTGATGAGGGTGATGTTATTTTTAACGGTGAGCGCATAAACGATAGGCCGCCTCACAAGCGTCCTGTGAACACGGTGTTCCAGCGCTACGCCCTTTTCCCCCACCTCAACGTTTTTGAGAACGTTGCGTTCGGACTTCGCTTGCAAAAGCTCCCAGAAAAGACTATCCGCTCCCGCGTGCGCGAGATGCTTACGCTTGTAAATCTGCGCGGATTTGAGCGCAGACGAGTTGAGAGTCTGTCGGGCGGTCAGCAGCAGCGCGTAGCTATCGCACGCGCGCTTATCAACAAGCCGAAGATCCTCCTTCTTGACGAGCCGCTCGGCGCGCTCGACTTGAAGCTTCGCAAGGATATGCAGGTGGAGCTGAAGCGTATGCAAAGGCAGACGGGTATCACCTTCGTTTTCGTTACGCACGATCAGGAGGAAGCCCTCTCCATGTCCGACACCATCGTAGTTATGGCTGACGGTAAGATACAGCAGATCGGCACGCCCGAAAAGATATACAACGAGCCCGAAAACGCCTTCGTTGCGGACTTCATCGGTGAGTCGAACATTGTAAACGGCGTTATGGTAAAGGACTATCTCGTATCCTTTGCAGGTCAGCAGTTTGAATGCGAGGACTGCGGCTTCGCCCCCAACGAGCCCGTTGACGTAGTGGTTCGCCCCGAGGATATCGACATCGTTCCGCTTGACGACGCTATGCTTCGCGGCGAGGTAACGTCCGTCACCTTCAAGGGCGATTATTACGAAATAATCGTTGATATTGATAACTTTAAATGGATGATAGAGACCACCGACAGAATAAAGGTTGGTGACACTATCGGCATTTCCATTGACCCCTACGAGATACAGGTAATGAAAAAGTCCGAATATTCGGGCAAATTCGGCGATTACTCGTCCTTCAGCGACGAGCTTGACGAGCTTTCCAAGCCCGACAGCGAGGGCGCGGCAGAATGAAGAAATCATTTTTTCGCTCCATAGCCGCCGCTCCGCACATACTTTGGGCGGTACTCTTTATACTGTGTCCGTTACTCTTCGTAATTTATTACGCATTCACCGATGCGTCGGGTGCGTTTACACTAAACAATATCGTTGAGCTTAAAAGCTACGCGGGGACGTTTGGACTTTCCGTGTGCTTTGCGCTGATAGCGACGGTCATATGCCTTATCATCGCATACCCCTTGGCTTATTTCATAACGAAGCAGGGCGCACGCTCGCAAAGCATACTCATTATGCTTGCGATGCTCCCGATGTGGATGAATCTTCTCATTCGCACGTATTCGATGATGGCGATACTTGACAACGGCGGTTTTCTTAACAAAACGCTTGAGTCCCTTGGACTTGGCACGGTGCAGATAATAGGCACGCCCGGGGCAGTTATATTCGGAATGGTATATAATTTCTTCCCCTATATGCTGTTGCCTATATATTCCGTGATGTCGAAGATGGACAACCGACTCGTTGAGGCGGCACAGGACCTCGGATGCAACTCGTTTGCCGTTCTGCGCAAGGTCATTCTTCCCCTCTCCCGTTCGGGCATAGTTTCGGGAATAACGATGGTATTCGTCCCGTCGATAAGCACCTTCTACATTTCCCAAAAGCTCGGCGGCGGCACGTTTGACCTTATCGGTGATGCCATCGAAAGACAGTTTATGTTACTTAACAACTACAACGTCGGCGCGGCAATTTCCCTCGTTATGATGATACTCATTCTTATCTCGCTTGCGGTAATGAATAAGTTTTCCGACGACGATGAGGAAGGAGGTATGCTCGTATGAAGGCAGCCTCTCGCGTTTATATAGCAATATGCTTTGCTATTCTCTACGCCCCCATTGCAGTTCTTATTCTCTTTTCATTCAACAGCACGGCGAGCACGGGCGTTTTTGCAGGATTTTCCCTGCGTTGGTACAAGGAGCTGTTCAGCAGCGGCGAGATACTTTCCGCCCTGCGCAACTCGCTTATCCTTGCCGTCGCGAGCGCCGTGATATCCACCGCCATCGCAACGGGCGCGGCTGTAGGTCTTTCCCGTATGCGCTCGGCAAAGCTGCGCGGCGCTATCGTTTCCCTTACGAACATACCGATGATGAATCCCGATATCGTAACGGGTATTTCGATGATGCTTCTTTTCGTTTTCGTCGGCACGGCGTTGCGCATAAGCGGTGACAAGCTGAATTTCTGGACGATACTTATCGCGCACGTTACGTTCTGCTTGCCTTACGTCTATCTGTCGATAACACCCCGTCTTCGCCAGATGGACAAGCATCTTCCCGAAGCGGCGCAGGACCTTGGTTGCACTCCGTTGCAATCGTTTTTCAAGGTCGAGCTTCCCTTTATTATGCCGGGCATAATTTCGGGAATGATAATGGCGTTTACGCTTTCGCTTGACGATTTCGTTATCAGCTATTTCACCACGTCGGAGTCGGAGTTCACTACTCTGCCGATACTCATTTATTCAATGACGAAAAAAGAGGTAAAGCCCGTCGTTTACGCGCTTTCCACCCTTATAATCGTTACGATAATCTCGCTCTTGCTGCTTTCTAATTTTGCCAAGAAGGACAAAACAAAGAAAGCCAAGCAGACAAAAATATAAAAGGAGAACAAAAGATGAAAAAGCGTTCCATAATTTCTTATCTCATTATAGCCACCCTGCTTTGCACGATGCTCGCCTGCCTTGGCGTGTCGATGAGCTCCTGCTCCAGCCCCAGCGCCGTTCTTAACGTTTACAACTGGGGACAGTACATCTCCGACGGCTCGGAGGAGAGCTTTGACGTAAACGCCGCATTTGAGGAATGGTACGAGGAGACCTACGGCGTAAAGGTCGAGATTAATTACTCCACCTACGCCTCCAACGAGGATATGTATGCAAAGCTTAAGAGCGGCGCGGTATCCTACGACGTTATTATCCCCTCCGACTACATGATCGAACAGCTCATCGCAGAGGATATGCTTGAGAAGCTCGATTACAACAATATCCCCAACTTCCAGTACATCGTTGACGAGTACAAGGTCGGCGGATACGATCCCACCTGCGAATACACCGTTCCCTACACCTACGGAATGGTTGGCGTTATCTACGACTCCACCGTAGTCAGCGGCACTCCCACAAGCTGGAGTCTTTTGTGGGATACCACCTACAAGGGACAGATACTCACCTTCAACAACCCCCGCGACGCTTTCGGTACTGCCATGTATAAGCTTGGCATTGACGTAAACACCGTAAACAACGCCGATTGGAAGAAGGCTTACGAGGCTCTTGAGGCTCAGAAGGAGCTTGTTCAGGGCTACGTTATGGACGAGATATTCAACAAGATGAAGAGTGGCTCTGCGGCTATCGCGCCCTACTATGCAGGCGACTTCTTCACCATGTACGCTGACAATCCCGCGCTCTCCTTCTACTACCCCACCGAGGGCACTAACGTATTTGTCGACGCTATGTGCGTTCCGAAGGGCTCGCAGAACAAGGAGCTTGCTGAGGCTTACATTAACTTTATGCTCAGCGAGGAGGCGGCTATTGCGAATGCGGAATACATTTGCTACGCTTCCCCCAACAAGCTTGTTCGCGAGAATGCCGAGTACAAGGAATATCTTACCGAGCTTCACCCCAACGCTTACGAGATACTCTATCCCGAAAGCACGAGCTTTATGACCTCCTACTACAAGAATCTTGACACGACCACCAAGGATCTTATGAATTCCTACTGGGAGGACCTCAAGATCGACAGCTCCATCGGAATTGGCGTATACCTGATATGCGCCGTTATCGTAGTCGCTATCGTTGCCGTGGTAGTCGTTATTACTGTTCGCAAGAAGAAGCGTCAGAATTACGACGACATCGACGAGGATGACGACAATAGCGAGGACGACGATAAATAAGCAATACGGCGGCGGAAAATTTCCGCCGCCTTTTTTGCCTAAACACTTGAATATTTTTTCAAGATGTGATATAATATCAAAGTCAAGTTCACGCCTGCATAGTTAAATGGATATAATAACCCCCTCCTAAGGGGTAGTAATGGGTTCGATTCCCGTTGCGGGTGCCAAAAAGGGGACGCTTGCTTTGCAGGCGTCCCCTTTTTTGTACCCGCACGCGAACCCATCAGCGCGCAAGCGCGGATGGGTTCGCATTTGCGCCGCAGAGCGCGCGGGGCTTGCTTGTAAGCGGCAAGGCGCAAAATATTCGCCGCAGGCGAAATTCCCGTACTCTTTCATCAGCGCGCAAGCGCGGACATAGGGAAAACGCCTTCGGCGTTTTCCGTGAAATCCGTTCCTTCGGAACGGGTGAAATACGCCTGCGGCGTGTGAAATATTTGCCCACGGGCAAATGTGAAATATTTTGCTTGCGCAAAATATGAAGGTAGCTTTTTGCTACGCAAAAAGTATTTATAAAAACAAAAGTGGTTGAAGCCGCGGCTTCAACCACTTTTTTCCTTCATATTTGCCGTAAGGCAAATATATCATTCATCATACGCGTAGCGTATATCATATTTGCCCGAAGGGCAAATGCATCATTTGAAAACGCCTTCGGCGTTTTCCGTGAAATCCGTTCCTTCGGAACGGGTGAAATACGCCTGCTGCGTGTGAAATATTTTGCT
>JAZPZM010000007.1:0-6257 GCA_045544735.1 Eubacteriales bacterium
TTACTCCGGCGGAGTTTGCCGCCGAGATCCGGGAGCTTGCCCTTCGCGGCGTTCGCCTTGCCGGCGGCTGCTGCGGCACAACGCCTGCCCATATCGCCGCCCTTTCCGCCGCCCTGGCGGATGTGCCGCCCCTCCCTGTGACGGACAAGGGGCTGACGGTGGTTTCCTCCTACACCCGGGCGGTGTGTTTTGGGTCAGAGCCGGTGCTCATCGGCGAGCGCATCAATCCCACCGGCAAAAAGCGCTTCAAGGAGGCGCTGCGCGCCGGAGATATGGATTATATTCTCAATGAGGGGCTTGCCCAGGCGGAGGCCGGTGCACACCTGCTCGATGTCAATGTCGGCCTGCCGGAAATTGACGAGGCGGAGACCCTCCGTGCCGCTGTATGTGCCCTGCAGGGGGTGACCGACCTTCCCCTGCAGATCGATACCGCCGATCCCTCCGCCATGGAGGCCGCCCTGCGCCGCTATAACGGCAAGGCCATGCTCAATTCTGTCTCCGGAAAGGAAGAGAGCATGCGCGCCGTATTCCCCCTGGCCAAAAAATACGGCGGTGTCATCGTTGCGCTGACGCTGGATGAAGAGGGCATTCCCGAAACGGCCGATGGCCGCGTGGAAATTGCCCGCCGGATACTCAAAGCGGCGGAAAAATACGGAATCGAGAAGAAAAATATCGTATTCGATCCCCTCGCCCTGACGGTCTGCGCCGATAAAAATGCCGCGCGCGTCACCCTGGAGGCGCTTTTGCGCATTCGCCGGGAGCTGGGCTGCATGACGTCCCTCGGCGTGTCCAATGTTTCCTTTGGCCTGCCCGGGCGGGATGCCGTCAATGCCACCTTCTTTACCCTCGCCCTGGAGGCGGGACTTTCCGCCGCCATCCTCAACCCCAACTCCGCGTCAATGATGCGAGTAGCAAGAGGAGAGGGCGATAATGACGGCGATGCGCTTGGCAGACTTGGCGAGCATATCAGTGCCGCCACGGTAGTTAAGCCGCGTGGAGACGACCTGACGGGTGCGATATACGGCGGAATGAAGAGCCGCGCCGTCGCACTTGCAATCGAAGAATGCGATAAGATATCGCCGAAGTCGGTGATAGACGAGAAGATAGTTCCTGCACTTGAGGAAGCGGGTAAGGAGTTTGAGGCGGGTAAGATATTCCTGCCCGGACTTCTCGCTTGCGCGGATGCCGCCGTAGCCGCGCTTGACGTGGTTTCCGAGCGCATACTCTCTGCGGGAGGTGAGCGCGTAAACGCGGGCAAGGTAGTTATGGCTACCGTCGAGGGCGACGTTCACGATATAGGCAAAAACATCGTTTGCGTAATGCTTAAAAGCTACGGCTTTGAGGTAATAGACCTCGGGCGCGACGTTTGCGCCGATGACGTAGTTGCGGCGGCGCAGGAATCGGGCGCATCTGTCGTAGGACTTTCAGCGCTTATGACCACCACCGTTCCCGCGATGGAAAAGACCATCAAGGCTCTGCGCGAAAAGCTTCCCGAAGTCAAGGTAGTAGTCGGCGGCGCGGTGCTTACCGAGGAGTATTCAGCGCGTATAGGTGCAGATAAATACGCACCCGATGCTATGGCTACCGTACGATACGCCACCGAGGTATACCAAAAAAATTAACTTGACTTTTTGCCTTGGGGGATATATAATTAGTCTTGACTAACTCAATCAAAGAAGGTGAACCAATGAGAGAAGAAGTATACGATATAGGCGGAATGCATTGCGCCGCATGCTCCGCGGCTGTGGAGCGCGTAACGCGCAAGCTGCCGGGCGTTGAGCGAAGCGAGGTCAATCTCACGCTCGCAAGACTCACAATCGTCTACGACGAGTCGCAGACTACCCCCGAAATGATAATAAATAAGGTAGAAAAAGCGGGCTTCAGCGCAAAGCCACACCTTGAAGAAAAGAAAGAGCAGAGCAAAAAGGAAAAAATAAGCGAGGACGAAAAAGCTTTGAGAAAAAAGCGAATAAGCCTTCTTATATCCGCAATTTTTGCCGCGCTTCTTATGACGGTTTCAATGGGGCATATGATGATAGAGGGATTTCCTCTGCCAAGCATCGTGTCGCCCGATACGCATCCGCAAAATTTTGCGCTGTTGCAGCTTTTGCTCGCAATACCCGTGCTCGTCCTCGGCAAGGATTATTTTTTGGGCGGTATGGGCTCGTTGCTTCACGGAAGTCCCAATATGAACACGCTCGTAGCTATAAGCTCCGTGGCATCGTTCGCGTACAGCCTTGTCGTGACGTTTCTTATTGCCGACCATCCGCACCTTGTGCATCAGCTTTATTTTGAGGCGTCAGCAACGGTAATAACCCTTGTTTCCGTCGGAAAATATCTTGAGGCGCGAAGCGGCGAAAAAACGAAATCCGCTATTACGAAGCTGATGAGCCTTTCTCCCGACACCGCAAACGTAGTCGCAGACGGCGTGGAGAAAAATCGCCCCGTCAGCGAGATTCGCGTGGGCGACGTGCTTATCGTCAGGGCGGGCGAGCATATTCCTCTCGACGGTGAGATAGTAAACGGCTCGGGAAGCGTAAACGAGGCTATGATAACGGGCGAGAGCCTTCCCGTCGAAAGAACGGCGGGCGAGCGCGTTATCGGCGGAAGCGTTCTTCTTGACGGCGTTATTTACGTTTGCGTCACGCATACGGGAAGTGATACTACGCTTGCGAAGATCGTTAAATTCGTAGAAGACGCGCAGGGCAAAAAAGCGCCCATCTCCAAAACCGCAGACCGCGTTGCGGGCGTATTCGTGCCCGTAGTTATCACTATTTCAACGCTCGCGGGGCTCGTTTGGCTTCTTATAAACGGCAATATTTCGTTTGCCGTCAAGATATTTACGTCAGTTCTCGTTATCGCTTGCCCCTGCGCTATGGGACTTGCAACGCCTACCGCGATAATGGTCGCAACGGGACTTGGCGCACAGCACGGCGTGCTTGTCAGAAGCGGTGAGGCACTTGAAATAACCCACCGCACCACCGTTGTTGTCTTTGACAAAACGGGAACTGTGACGGAGGGCAAGCCGTCGCTTACCGACCTTGTTTCGTGCGGAAGGCTGAGCGAGGGCGAGCTTGCCGAGATACTGTATAGCACCGAAAAGCTCTCCGACCACCCCATCGCTCGCGCGATCGCCGAGTGGGGCGAGGCGCGAAGCCTTAAAAATTCCACCGCGATAAGCGAGATCCATGTTCTTACGGGACTCGGTCTTTCAGCGACGGCGGCAGACGGCAGGAGCTTCCTTTTGGGAAACCCCAAGCTTATGGAAAATGAAAATATTGATATTTCCGAGCTTGGAGATAAAATAACCTTGCTTCAATCAATGGGCAAAACCGTGATATGCGTAGCCGTTGACGGCTCTCTCGCGGGAATTGCCGCCGTTGCCGATACTATTAAGGAAAGCGCACCGCGCACGGTTGCGCACCTAAAGAAAATGGGGATAAAGACCGTTCTTCTTACGGGAGACAACGCCGCTGCGGCAAGGGCAATAGCCGCAACCGCAGGCATCGACGAGGTCATATCCGACGTTCTCCCTACGGAAAAGGCGGCTGTGATATCGCGCCTTAAAAACGAGGGCGAAACCGTTATGATGGTTGGCGACGGCATAAACGATGCTCCCGCGCTCACCGAGGCGGACATAGGCGTTGCTATCGGAAACGGAAGCGATATCGCCATTGATTCCGCCGACATCGTGCTTATGCGAAGCGACACCGAGGACGTTTGCCGAGCAATCGTTCTTGGAAAAAAGACCATCCGAAATATACGGCAAAATCTGTTTTGGGCGTTTATATATAACGTCCTTGCGATCCCCGTTGCCGCGGGCGTGCTTTATCCCATTGGCATCACGCTGACACCAATGCTCGGCGGTCTTGCCATGAGCCTTAGCTCATTGTTCGTTGTTGGAAACGCTCTGCGCCTTGGCAGAGTAAAGCTATAATTTTAAGGAGAATAAAAATGAAGACCTACAAAGTACCCGATATGCATTGCATCAACTGCGTAAATCGTATAAAGAAGGCACTTGATGCCGAAAACATCGCGGCAGACGTTGACCTTGCCGCTCAAACCGTATCCGTCAAGGAAGCGGATGCCCAAAAGACGGTAGAAATACTTGACGACCTCGGCTTTGACGCCGAATAAGAACCACGCCCTCGAACGAGGGTAAACATAGTTTGGAGTATAAAATGCAGGATAAAAAATATCCGCTTTTGGATACCGTAAACTGCCCCGACGACGTGAAAAAAATGAGTGCCGAGCAAGCAAACGCTCTTGCGGACGAGATAAGGGAGTACCTTGTAGACACAGTTTCCGTAACGGGCGGGCATCTTGCCTCAAATCTCGGCGTTGTCGAGCTGACGCTTGCGCTTCACCGCGTTTTTGACAGCCCCAAGGATAAGATAGTATGGGACGTTGGACATCAGAGCTACGTTCACAAGCTCCTCACGGGGCGGCGCGATAGCTTTGCGACTCTGCGCACATCGGGCGGTCTTTCGGGCTTTACTAAGCGCGACGAAAGCGAGCACGACCCCTTTGGCGCAGGGCATAGCTCAACGTCCATTTCCGCCGCCCTCGGTATAGCCGAGGCACAGAGGATGAAAAATGGCAAAAATTACACGGTCGCCGTAGTCGGTGACGGTGCGTTTACGGGCGGAATGATACACGAGGCTCTTAATAATTGCGACGAGCACAGCGGGCTTCGTCTTATCGTCGTTATAAATGAAAACGAGATGTCTATCTCAAAAAACATCGGAAGCTTTGCAAAAAGCATTTCAAAAATTCGCATGCGCCCCGGGTATTTTCGCACCAAGGCGGCAACGCGCGGCTTTTTGAAAAAGATCCCGCTCATAGGCAAGCCCATCGTTTCGCTTATCGTAGGACTTAAAAAGTCACTTAAAAACCTTCTCTACGGCTCGAATTACTTTGAAAATCTCGGTCTTTATTATCTCGGTCCCGTTGACGGAAACGACCGCGAGGCTGTTGAAAATCTTCTTAATGAAGCGAAGAAATGTGGCGGAAGCTCGGTAGTTCATCTGAAAACTAAAAAGGGCAAGGGCTACGCGCCCGCCGAGACAGACCCCGACAGATTCCATTCCGTCTCTCCCAAGGATAGCAAAAGATCGGCGGGTTTTTCCGCCGAGTTTGGCAATATCGTTTGCGAAATGGCGGCAAAGGACGAAAGGATTTGCGCAATAACCGCCGCAATGAGTCAGGGAACGGGGCTTACAAGATTTGAAAACGAATACGCCGAGCGCTTTTTCGACGTAGGTATTGCCGAGGAGCACGCCGTCACCTTTGCCGCGGGGCTTGCGGCGGATGGAATGCGCCCCGTTTGCGCTATTTACTCTACGTTTTTACAGCGCGCGTACGATAACGTGCTTCACGACGTTGCACTCCAACGTCTGCCCGTGCTTATATGTATTGACCGCGCGGGGCTAAATTCGGGCGACGGCGCGACGCATCACGGCGTTTTTGACGTTTCCTTCCTTTCGGGCATTCCAAGCCTTAAGATATACACCCCCGCCACATACGGCGCTTTGCGCCGCGCGATGACCGAGGCGTTAGCGCTTGATGCGCCCGCCGCTATCCGCTATCCTTGCGGAACGGAGGACGAGCGTGTAGTCAAGGCGTTTTACGAGGGTATGGAAGATACCAAGATCGGAATTCGCACCGCCTTTATTGATGAAAACACCGACAGGATGATCATTGTCCACGGCAGAATGGCATCGACCGCGCTTGACGTCAGAAACACGTTGGCAGAGAATGGCGTTTCCTGCGGAGTGATACTTTGCGAGTATATTGCGCCGTATTCCGCGCTTGCCGCAGAAATTATGCATATTCTTCCAAGCGGCGCGAAGGTTCTTATCGCCGAGGAAGAAATTTTGCAGGGCGGCTTTGGAATGAATCTTTCAGCTTCCTTGCGTACTCTCGATTGCGCTAACGATATCTCTATCCGAGCGGTTGAAAACGCTTTCGTTACCCCAAATGCTTCTCAAAGCATTTTCGAAGCCACGGGCGTGGACAAGGATTCGCTTGTCAAAATTCTTATGTAAAAAGTTGATTTACAACATGAAATTCGCAAATGTGAAAGCAGTAATAAAAGGAGATGATAAATATATGATACAAGCTGTGAAAGATAATGACATTAAAGAATGTGTTTGCGTAATCAAGGAGAGCTTTTTGACTGTAGCCAACGAGTTTGGCTTTACTGTGGAAAATGCGCCTCGCTTTACTGCTTTTGCTACAACGGAACAGCGTTTATC
>JAZPZM010000008.1:0-4925 GCA_045544735.1 Eubacteriales bacterium
CGGCAAATATTAAGGAAAAAAGCGGAAGAAACGCAAGTTTCTTCCGCTTTTGATTTTTTAATAAAATAAATCCGGCAAAGCGACGCTTTGACCGATTTTTACCTTCACATTTTGCGAAGCAAAATATTTCACACGCCGTAGGCGTATTTCACACGGCGAAGCCGTATTTCACTCGCCCGAAGGGCGAATTTCACTGCAAAAACACTTGCGTGTTTTTGCCTTACGGGTGCAGTCTGTCAGGACCGCGGAAGAGGAACATTGCTTCCTTGATCGGAATACCGAGGAAGAGCATAGTCAGGCGGTCGATACCGATGGCAAATCCGCCGTGGGGAGGACAGCCGTAACGGAAGAACTCGGTGTAGAACTTAACGTCCTCGCCAAGTCCCTTTTCGGCGGCATTCGCGCAAAGCTCGGCGTAGCGATGCTCGCGCTGTGCGCCGGAGGTGATCTCAACGCCGCGCCAGATAAGGTCGTAGCCCTGAGGAACGCCGTTTTCATCTCTCATATGATAGAAAGGACGCTTGTCCTGCGCAAAATCGGTAACGAAGAGGAACTCGCTTCCGTAAAGCTCCATAGCAAGACGGTGAGTCATACGCTCCGCGTCGGTGGTGAGGTCGCCCTTTTCGGAGTCGGGGCAGGTGTAGCCGTACTTTTCCTCAAGCAGACGGTAGATCTCGGCAACGCTGAGCACGGGGAAGGGATTTTCGGGAACGACGGTGTCGATGCCGAAGACGCGCTTGATATCCTCGCCGTACTTTTCGCTGACGCGGCGGATCATATAGGTGAGCATCTCCTCCTCCAGCTTCATTACGTCGTGGAAGGACTCAACGTAGCTGAACTCAAGGTCAAAGCTCGTAAACTCGGTTGCGTGCTTGTTGGTGTGGGATTTCTCCGCACGGAAGCAGGGCGCGCACTCGAAAACGCGCTCAAAGCCCGAAGCCATAGCCATTTGCTTGTAGAACTGGGGCGACTGCGCAAGGTATGCGTCTCTGTCGAAGTAATTGAGCTTGAATACCTCCGAGCCGCTCTCGCTTGCCGCGCCGATAATCTTGGGGAAGTGAAGCTCGATAAAGCGGTTGTCAAGCAGATATTGGCGAAGCGCCGCGGTAATCTCGCTCTGAACCTTAAAAATGAGCGTATTGCGCTCGGTGCGCAGGTCTACCCAACGGTAGTCCATACGGGAATCTATCGCGCTGTCGGGCTTGATGGGAAGCGCGTCCGCGACAGACTCGATCTTGATAGCGGTGGGAAGTATCTCGATACCGCCAAGCTTAACGTAATCGTTGGCAACTGCCTCGCCCTCGATGGTGACGACGGAGTCAAGCGTCATCTTGTCCACCTCGGCGGCAAGTGCGGGGTTGGGCTCTTTTTCAAGCGTGACTTGGATCTTACCCGTGATATCGCGGATAACGAGGAACGCCATGGTGCGCTTGTTGCGCAGATTTTCAACGAATCCCGATATTTTTACCTTTTCACCGGGACGTACGTCGGCAATAAGTGTTCTTTTCATTTTATAAACCTCTTTGTAAAGTTTCTTTCCAATATACAATGATATCACAGAGTTTCCCAAATGTCAAGAAAAAAGCATTCAATTAAATTCAAAAGCGGAAGAAACTCGCGTTTCTTCCGATTTTTTCCTTCATGTTTGCCCGAAGGGCAAATGCATCATTCATCACGCGCGAAGCGCGCATCATATTTGCCGCAAGGCAAATGCATCATTCCAAAAACGCTTTGCGTTTTCACCGCGTCATTCCGAAGTCGCGTCGCGTTGTTCCGAGCCGCGACGAGCGAATCTCGCCGTTTTCCCGAAAAAAAACCGCGCTTGATGTTCGCACTGACCAATTTATTAAGATTTGCACTAAAATCGCAGGTGCAAACATTTCACACACCCATAGCACACGGCTAAAGTCCGAAAGGGGAAAGTTGGGTGCTAACATAGGGCGCAAAAATACTGCGGTATTTTTGCGAGATTCGCTCGCCATTACTCGAAGTAGCTCGTAATGGCTTCGGAATGACGCCGAAATGTGCGCTGTTCCCACTACATTTTAAGCAGCTGCGATAACGCTAAAATGCGCCCTCCATTTCAATAGGTAGCTTTTGCTACGCAAAAAGCATTCAATTAAATTCAAAAGCGGAAGAAACTCGCGTTTCTTCCGCTTTTTTCCTTCATGTTTGCCCGAAGGGCAAATACATCATTCATCACGCGCGAAGCGCGCATCATATTTGGCGCAAGCCAAATACATCATTCCAAAAACGCTTTGCGTTTTTAGTCAATGCTTTTATCAATATTAAATCTCGTTATCTTTTTCGAGGTATTCTTAACGAACTCCTCTTTTCTTATCTTAACGAGTCCGACCTTCTTGTAGGGCGCCATTCTCGTATTTGCCTCACGCACGCGCTCGTTGAAATAATTCTCGATATCGCGCTCCGAGTAAACGCCGTCGCCCTCAAGCTGCTCGTAGTTGGGGAATATCTCGGCAACGATGACTTCCTTTTCGGGATTTGCGCGGCTCTCGCCCGCGTAGACAACCACCTCGGAAACACCGCGTATCCTTGAAATCTCGCACTCTATCTCCTCGGGGTAGACGTTTTTGCCGTTTGAGAAGATGATGAGATTCTTCTTTCGTCCCGTGATGTAGAGCCAGCCGTCCTCGTCAAGTCTGCCGAGGTCGCCCGTGTGGAAATAGCCGTCCTCGTCGAAAACTGCCGCCGTTGCCTCGGGGTCCTTGTAGTAGCCGAGCATAACGTTGGGACCCTTTACGCATATCTCGCCCTCGCCGTCGGCGTTGGGCTGGTCTATCTTCACCTGCTCGGTGATTATCGGCGTGCCGACGCTTCCATCCTTCTGCCACTCGTTGCGGTTGCAGGAGATAAGGGGAGCGCACTCGGAAATGCCGTAGCCGTTAAGAATGGTAATTCCAACCGCGTCAAAAAAGTCGATAATGTCCTGATTGAGCGCCGCGCCGCCGCAGATGACCATCTCAAGATGTCCGCCAAACGTGCTCGTTACCTGCGCAAACAGCTTCTTACGCAGATCGATTCCGACCTTGCGAAGAACGCCGCTTATCTTCATTCCCTTTTTCAGCTTGGGAGCCGCTCCGCTCTTTTCTGCGGTCGCCCAGATGCGACGGTAGAGCGTTTCGACGAAAAGCGGAACGAGAACGAGGTGCGTGGGCTTTTGCTCCTGAAGCTCGCGCAGAAGATACTTGATACCCGACGTGATGTAAAATTCACAGCCGAGCGCGAAATGTCCCACGAAAATAATGGTGGAGCAGAACGTGTGGTGTGGCGGAAGCACGCAAAGCGTGCGGGAATAATCGGATTTTTTAGAATATATCGAGAAATTATACATTCCCTGCGTCATATCCTGCGCGATATTCGTCTGGGAAAGCATAACGCCCTTACCCTTGCCCGTCGTTCCCGACGTGAAAACGATGGAAGCGAGGTCGTCGGGCTCAAGCTCGTTGTCGTAGTAGGAATTGTCGCCCTCGGCGTACTTTTTGCCGCCGTCGGCTATCAGCGTCGAAAGCAGAACGTCGCCTGCCGCCGCCGCGGACTCGTCAAGCTTGTCGCCAAGGCAAACGTAGAGCTTTGCGGGGCAATTTTTGCGCAGATGGTCGAGCTTTGCCGCCACCTCCGGTGCGTAAAATACGGCGTACACCTCCGCCTTTTCAAGCGTTGCCGCCATATCGACCGCGGGCATATCCTTGTCAAGCGGGACGGTTATCGCACCCGATGACATAAGCGCGTAATATGAAAGTATCCAGTTGAGCGACGTGCTGCCGATAATGGCGCACTGGCGGCGGTTCATTCCGAGGGAAAGCACCTGTGTGCCAAGGTCGCGCACGGTGTCGCGCACGGTATTGTAGCTTACGTGAATAACGTCGGCGTCGCTTGCCGCCTTTTTATATGAAATTGCCGCGCTGTCGCCGTAAAGCGTTGCCGCCTTCTCCATAAGGTCGCGAAAATCGCGGAATTCTACGGTTGGATAAAGAGGATAATTTTTGCGTCTGTTCATTTCTATACCTCCTGCACAAACTCTTTGCTAATTATATAGTATCATAAAAATACGGAAAAATCAAGTTTTTTCCATATTTTTCATTCGTGAAGCCCGAAAATAATAAAAAGCCGAGCATCGTCGGCTTTTTACAATATTACTGCGCTTGGGCTTCGCCATCCTTGACGTATTCGAGAATATCGCAAAGGTCGCATTCGAGCGCCGCACATATACGGTCTAAAATATAGCTGTCGTAACGAACAACACGGTTTTTGTAATATCGGTCTATCGTTTGAAATTTCACCTGCGTTCGTTTTGCAAGCTCATATCGGGTAATACCACGTTTTTCCAAGCATTTATCTATCGTTAATCTTACCATAAACATCCCTCCCTTGATATATATTTTATAAGATATATACCCGATTGACAATTTCACTATTTTGGTATATACTTATATAGGTATATACCAAAAGGAGGGATCAATTCATATGAAACTAATGATAGCAGGTTCAAGAAGTATCACATCACTTGATCTGTCGCCGTACATTTCAAAGGAAGTGGATACAATTATCAGCGGAGGCGCACACGGAATAGATACCTTGGCAGAGCAATATGCCGATCTGCATCGCTTGTCAAAATATATTCTCCGTCCGCGATACGATCTGTACGGACGTTGCGCGCCGCTCAAACGCAACGAGCAAATGGTAGATCTGGCAGATTCCATTCTGATCATATGGGATGGACGCTCCAAGGGCACAATGTATACGTTAAAATATGCCAAGAGCCAAAACAAGCCGATCACCGTAGTAAAAGTTTAGGTCGTAGGTCAGACGGTGTTGAGTGGGTAAATATTTACATAAAACAAACCTGCAAGCAGAAGCTTGCAGGGTTGTTTGCCATGTATTTATTTTCCTTCGCTTGGAGCAAT
>JAZPZM010000009.1:0-1882 GCA_045544735.1 Eubacteriales bacterium
ACAATACTCAATTCCGCAGATATGAAAGCAATTCCTTTGTATGAAAGAGTGGGTTTCCATACTTCATCAACAATTATGTACATAGACCTTTAAATTCAAATTGATTTGACAATAAGACAAATTCCAATATGTCGAACAGATAAGAGCAGATGGTTTCCCATCTGCTCTTTGTTTTCCTTACTTTTTATCGTACGCGGGATTGAAGGCGTAGAAATTCTTGCTGTCAAGCTCATCCTGCGTTATCCGCATCGCATCACCGAAACGCTGGAAGTGCACTATCTCGCGCTCGCGCAGATAGCGCAGAGGGTCGATAACGTCGGGGTCGTCGGTCAGGCGAATGAGGTTTTCGTACGTCGTGCGCGCTTTCTGCTCCGCCGCCTGATCCTCGGCAAGGTCGGTCAGGGGGTCGCCCTTGACGCCGACGTACTTCATATCAAACGGCACGCCCGACGCGGCAACGGGATAGTTGCCCGTGGTGTGGTCAACGAAGTAGTTCGCGTAGGGCGAGGCGAGTATCTCCTCTGGCGAGAGGTCGCGCGTGAGCTGATAGAGTATCGCGCCCACTATCTCAAGGTGCGCAAGCTCCTCCGTGCCGATGTCCGTAAGGAGCGAGGAGACCTTTTTGTTCGGCATACTGAAGCGCTGGTGCAGATACCGCATCGACGCGGCAAGCTCGCCGTCAGGTCCGCCAAGCTGGCTGATTATCAGGTTTGCGAGCTTGGGGTTGGGCGTTTTTATCTTTACGGGATATTGCAGCTTTTTCTCATAGATCCACATTTTCCTATCTCCCTTCAGTTAGCGCTGTATTCCCAGGGTGCGGGCGTTTCAAGCGAGTGCTTCCACGACACGCCCTCGGCGCACGCGCCGAAAAAAGTCAGCGCGCCGCATTTTTTCTCGTACTCCGCGACGAGCTTTACGCGCTCGGCGCGAAGCGCGCATATCTTCTCCTCTGCGGCGAAGCATGCGGGGTAAACGTCAAGATAGAGCGCGAGGTCGTAAATTGCAAAATCTATCGCGCGAAGCTTGCAAAGCAGCTCCTTGCAAATTCCGCACTCGCACGCGCCACCGTTTTCGTTGCGTGCCATGGGGCGCATTCCGCCGCGCTGTGCGCCGTAATTGGCGCGGTTGTTGTAATATCTGTTATCCACGGCAGCCACCGCCTTTCACGGTTTTTCCCTCAAAGGGAAGGTCAAGCTCGGCAAAGAGCGTGCCGCGCTCGATAGCCTTTTGCGGCTCGTAAAGGTCATGGAAATCCTGAAGCGGAGCGTAAACCGAGCCGAGGGGCTTGCCGACGAGCCCGTTTTTCGAGCCGACGGAGCTACCGCATCCATCGTGGCAGACGGACTCGTGGCGGTGGGGAATGCGCTCGCAGGAATCGCAGGAATTACGGGAGTCGCAGGACTCACAAGCGGCTATGGCGTCGTCGTGCGCTCCGCAGGACGCGCACGAGCTCCGCGCCGCACCCGCGGACGCGGACGGACGGTAGCCGACGGCGTAAGGCGGGCGATTATTATTGTAAAACTTGTTCATTGAAACTCTCCTTTTCACGAAGCCGCGAATAGCTCGGCTTCACTAATAGGATATGAGCGGGCGGCAAAAAAGGTCACAAAATGGAGAAAAATGAGTTTTTTGGCACAAAAACGCCGCTGAAACCCCGTCAATTTCAACAAAAACAATATTTTTTGAAATTTTTTTAATTTTTTTCAGAAAAGGTATTGCTTTTTGCTTTTTTATGTGCTATAATAACTTCGCTAAAAGGCCCGTTGGTCAAGCGGTCAAGACACTAGCCTCTCACGCTGGGAACATGGGTTCGATTCCCGTACGGGTCACCAATAGAAACAAATCCGAACTATTTCGTCACAAACGATGTGTTCGGATTTGT
>JAZPZM010000010.1:0-7554 GCA_045544735.1 Eubacteriales bacterium
GGGACTTAATTTTAGTTCGGTAACCTCTTGATTCAGGAGAACGGTACTATGACGAATTTTGAGAAAAAAGAATTATTAGAAAAAGAACTGAGAAAGCAAAGAACGAAAACACGTGTCATACAGGCACTTGTTTTCATCGGCTTTCTTGCTATTGGAATTGTCTTTTGGGCATTAAGAGAAGCAAGTAAAGAGGTAATCGTTCACGGTGATGAATTTTTGAATGGTGCATTTGCGTGGGAAACGGTTAAGTACAATGAGAACTATGTCGTAGGAATGATAATCGGCTTTGTCGGTGCTTCGATGGCGATGGTGTTCTTGTTGACCGATATGATTTTTTGCAGGTTTGATACGGCAGAAGCCAACGGTCATTACATAACTGTTTATCGTGGGATGACAAAGAACGTAGTCTATGTTAATGGTGAAGAAAAAGAAAGCGTAGGTATATTTAGCTTCACATACGTATTGGAAACCAAATTGCCCGATGGCGTTAAAATTAGTGTGACGTTTGCCCGAGGTGCTTTTCTGCTTGCTCACATTACATTTTCGGATAACAACCCTTCAGTAGATTTATAAGAGGTGCTATACACGATTTTTTGAATTAGTTAGAAGGTGCAGTAGTGGGAACATTTAGAATTGAAGCATCCAATTTTCATTGGATACGTGGTGATGCCGATGATCCGAAGGACTTATGCTTACACGGACGTGTCAAGCTTCAGCTCGGAGAAACCGTGATTGAGGATATGGGAACGGTCAGCTCGACCGCGCTATACTTGTTGAAAACCTTGACGGAAGATAAACTTATGTCTTATAACGATATTCAAATGGTTCCTTGCTGCGGTCACTTTTTAATCGCCAACGATGATCTGACGAGCGTTACGATTAGTGGATGCGACAAAGGAATGGATTGGTCAACCGTTCATACCGAAAACGGCGTGAAAATCATTCTTCCTTCGGGACAAGAGGAAGAAATTGAGATCGAATCTTATAAAGCAGAAGTCTATGCTTTTGCAGATAGCGTTGAAGCATATTATAATGCTTGCTCTCCAAAAGAGCTGCCCACAGACGATTTTCGTAGAAACGGTTATGTTGCCTTTTGGAATGAATGGCACAGACGAAGAAAGGCGTAAGGAGTATGCACGATGAAAAAGATAATTATACCGATAATTATAGTTGTTATACTTGCAGCGTTAATACTTGGCGGTTACTTGCTGATTGACAGCTTATTCCCGAAAGCCGATCCAATCAACGTTCCTTCTGCAAGTTCTGTGGTGTCAATGACGGTCAAAAAGAACGAGAATCGGAATGACGGAGATCTGCGCGAGATAGCAAATGCTGATGTTGATAGTATTTTATCGAAACTCTCCGAGGCAGAGCCGACACGCAAAATGAGTGTGCAGGATAGCCCCGATGCTCAAACATACTATGAAATCGCGGTCAAAACCAACGAGAGAACACATTACTTTTACGTTTACTTTGAAAATGGATCTTGCTATGTTGAGATTCCCTACGAAGGGATTTATACCGTAGATAAAGGACTTTGTAACCTACTTCCTACGGGCGACTATCGTAATGACGAGAAAGTAAAGATTATAAACACCGAGTCAGATATTGATGCCGAGCAGTTAAAAGCTCATTACGAGAACGGGGGTATTATCGTTGTTAGAGATTGGCAGCTTGCTAATGATGTCGAAAACATTGTAAGAGGTACAAACGCAAGCGAACACGACGAAAAGGATCTCGCAACGGTATTCTGCAAATGTAAATCCGGCGCTCCCTATACAGGTGTTGTTCAAGGAAACACCTCTGACTTGGAGAGCGAGATCGACGATATGGTGGCAAGAGCCAAAAGTGAGCAGTAAGGAGAATGTATGATGAAATGCCCGTATTGCAACAATGAAATGGAAAAAGGACTTATTCAGAGTCCGCAAGAGATAAGTTGGCTGAAAGGCGAAAAGCGCAAAATGTTTGGTCGAGCAGAATTTCACAAGGATTCTGTTGTTCTGTCAGAACTGTCATTTATGAAAGGCTCGGCTTGCATCGCCTATAACTGCCCTAACTGTCAGAAGATAGTCATTGACTACGCTGACAGTAGCACAGATCTAAACTACAAGGAAAATTAAGTAATAACAACTAACAGTAAATTAAAAGGAGGACGCATAATGAAATGCCCTTATTGTCAAAAAGAAATGCGCTTTGGACATATATCTGCAAGCAACGTATTGGCTTGGACTCCCGATGGTGAGTCTGCTAATGGATTTACCCGTTGGGCAAGAAGCGAAAACAGCGTTCTTCTTGGAAAATGGTATGGTCTTGTTGACGCTTCGGTAGATGCCTATTTGTGTGATGAATGTCAGAAGGTTATCATTGATGTACCACAGCCGAAGGAGAAAAAAGGTAAATAAATCTAAAATTGGGAGTATGATAATATGAAATGTCCGTGTTGTCACAATGAAATGACAAGTGGTGTAGTACAGAGCGCACGTCAGATTTTCTTCACTACCAAGGCACATAAAAATTGGTTTATACCCGATATAGAAGGAAACGATGAAATCTTATTAAGCACTCATAATTGGACAAAGCCCACGTGCATTGCCTATAACTGCCCGAACTGCAAGAAAATCGTAATTGATTATGCGGACGGCAGTCTGGATTTGAATGGAGAAAAAGAGAATTGAACCTTTACGAACAATACATAAAAAACAAATTCGACCTTTCTGCCTTTGGCATTGAGAGGGGCGAGAACAGAAGCGACTACTTCTGCACACCGAAGGGTGCGAAGATCATCGGTTGGACGGGCGTGGGCGGTATCCATTACTGCACGTTGACCGCCTTCGGCGATACCGTCTTTGCCGTTGATCCCTCGGGGGACGCCGGACGCCACGCTTTTCCGGTAGCAGAGAGCTTCGACGATCTTTTGCGGCTTCTGATGGCATGCGGTCACGAGGCGCACATCGAGCAGGCTCACTCTTGGAGCCGCGAGCAATTCGGCAGATTTGTCAAAGAAAATCCCGTTTCCGACAAAGCAAGAGAGCAGATCGCTTACCTTGAAAGCCAATTCGGACTTACCCCCATCGCAGATCCCTATGCATATCTGAAAAAGATATACGAAGGCTTTGACCTTTCCGCGGTTCCCTACAAAAAGGATTATTACAAGTACGTTCCGATGGAGGAAGCGCCGCAGCCGAAGGAGTGGAAGGTGTATTTTTCCGTATTCAACAGGAAAGGCGGGGAAACTGCGGGCACGGAGCTTCCGCTGAATGCGCACTTCCGCTCCTCCGGGTGCGAATGGTCGGTCCCCTCGGCATATATCTGCGCAAAAGGCTTGGTTCTTGATATTTTTGCCGAGCAGGATACTTTTTCGCCCGAGCTTGATTTCCGCGCCTTTGCGACCGTAAACGGCAAAGTCTTACGTGAAAGCCAAAGCACGGGAAATATCTGGACGAGTGAATACCGCCCCGAAGAAATGCGGTATGTTCTGATTCGTTACGGCTTCGGGCTTGACAAATGTCTGCTCTGGCGGCGCATCAGCTTTCCGTGGGCTACCAAGACAAAACCAAACGTCAAAAGCATAGAGCTGAAGTTGGAGCCGCGCCCCGCCGTGATCGAAGGGAAACGCTTTTCCGTTGTCTCATCGGGTCAGAAGATCGAGTTTATTCATCCCGTCACCAACGCCGCGCACACGCTGACGGTTTGCGAATACGGACAAGGCACCCTCAGCCGCGATCGTCAGTTTTCGGGCGGGTACGAAAATCCCTCTCATTACGTAAAAATGACATACACGCTTGAGCCCGAGCTTTCGGGCAACCGGTTTACGGTGAGCGACACAAGGCAGAGTGACGCTCCAAAAAAGTCGGCATCAAGCGGCAGAACTTATGATTTTGAAAGCAGCATCGTTCTGACAGTTCCGGTATCGGACAAGAATGAAACCGCGAGCACTATCCGTTCAGCCTGCTCGGCTCTGACCTTTGAGCCGCAGGAAAAGGTTGAATGGAAGATGATATTCAGAGAAAAAACTGTGCAGGATATGCAATTCACCCTGCTTTGACCGCAAAGCCAAAGAAGTATATTTTATTTTCGGAGTTCATTATGGAAAAACACGAGCTTATTGAAATTTTCAAGGAAAACTTCCCCTTTTGGGAGCGCATGCCCGAGCACGACCGCGAGACCTTCATTCGTTCCTCGCAGCACGTAAATTTCCGCAAGGGCGCGAATATTCACGACGGAGCAAGCTGCACAGACGTCATTCTCGTCAAATCGGGAAGTCTGCGCCTTTATATCCTCTCCGAGGACGGCAAGGAGATCACCCTCTACCGAATCTTCCCCGGCGAGATGTGCATTCTTTCGGCATCCTGCGTGCTTGAATCGATCACCTTTGACGTCTTCGTTGACTCGGAAGAAAACAGCGAATGCATCGTCGTCGGCGGATGTGCCTACGAGGACCTCGCCCGCCGTATGCCCGAGGCGAAGATATTCGCCCTTGAAAGCGCGCTCGGACGCTTCTCCGACGTTATGTGGGTAATGCAGCAGATCCTCTTTATGAGCATGGACAAGCGTCTTGCGACCTTCTTACACGACGAAGCCGCTCAAAACGGCTCGGATACCATAAAATTAACACACGAGCAGATCGCCAAGTACATGGGATCTGCCCGTGAGGTAGTTTCTCGTATGCTTAAGTATTTCACCACAGAGGGTATTATTTCATCCTCGAGAAGCGAGGGTATCAAGATCCTTGATAAACGCCGCCTGCGCGCCTTAACTTGATTCCAATTGTAAAACTGCGTTTTACAATTGAATTCGCGCGCTTATCGCCGCCGCCAAAATCGGTGATTTTGACGGCTCCCCTCGGCGCGCGGGCTCGCTTAGCTCGCCTGAGAGGTGTTTTTTCGGTCGGCAAAGCCGCCGAAAAAACGGATTTTATTAGAATTTACAATCTGATATTTACCCTAAAAGCGCCAGGATCTGCTCCTTCGGTCTTGCGCCGGATGACTTGTTCACGACCTCGCCGTTCTTCATTACAACGAGCGTGGGGATGCTGAATACGCCGAATCTTTCGGCAAGCTCGGGCTCATCGTCAACGTTGATCTTTGCAACGACGATGTCGTCCCTCTCACCTGCTATCTCTTCGACGATCGGAAGTACCATACGGCAAGGGCCGCACCAATCCGCATAGAAATCGAGGAGGACGGGCTTTTCGCTTTTGAGTGTGGAATCGAAATTATCTTTATTCAGTTTAAGTGCTTTCATTTTATTATCTCCTTTTGAGGTGTTCTTGTTTTTACACCCATATTATACACCATTTTCGAGGGAAATTCCGTGATTTGGTCACAAAAAAACGCTTTTTCTTGATATTGACAATAAACCATCTATATGATATAATAAAAATACACCCAAAACATAATTTAGGAGGTTTATTATGGCTATTTCAAAATTCCAGCAGAAACTTATCGACCAAGGCTATTGCGACGAACGAGGTGCGGGTTTTTGTGCCACGGCTACGCGTCTGCCGGGTGGGGAATCCGGTATGGTTGCTCTCTGTGTCAAGGGGAATACTCTCTCTATGTATGATGTTGATATGAAAAGCAATATCGGTGCTTGTGTATACACGGTCGAACTCTCGAAGATTGAGGGACTTAAGATCAAGTGCAATTTTCTAAGCCAGATCCTCAAATTCGTTTACAAGGGTAGCGAATACTCCTTCACCAATTTTCTCGGCGTAAAACCCGCACTTGAGGTAATAAAGTCGGAAAGCGAGAAATAATATTTTTCCGCAGCTTCGGAATTCCGGGGCTGCGGGTTTTATTTTCACTTCAAAGCCATCATTCTCTCCTCGCGCATCGAAAAAACCGCAAGGCTGTCGGAGTTGACATTTGCGAAATCAAGCGAGATCTTCTTGATTTCCCGATTTTCATAAGTCGTGAAGTAATAATCCCCGCGTTCGAGGTCGGCGCAGGAGGTATACACGGTGCGCCAATCCTTTTTTCCGCAGCCGAGGGGGACGGAGACGCTATCTAAGATATGAAAGAAATCACTCACGCCGCTGACTGCGGTGTGTTTTTTTGCGAATGCCGCGCGGAGGAAGCGCGATTCGGATGACCAGTCGCCCGGGAGTCCCGAGGCAGACGAGGGGCTCAGCTTCGGATGCAACATCGCGTTATCCCTATGGACGGGAAAAGGCGGCGAATTGGTCAGGACTCCGAAAGGATTGTTATACACGATCAGCCCGCCCGCGGTCGGCTCGACGGCTATGCAGCCCTCGCGGTCGGCGATCATCCAATGGAGCGGCGTTGCCGGGAGAGCGGGCGAAACCGAATCGGGTGTGATATTGCAATGCTTCAAAAGCTCCTCTGCCTCGCGGAGATTTCTGCATTTTGAGAGCACGAATGGGATCAGCTCGAATGAGGCGAGATTGATCTTGTCGCTTTTCTGCTCGAGATACGTGGCGTATTCGGGAAAATTCAGCCCCGCGGCGGCAAGTCCGTACTCGTTTACCGCATCGAACCAAAGCGGCACACCTTCGTTAACAAGTGCGCAACCGATGATAGCGGGATGCTGTGCCATATCCGCCTCGCGGAGAAAGCGGACGGGAAATCTTCTCGGCATGATGACCGCCTCCTCGCCGCGGCTGCCCTCAAGGTCGAGAGTCCGCCCGAACAATCCACTCTTACTTATTGCCGTACACATTTTTCCTCCTAATAATATATATTACACAAAAATATTTTTCCGCTTTTTGGGCTCCTTATTCGCTTTTTTGCCAAAAAACCAGCGATTTTATAAATTTAATTGGATAAAATCGAGAAAATTTATTATGTTAACAATTTCGACTTGATTTATATACAGGAAATGTAATATAATATCTGCGACTGCGATATGATCGCGCCGCGGGCGGGCACCACGCATCCATACATACGCAAAACAGTTCGCAACCGCCAACTTGTGCCCCTTATGCGTCGGGATCTGTCAAAAAGTAAAAATATTTTTCTTAAGGAGAAAAAACAATGAAGAAGATTCTCGCAATCGCACTCTGCCTTTGCATGGTACTCTGCGCAGTAGCATGTGGCGGCACCAAAGAAGCAGACTACAAGCTCGGACTTGGCGTAGTAGTCAGCCCCGCTTCCTCCAAGGAAGGCAACGCACAGGTAGACGCTACCATCGCTGCAGTTGTTACCGACGCTGAGGGCAAGATCGTTTCCTGCCGCATCGACGTAGCACAGAACAAGATGGCAGTTGCTGACGGTGCAGTTGACACCGCAAAGACCTTCGAGACCAAGATGGAGCTCGGTTCCAGATACGGTATGGAAGGCAAAGTTGACAACGACGGCAACGGCGTTATGCTCGAGTGGGACGCTCAGGCTAAGGCTTTCGAGGCTTACGTTGTAGGCAAGACCGGCGCTGAGGTTGCAGCTCTCCAGACTCAGGAGGCAGGCGGCCACCAGATCGCTGTTGACACCGCACTTCTCGAGGCAGGTTGCTCTATGCAGATCACCGATTTCATGGCTGCAGTTGCAAAGGCTTGCGCTGACGAGCAGGGCATGAACTTCAAGGCTGTTCCCGGCA
>JAZPZM010000011.1:0-7737 GCA_045544735.1 Eubacteriales bacterium
CGATAGGTATGGCTGAAACGGTACACGCAGCAGCGAGAAACGAAAACATTACAATTATATTTATAAATAACGCGATCTACGGTATGACCGGAGGACAGATGGCTCCTACATCGCTTCCGGGACAGATCACCCAGACCTCTCCCTACGGAAGAGACGTAAACCACTGCGGATTTCCGATCAAGGTTTGCGAGATGCTTTCTCAGCTCGACGGTGCCGAGTACCTTGAGCGCGTAGCGGTAAATAACGTTAAAAATGTAAAGAACGCTAAAAAGGCTATCAAGAAGGCGTTTGAAAACCAGGTAAACGGCAAGGGTTTCTCTCTTGTTGAGGTTGTTTCAAGCTGTCCTACCAACTGGGGACTTACTCCCGAAAAGGCTATGGGCTGGCTTGAGGAGAATATGCTTCCTTACTATCCTCTCGGCGTTTACAAGGACAAGTACGCCGACAAAAACTGATAGGGGGTAAAGATTATGACTAAGAATATTCTTATTGCAGGCTTTGGCGGACAGGGTGTGCTTTTCACGGGTAAATTCATCGCCTACGGCGCACTTATCGAGGGCAAGGAGCTTAGCTGGCTTCCCTCCTACGGTCCTGAAATGCGCGGCGGAACTTGTAACTGCTCCGTTATCGTCAGCGACGAGCCCGTAGGCTCGCCCATCGTTAACGAGCCCGACGTGCTTATCGCTATGAACCGCCCCTCGCTTGACAAGTTCGAGGACGCGGTAGTTCCCGGCGGCGATATTTATATCGACTCTTCTCTCGTTGACAGAGAGGTTCGCCGCACCGACGTAAACGTTCACTACGTCCCCGCCACCCGCCTTTCCACCGAGCGCGGCTTTGACGGTATCGCTAATATGATACTCCTCGGCAGCGTTATCAAGGGAAGCGGCGTTATCAAGGAGGAGACTATCCCCGCCGCTATGTCGAAGGTAGTTTCGGCAAAGCGTCAGAATCTTTTTGATTTCAACATCCGTGCGCTTGCGCTTGGCGCGGAAGTGCTTGAATAATAGGTGTAGTATGGCTAAAACACATTCCGAAGAGCTTCGTGAGATAGCCGCACGCCTTCGCGATATGCGCGAGATATGCGAGATATCCGAGGCGGAAATGGCGCAAAGGCTTGGCGAGTCGCTTGAGGATTATCAATCCTACGAGCGCGGCGAGAGGGATTTTCAGATAAGCTTTCTTTGCGAGGCGGCAAATATTCTCGGCATCGACGTGCTTGACCTTATGAGCGGCACGTCCCCGACGCTTTCCGTTTGTACCGTCGTTAAAAAGGGTCAGGGCTTCAACGTTGACCGTAACAGCGCGTACAAATACAAGCATCTTGCGTTCCCCTTCCGTAACAAGAAGGCAGAGCCCTTCCTTGTTACCGTTGAGCCAAACGACAGCCTTCCCGCGCTCAACTCCCATCCGGGTCAGGAATTTGACTATATGGTTTCGGGCGCGATGAAGCTCTTTATCGGTGAGGAGGAGTATCTTCTTGAGGCGGGAGACAGCGCTTATTTCGATTCCTCAACTCCCCACGCGCTCAAGGCAGTAGGCGATACCGCCGCAGAATTTTTGGCAATAGTTATCAAATAAGGACGAAAAATGGCTATTTATGAAAAATATCTGGGGCGCTCGCGGGACAGCTTTTCCTCGCTGAAGGACGCGCAGGAGAACCTGCGCCTTTCCTGCCCCGACGATTTTAATTTTGCATACGACGTTATCGACGAGCTTGGCAGGACCAAGCCCGACAAAACGGCTATGGTCTGGGTATCAAAGAATTGGGAGGAGAAGATAATCAGCTTCTCCGAGCTTTCGCGTGAGTCCGACCGCGCCGCCGCGTTCCTTTACGGGCTCGGCATACGCCGCGGCGACAGAGTTCTGCTCGTCTTGAAGCGTCACTACTATTTCTGGTATCTGCTCCTCGGTCTGCACAAGATCGGTGCTGTCGAGGTACACGCAACCGCTATGCTTACGGCAAAGGACTACGTTTACCGTTGCAACGCCGCAAAGGTCAAGGCGGTAGTGCTTTCGTGCGACGACGGCTGTACCGAGCATTTTGACGGCGGCAACGGCAAGTACGAAACGGTCGAGCATCGCTTCGTCATCGGCGGCAACGCCCCCGACGGCTGGCGCGATTTCAACGCCGAGTTTGAGTCGACTCCTGCCGAGTGGAAGAAGCCCGATTACCTTTCGGATTTCTGCGCCGACGAAACGATGATGCTTTGCTTCTCGTCGGGAACGACGGGCTACCCGAAGCTCATCTCCCACGATTACCGTTATCCCCTCGGTCACATTATGACGGGCGTTTTCTGGCACCGTTGCGTTGACGGCGGACTTCACCTGTCCGTTTCCGACACGGGCTGGATGAAGGCGTTCTGGGGCAAGATGTACGGTCAGTGGTTTGCCGAAAGCGCGATAATGGTCTACGATTTTGACCGCTTCAACGGCGAGGATATACTTAAAATAGTGGAAAAGTACAAGGTCACCACCTTCTGCGTTCCCCCCACTATGTATCGTATGATATTACTTAAGGACGTCGAGAAATACGACCTTTCCTCGATCGTGCATTGCTGCACGGCGGGCGAGGCGCTCGGCCCTGAAATTTACAACGAGTGGCTCACTCGCACGGGACACAAGATATACGAGGGCTTCGGACAAAGCGAAACTCCCGTTATCATTGCGTCTCTTGCGCCCTATACCGAGCCCGTTCCCGGTGCGGCGGGACTTCCCGTTCCCGGTTACGACGTTCAGATAGTGGACGAGGATTGCAATCCTTGTCCGCGCGGCGTGAACGGCGAGATATGCGTCCGTGTGGACAGCATAGCAACGCGCCCCTACGGTCTGCTTTCAAGCTATAATTTTGACGAGGAGGAAACTGCCAACGCCTACCGTGACGGATTTTATCACACGGGCGACATCGCTTATCGCGATGAAAAGGGTATGTTCCGCTACGTTGGACGAAACGACGATATAATCAAGTCGTCGGGCTACCGTATAGGTCCGTTTGAGATAGAGTCGGTAATGATAGAGCATCCTGCGGTGCTTGAGGTCGCAGTTACGGGCGTTCCCGACGCTCTGCGCGGCTTCCTCGTTAAAGCGACTGTCGTTCTTCGCGAGGGCTTTGCTCCCTCGGACGAGCTTGTAAAGGAGCTTCAGAACTACGTCAAGGTCAATACCGCACCCTATAAGTACCCCCGAATTATCGAATTTGTTGACGCGCTTCCCAAGACCTTCAGCGGCAAGATACGCCGCACGGAGATCCGTCAGCGCGACGCAGAGAAATATGCGAACAAATAATTAAATAAAAGGAGTACAAAATGAAAGCTTTCAAAAAATACGTAGCCGAGTTTATCGGCACGATGGTGCTCGTTGCCGTTGCTTGCGGCGTTGCCGCAGTAGTCGGCTGTGCCGACGCGGCAGGTAAGCTCATTACCTCCGTGGCGTTCGGACTCGTTATAGTTGCTATGGCATACTCCATCGGCAACGTTTCGGGCTGTCACATCAACCCCGCCGTTTCTATTGCGATGCTCATCTCAAAGAAGCTCGGATTCAAGGACTTTATCGGATACGTTATCAGCCAGTGCCTCGGCGCGACGGTTGGTGCGTTCATCGTTGCGCTCTTCGCGGGCGGCTTTAGCAACATCGGCGGCTGTGTTAACGGCACGGCTACCCTTGACGCTATGTACGGCACGACGTGGGGAATGGTCGCCGCTCTCGCGGTCGAGGTCATTCTTACCTTCATTTTCGTTATCGCTATTATGGGCGTAACGTCAAAGAGTGAGAACGGCGCGGTCGCAGGACTCGTTATCGGCGGTGCGCTTACGCTCGTTCACCTCATCGGCACGAGCCTTACGGGAACGTCCGTGAACCCCGCAAGAAGCCTTGGCCCTGCTATCGTGCAGGCAATCGGCGGCGATATGGGCGGACTTAAGGCAGTTTGGATATTCATCGTTGCTCCGCTCGTTGGCGGCGCACTCGCCGCTATCGTTTATTCCTTCATTTCAAAGGAAAAAGAGGAGTAAAAACGCGAGGCGCTTTTACAATGATATATTTGCCTTCGGCAAATATGATATACGCCTGCGGCGTATGATGTAATGATATATTTGCCTTCGGCAAACATTAAGGAAAAAAGCGGAAGAAACGCGAGTTTCTTCTGCTTTTTAATTTATTGAAAGATTTGCACTTTGCACTTGTTTTAAATCGCCGTGGGCGATTTAAAACATTATCCTCTCAACCCTTACACAGCCCTTGCCCTTTTCGACTTCAAAAAGCACGGCGTTTGCGCGCACCTTGCCGCGCGCGGCGTAAAAGCGGGCGGGCATAGCCGTAAGAAATTGCGACATAACGGGCTCTGCCGCCGCGCCGAGAATGCTGTCCTCAACGCCCGTCATACCAACGTCGGTAATATAGCCGCTTCCCTTCGGAAGCACGCGCTCGTCGGCGGTCGCAACGTGGGTGTGCGTGCCGAAAATAGCGTCGACTCTGCCGTCGAGGTAACGCCCCATCGCTTGCTTTTCCGAGGTCGCCTCGGCGTGAAAATCAAGCACCGCCACGTCGTATTTTCCGCTTTCGCGGCGCAGTATAGCGTCTGCGGCGGTAAACGGGGAGGCAAGAGAAACGCGCATCAGCATATTTCCTTGCAAATTCATCACAAGCACGCGCTGACCCGCGGCGTTTATTATCACGCTTCCGTGGCCGGGTGCGCCGCCCGGAAAATTATCGGGGCGCAAAAGGTATTTTTCGTCGTCAAGCGTATCGTAGCAATCGCGCTGACCGAAGGCGTGGTTGCCCGTGGTTATCACGTCTGCGCCCGCCTCAAAGAGAGCGGCAACGTCCGCGCGCGATATGCCCTTTACGTCCGTGGCGTTCTCGCCGTTCACAACGGTCAGGTCAACGCCGAGGTTTTTTATCATTTTCCGCAGATTTTCCTTCAAAAATCTCACGGCGTCCGCGCCGACCACGTCGCCAACAGCCAAAATTTTCATATTTTTACCTTTCAGTTTTCTTGATAGAGGTCATTTTGTCGGCAAATTTGCCAACGGCGATGAAAATTGCCGCGCCAAGTGCGCTCTGCGCAAGATTCAGCGGCACTCCCGCAAGCGCGCCGACGGCGCTGTGATAGTAGAAGATAGCCTCGTACGCCCAATATCCCGCGGTTATGATAAGTACGGAGACGAGCGCGGCGATGACGTTATGCAGAGAGCACGTCTTACCCTTGCGCGAGAAAATGAGCGTGGCAAGCACGCGCGTCAGTACCGTTGCGGGTATCCAGAGCGTGTAGCCGAGCACAAGGTCGCAAAGTCCCATTCCGATGGCGGAAGCCGCCATTGCGTAGGGCAGGGGCAAAAACGCCGCCGCAAGAAAAACAAGACCGTCGCCCGCGTGGACGTAGCCGACGGGGAGGGGGATCTTAATAAAGCAGGTCGCCGCGAATATCAGCGCGGCAAACATTGCCGATGCGGTAAGGATGCGAAGAGACGGTTTTTTCATTTTTGATTACCTTCCTTTAAGAGTGATTCGTTTCCCTCAGGTGAGCATATCTCAAGAAGTCTTTCTCGCGTGCCGTCGAAATTGACGGTCTTTATTGCATCGCAGTTTGAAAATGCGTAAATGCCGATTTCGGTGAGCGTGGACGGCAATGTAACGCTCTCAAGCGCGGAGCAGTTGTTGAACGCGCGCGGCTCGATAACGGTACAGCCGTTGGGAATTTCTATGCTAACGAGCTTTTTACAGCCGAAAAATGCGTTTTGAGCTATGCGCTCAAGCTTTGCGGAAAGGTTTATTTCCTCAAGCGCGGTGCAGCCCGAAAATGCGCGTTCGTCAATGAGCGTGACCGAGGCGGGAAGCGTCACCGAGCGCAGAAAATCCGCGCCGTTGAACGCCTTCGGCGCAAGTGCGGTTACGAGCACGCCGTCGAAAACGTCGGGGATGACGAGCGCGTCCGTGCCGCGATAAAGCTCGTGGTCAAAGCGTATAGCACCCGTTTTTTCCTTGTCAAGCGTGAACCACGGCGCAGTTTGTGCCGTCGCCGTGATAACGTCCTCCTTGCCCGCTAGGGTTTGCGCGTATTTCAGCGCACAGAGCGCGGCGCGCTCGCGCGCGTCGGAAAAGTCGCCAAGCTCGGTGAAAAGTTCGTAAGCCTTTTGATATTCGCCCGCGTCAAAAAGGGCGGCGGCATCGTCGTATTTGCCCGACGGAATGAGCGTGTTTTTGATATAAAGCGTCAGAAGCACCGCGCCCATTATGATGATGGCGGCGGCGCAGAGCGCGACGGCGGCGACGATTATCTTCCTTTTGTTTTTGCGCACCGCCTCGGCGGCGCCTTTTTCGTCGGCGCGCTGTTGGTAGAGTGCGCGGCGCTCCGCGCTCGTCAGGCGGCGGCCTTCGCCGTTTTTATTTTCTTCCATATTTATTCCTCGTCGATGTAGTGCGCGCCTGCGGAGAAGAGAGCAAGCACAAGCTCGTCGCAGACGGATATCTTTACCGCCTCGCTCTCGGATTCGGGCGAGATGAACCACCGTGCGTTTTTGTCAAATGCCGAGGGGCAGTAGTTGTACGCGCGGCGCTTTTTTTCGGTGTCGGGGAGCTTCCCGTCGCGCGTAAGAGTTGCGCCGTTTACGCTGATGCGGCAAACGGTGCGGCGCGCCTTGCCCTTTTCCTCAACGATGATAAGGTCAACGCCCGCGCCGTTTTGCTCAAGCGTGTAAACGTATCCCGTCAGGAGATAGCGCGTGCAAAGCATGATTCCGCCCATGGCGAAAACGAGTGCGAGCATTTGGAGCGCACCCGCGTACGGGAGCGACGTGGCGCGCGACATGAAAAGCAGAAGGGCGAGTATGAGCGCGGAGAAGGCCAGCACCTTCGTTGCGGCGTTGCCCTGCGGCGGACGGTATGAATACATTTTGACCTCACAAAAATAATATACATTTATATTATCACATTTTGCCGCCGCAGTCAATAAAAAGATCGTTTTTAGTACAAGTAGTAATTGACAAAATAAATTTTATAGTGTATAATAAATATAGTAGCCGTAAGTGGCTCGATATAATTTGTTTTAAGGAGAATATTAAAATGTAGCAATTTTACCGATGAAGTATTGAAAGTGAGTTTTTATGCGCGAGATTTGAATTGGATGCGCTATTTAAGATTACTATTAATATTTCAATCGGGTGCTGCTATGTCGCGACGGCGTAGGAGCTGCTTTAGGTGTGCCTTTTTGGTGCGGGCGGCTTTTTGCGTTGTTATATAACGGATAGACAATACCATTTGTCTATCCGTTTTTTGCATATTGGGGGAGCCGATATACGCGGCTCTCCTTTTTTATAAAATCAAGTAAGGAGGACGTAATATGTACAAATAGCTAAAGGCGCTATAAGCGCACGACCAACCACCAAAAGAACCAAAACAAAAAAGGAAGGAAACAAAAAATGGAAAAGCATTACCAAACTGAAAACAACGAGGAGCTTTACGGCTTCAACGACTACGAGGACGAGTACGACTGCTATGAGTACGATAACCTTTTGCCGCATTTTTGCAATGCTTGCCCGCCGTTTGCTTTTATTAAAGGAGTATCCGACGCGATAAGCGCAGATCAAGAACGGCTGCTTGCCCGACTTGCTGAACTTGAAAAAAAGAGAGAAAGCATCATCGGGCGAATTATGGGAGAGTCACAAGAAGACGCTGATGAACGTAGAAACATCGCGGCTAAGCATTACAAACTGATTTCTCGCTATCAGGAGTCCGTGTCTG
>JAZPZM010000012.1:0-4418 GCA_045544735.1 Eubacteriales bacterium
TTGCCCAAATAATATCCATTGCAAATCCTCCTTAAATAAAATCACCAAGAACCGGGGACCAAGGCTCTTCCTTGATGTTGATCGTGATGGCTTCATTTCCGAACTTACGAACAAACCCGGGTCCTTTTTCGGCATTTATAGCAGGATGGGAGTCCTCATCAAGATAGCGAATACGCATATCATCGTCAACGTATAACCATCTGAATGAGTATCCCGTATCGGGACCGGTATATACGTTTTTGGAGAAGGGATATTCGTCTCCAAGATCATAGTCGCCGGGAGCATAGGGCAACATTTTATACGTCAGCTTGCTTTTCTCACCGTTTTCGGTTTGCTTTGTAACCTTGGCGTATACGTTCAATACTCGTTTGGAGGTGCATACCTTCATGATATGACTGACCTCATAGGTAAAGGAATCTCCCTCAATTTCGTCTCTGCGTTCTTCGACTATCTTGAAGATGGCAACGCCACCACGGAGCGGCAAAGTATGGATTTCATCCTTTCCGCTGTCAAGATAAGAACCGTCAACAACGAAGGAAACCGTGTCCTCGGTGACGTCAACGATCTCAAAGCTACTATCCGAGGGGGCTTCCGCATACAGCTTTTCCATCTCGGCATAGGGAATTTTGCCTTTTCTGATATCGGTGCGGTAGGCGGATTTGCCCGAGCCACCGAAGGTTTCATACATACGAATGATTGTTATACAAGGTTTATCCATAATTCTTCTCCTGTTTGATAAATCAGAGTGTTTCAGCAGATCTTCGACTCCTGGTTCCACGCTAATGTTTCTGCCGCAATCAAGGCAGACGGTTTTTTCGGGGCGTCGGTCAAATGGATTACCGTTTTCGCCGCCAACCGTTTGGGTGTGGTTCGATCCGCAATAGGGACACTTAGGTTTCATTTTAGACGCCTCCTTTTTGTGATCTGTCAGAAGATGCTTAATGTCTTTTCGTATAATTCGATGAACTTCTGAAGTCTATCGAGTAGTTCATCAAGCGTATCGTCGTAGTTTATATGAGGACGAGTAAGTCCGTTTTCAATAGCATAGTTTTGCCACGCCGCCGCGTCAAGCTGTCCTCCGACCAAACCACTCAGATCGTGATTAGGTGTGGGATTGCCATTGCCGTAAAGAGGTCCTCTTTGCTTTAAGCTTTGCGCCTCAGCTTGCAATTCATATAGATCAGGATTATCATCAAACCATACTTTTTGTTCGGCAGGAGTCAGCTCAAGTTCCTTTAATTTTTCCTTCAGCGCGTCACGGCTGGCCATTATCAATGATTTATCAACAGAAGCGTCGACTGCTGTGCAATTACCGCTATAGATCGGCATTCCGTTTTCATCAATGCCAACGACGGATACTCTGACAAAATTGCCGTTTTCATCGAAAGTAAGAGTCAAGGAATCAACAGCAATAAAATCCGTGACACCGCGCTTTTTGTACGCTTCGATTCTTTTATAATTTCTTTCAAGCTCTCTTTGGTAGCAGTCTAAAATTTGCTCTCCGCATTTTCTCACAACTGCTTTTTCTTCCTCGGTTTCTGCCACTCTATGTATAAATCCGTATGAATGGAATTCAAGTCGGAGAAAACGAATGCTCGTTTCTTTTTCTTTGTATTCGGCAGCCCGTTCAAGCAGTAATTTGGAGTTGCTTTCAAAAGCCAATTTATCTTTAATAGCATCGAGGCGCATGCGCACATAATCATCGGGGTATCTGCTGTTGTCGCAATGCTCGGAATAATACTCCACCGCTTCCTCGCAGAGTCCCTTTAATTCTGCCAAAAAGCCCTTTCGCGCATAATTCTTCTCCGTTCCTGCTCTTCCAAAACCCCAATCGGGTTCAACCGGCTCGGGGTCGATCTTCTCGGCGAGTCCCATTTGTAACAAGGCGAGCTCTTTGATTGAAAAGAAGGAGGAAGCGAGCTTCATATCCGCTTCATTTCCCAAAGGAAAGTCTCCGTCAAGGCTATCGTCTTCTTCCTTTTTCACCTCGTCCAACCATTCGTAATAATAGTCATCGTGACTTATGGCGTCGGATTTTGCAGGCTCTATATGACGGCGGATGAACAACTCAGCAGCACGGCTGATACGGTCTGTTAGAGAATCGCATAACTCCTTTTTAGAGGAATCGCTTTCCGCAATTTCACGGTAAGCGGCGATCCACTCATCACGAATCGTTTCAATCTGCTCTCGCGTGTACTCTTTGAATCTATCGTAATCAATTTTCAAAGCAATTTCCGGTTTCATAGGCTTCTCCTTGTTTCAATCTTCCTTTAAAAGCAAGCTTATCCTCACGGCAGTAACGGTGTCATATGCTACACTGTCTCCAGTCATAGTACGTCCCGAGTAATCGATTGTGTACACCTTCATACCATCATCGTCTTTGTATCGTAAATACAACATATCATTCACCAAAGCGCAGACTTGTGAATTCATTACCCCAAATGGCTCCATTCCGGCAAGCTGCTCGATGGTATATTCATAGCAATGTGTCTCCTGAAAGCCAGAACGGTTGGAGCCGCCAACTCCCATATATCCGCGAGCAATCCTCACCCCAACAACCTGTTTATTGTCTTTAACAAGAATGGTTTTAAGGGAGAGGATTTCTGCATCCGGCAGTTTATTTGCCGAATTGGTGTACAAGACCTTAACCAACTCTTCATAATATGATCTGTCAGATGTGGAGAAGTATTGGAAGTTTGTTTCCGATCCCAACGCCCTTGCATTGCCATATTCATCCCTATAGTAAAGCTGATTGCCCACCACGGCGCATAGGGTTCTGCACTCATCAAGCGTGATCAGATCTCCGCCCGCCAAATCCGCAATCGCATATTTTATAATCTCCTTAGGCTCGGAAGACCTGCTGGAGCTTGCCGATAGGCCCTTGTGGATCTCTATACCGACGACCGCATCGCTGTCCTCGACCAAAAACTTTTCAAGGGCAAGAATTTCATCCTTATCCAAGCGTCTCATGTTCACATCTCCTTTTTTCTCACTGAGTAATTTTTACCGTACAGCGCATTGGCAAGGCGAATAATAGTGGGAAGGTTCATGATGGATCGAACATCCTCTTTTGCAAAGTCCCGTCCTGTCATCTTCTCCAGCACCTCGGTGTACTGTGTATCGAGCCTTGCGTGCTTCTTCTGAAGCTTGTTGCTCATTCTGCCGTCCACGACCTCGTCGGGCATCATCTGCGTCCAACCCTTGCCGCGCATGAATGCTTCGTATCGTTTGTTTTCGTGCTTGCGGAGGTTGTCTGCGCATGTTTCAAGCGCATTTTCCAAAGCTGAAACGTCGCCCTTGCCATCCTCTACAAGCTCTAATCCAAGAAGCCACAGCTTATACGGAATGGATACCGCAAAGGCATCGGAGTAATCCTTATAAAAGCACACCTGATTGTATAGGTCAGTGAGTGTTTCGGCATTATTCACGCTATCTACAGCCGTAATGCCACGGTTGGCGGCATTCACCGCAACGGCAAGGCAATCACGGTAAGACGCTCCGATACGCAGTCCCTTGTAGGTGTCCTCATAGCTGCCGAATGTCTTGATCTCAAAGGAACAGATCGGCGTGCTTTCGAATTTGCGCTTCTCAGCATTGTACTTCCAATCCGAAACACAGAGGTTCGGTGTAATTTGCTCATCGATGCTCTTATGATCCACAAGGGCATGGATGAGGGGCAAACCACCATCAATGCCGTATTTACGTCGGATATAAAGTGCCGTTTCCATATTCAGCGTTTCGCTGCCGAGGGAAACAACGATATATGTAGGTTCGATACCGTTCAGCACCTCGGTGAAATCCGAAGTCTTGATGTCGGCGCTGTGAAACTTAATATTACACTTTTGTGCAAGGGCGGGTGAGGTCTTTTCAAAGGTAGCCTTTGCCTTTTCACCGTTAAGATCGATGACGTTGATATCCACTTTCACATCGTCACCGAGGCAGGAGCACATCGTCAGCGTGCGGAGAATTTCAAGACCGATATTACCGCCGCCAACAAGGAGGATTGAGAGCTTTCCGTCCTTCGCCGCATCGTAGAGAGGATAATCGGTAGCAAGAGCTCTTGCAATCAGCCCCTCTTCATTGATAAGCCGCACGTTGAAGGTTTCGTACAGATGGTCGAAGATAACCTCGGAGATCTCGTTCTTGGTGTAGAGCCACATATTGACTTTATCGGTATGCTCGCCATTGTACTTTTTGTAAAGACGAAGACCGGTATCAAGATTTTCGCTACTGTCGGTACCTAACAGGTAATAATTGCGGACATGACGAAGTGTGTGACCGATCTGCACGATATCGTCATTGATCACGTATGCGTTGATATCCTTAATGCGTGCAAGTGTCTCTGCATCGATATCCTCCTTGGATATCCGCAGTGCAAAGACGATGACCGCCTTTTTATGTGTCGTTGCAATATCTTC
>JAZPZM010000013.1:0-3145 GCA_045544735.1 Eubacteriales bacterium
GAACGACATGGCTACGATCCGACTTTGGATCGGAATGTTTGGATCGTCGTTCATCGTCCAGCGGGCATAATACAGTCGGGTAACCGCCTGCGCCGTTCGACCAAAGCCAGGATCGTAGGAGTTAGCAAGAGTTTGGTAGGCGACGTTATACTCATCAAGGGCAAAGTCAAAAAAGCATTCCTTGCCTACATAAAATGCCGAGATATATGCAAGCATTCTGGCAAGATTTCTTGCCACAACGTATGCACGCATTTTCGCCTGATTCCAATATTCGTCAGCCTTCCAATTCAGCTCTGCCGCAACGGTATAAAGAACCCATATCGGGCCTTCGCCGCTGTGGTCGCGAAATGCCTGCTCAAAGTAATTATTTATGACACGGGTCATATTCTGACGCATCAGCACTGACAAGATCTCGTCCAGCTCGGGGGAAAATCCGTTGCCTTCCCAAGAGAGGTTTAAGGGATCCACATCACTGAGCATACGGCTCATATAGCGGTTAAAAAATTGCTCATCATCGCCACCAGCGGCTCCCTTATATTCCATAGTCATAATTTCGTACCAACGAAGGATGAGATCCTCCTCGCTTTGGGAGAAGGTGGATTGTGTCGTTGCGGTCGTTCTGCTCTGCGTCGCGGCTTTTTCTGCGGCTTCACGGGCGCGTCTTTCGTTCATAACACGCTCATTCTCCTCGCGCTCGGTTTCTTTGGCGCGACGGGCATCCTCCAAGGTTTTGATTGAAGGATCATAATCAATGTATCCAACCACTTCTTTGCCGTGTTCGTAATAATCGATGTACTTCAGATCCTTTGCAGCAGGCTCAGGGCGCCAAACAAAGAGACCGTGTCTCTTGTCGTCGATCCATTCGCCCTCATAGACCTTCCAATGATCAGAAAGAGCGTTACCGTCCCAATCTCTGTAAACGCCGCGACCGTGTTTTTTGTCGTCCACCCACGGACCGTCATAAGACCATTTCATAAAAACGTGTCCAAAGCGTGGAAAGACCTTATAACCCTTGGCAACACCGTAACCGTGCTGTTTACTGTCCTTCCATTCACCCTCATAGATATAGGAAAGATAGGTAGTGCCGTTTTCTTCGTTCTTGCTATAGCTTCTATAAACTCCGAAACCGCAACGCTTACCGTTGACCCAATCGCCCTCGTATTCCGAACCGTTAGACCAAGTATATTTGCCTTTTCCGTGACGGGAGCCGTTTACCATTTCGCCTTCATAGCTGCCGTTGTCATATTCAACTCGTTCGATCTTTGCACCGGTTGCGGGCTTAACGCTCTCTGATGCGTAAGCTGGGGCAGGATACTCAATTTTAGTGGAATCAATGATATCATCGTTTTCCCAAACGCCGGTATAATAACTGCCGTCGGCATTCGTCCATTTACCTTTACCGTGGTACTTGCCGTTTTTCCATTCGCCCTCGTAGCTACTGCCGCTTGCAAAAGCAAACTTGCCCTTGCCTTGACGGACGCCGTTTACATATTCGCCGGTATATACGTTACCGTTACCCCAACGATACGTACCCATTCCGTGATATTTACCGTCCTTCATTTCTCCTTCATAGCTATCTCCGTCACCCAAATCAAGCGAAAAGATTTGAGGTGCAGTTTCGCTTTTCGACTCGGACGGTGTCTCTGCTGTGGCAGTTTTAACGTCAGATGTCGTTTTCTTTGCAGTATCCGCAGCATTTGCAGGAGCATTACAAACAGCGTTCGTTATTTTTTCTTTCATCTCGTCACGGAGTTTTTTTGTCTCATCGGACATAACGAGTCTGTCGTCCTCGATAAAGAACCAGTGACGTGCGATCTTGATCTGCAATTCACTCGGCATAAAATCACCGAAATGCTCTTTATACTCTGCGGTACCGATATTTTCGGGTATCACAAAATACGAAAGAGTTTGATATAGTTTTTTCAGTGCCTCTGTGCGCCGAATTTCGATATTCACCCTGCCAAATTCCCAACCGGGAATGGCGATCTCGCTATCGGGGTAATAGGGAGAATAGTCAAATCCGATGCCGCGAATGGCATAGAAGAACATTTCATAGAAGTCGAATTTTCCGTTCAGCCTAATATTGTGTTTCTCGATAGCTACCGAATAAGGATTGGCTTTCTCGGAATTGGTGGAGAAATAATCCTGACAGTATGTAATCGCACGGGGATCTCCATCAAGCGCTGCGGTTGTCATCATGTTGATGTAAGAATCGGGCATACCTGCACGCAAGTTAAGCATTGCCAGTTCGTAGCTTACGCAAGGAACCAGTCGGTCATCATCAGAAAAGCATTTTTTCGCTTTATCATAACGGCTTGCCTTTTTCATCTTTTCAATTTTTTTGTTCAGTTTTTTATACTGTTTTTCAAGATCGCTACGCGCAATGCGCATATAGCCTGAAAGAGTTTCTTTCTTGAAACTCGAAAAAACGGCATCTATATCTCCGTACACCGCAAGAGCAATCTCCGGTTTCATATCGCCATCACCGCTGTACTTGCCGGTTTCTTTGATTCCTTGACGAAGCTGCGCTAATTCAGCAAAATATTCCCCAACAACCGCCTGCTTATCCACAACTTTGGGTGTGGACTTTTTGGACTTGGTTTTTGTCTCTGTTTTCGGGGTAGAATCACCGAAAATTTCGTCAAACGCTTCATCAGAAGCAGCAGTGGCTTTTTTGGTTGTTGCTTTGGGTGCGGATTTCGCTTTTGTCGTTTTTGTAGTCTTTTGTGCAGTATCGCCGCCGAAGATGGCATCAAAATCATCATTGGAAGGCGTAGTCACTTTTGAGGAAGAAGGCGCAGATTTTTTGGTCGTCTGTTTCTTCGTCGTGGTAGTCTTTTTGGTTGCAGGAGCCTCCGTTTTCGTCTCCATACCGGGGATAGACACGGTATTGCCGAGATCCTCCAGCTCCTTTTTAAGTGCGAGTGCCTTGTCTTTGTCAAGCCCCTTTGCCTCGGTTGTGGGTGCTTTGTCAACCAACCCTTTGGCCGCAGCGAGACCAAGACCCAGCGCACTGCATAACGCTTTTGTGGTCTTTAGTTGTTGATTGCCGACCTTCTCTAAAACAACATCGTAAGTGTTCTTAGTTGCCATTATCGTTTCCTCCTTATGCTTCTGCCTGAACAGAAGCGTTATCGTCAAAGGT
>JAZPZM010000014.1:0-15667 GCA_045544735.1 Eubacteriales bacterium
ACGATCCGACTTAGCCTGCCGTTTTTCATATCGTATCCGTATGCGGGATACGTTCCGATGAACTCTCCCGTCTGCATCCGCTTTTGGATGCTCCAACGAACATTCCCCGATATGGTTTCGCTCTCTTGTTGAGCTGCCATACCGGGGAATGTAACGATCATTTCCATATTCAATTTGTCGGTGTCAATGCCTTGTTCCTCGAAGTACACCGAGACTCCGAGCTCTTTCAGCATTCGGAGCGTAGTGAGGAGTTCTTCCGTGTTTCTCGCAAAGCGGGCAACGGTCTTGCAGACGATGCGGTCGACCTTGCCGAGCTTGCAATCCCGCAGAAGTCTGAGGAGTTCATCTCGACGGCTCATATCCGTGCCTGTGATTCCTTCATCCGCATAGATATCTACAAGCTCGCATTCGGGGTGTCGCTTTGCGTACTCGCTGTAGTATCTGATCTGCGCGGCGAAGGAATGCAGCTGATCGGCGGAATCGCTTGATACTCGGCAATAAGGGGCGAGACGGATTTTCTCTGTCTTTTTCTGCAGGGTTGGGGTGATGTCCGTGATGTGCATTTGTTCCTTCCTTTCCGCAAGGGGTTTCCTTGCTGTTTTGTTGTCTGCCTTTTGGCAAGACACATCATACCACAAGAGTTCGGATACATCCAGCGGTTTTTCGCAGAGTTATCAGTTCAGACACAAATTTTTTCTGTGCCGTAATGAGTGGCGGATATTGCTATGATTTTATCGTATTCTTCCTTGGTGATCAGCTTCATATCGAGGAGCATTCGGAGTAAATTCACGCTGTAGCAAAAGGCTGCGTTATTGCTATCTTGGTTCTTCATTTCAGCAGATCCTCCAAATACTTTATTCCGAAGCTGCTGACAATCCCTCGGTCGACCTCGCCCATTTCTTTCTTGTCGAGCTTTCCGACATAATCTTCAAGGCGGGTTTTGTCTATCGTCCTGATCTGACCGAGAAGCACGGCAGAAGGTAACGGCAGGCAGACGGGATTGATTGCTATATCGTTTGGTAGATAGGTCTTATCTCGGTTGCTTGTGATCGCCGCCACGATGGTGACGGGACTGTGCTTATTGGAGATATCGTTTTGCAAAATAAGTACGGGACGGCGGCCGCCCTGTTCGCTCCCGATAACGGGATTTAAGTCAGCGTAATAGATTTCACCTCTTTTGATTTGTTTGTATTTCATGTTCTGTTTCCTCCATTTATATTTGTGTAAAGCGGGCAGTAACCGCCGCCGATTACTCGCCTATCCTCGCTTTGCATACATCCAAGCATAGCAAAACGGCGAGGCTGAACGTGAGTAAATGGCTATAGTACATAAGGCGGTCATTTGCAAAATTGCAGACGACCGCCTTGGTATCAATCATTTCTTTCTTTTCTGTTCGTATTTGTCCTCAACGCCCCCGAACAAAGGGTACACACCTCCCGGTCATGCATTTGACCTCATAGGAATCCCACCTCCGCGTGGATCTCACGCAGGCGCTCTCATCGGTTGCGACGGCTCACCACTCTGTTATGGCTTCAACGCTCGACCTGTGACTGAACGCAAGTATCATTAGTGCCTCTGCCTGTCGTGGCCTTCGTTACGGTGTGCGCCGTACCGTCTGAATCCTGAAGACCTCGGCAACGGATTTTGATTGCCTTGCCGGGTGTTCGTTCATGTGGCTCGTTCCTCTCGGAACAGCAGAGGGAAAGTAAAAGGTGTGCAGATATGAAATTTTCAAGGATCAAAGGGGGAAACAGAAATGACCCCCTCACTTTTCATGGCAAAAAGTAAGGGGGCCTACAACTAAAATTTTTTAATTTTCCAAAAGTTTTTTCAGCTTCTCACGAATTTTCTTAATCCGCTTGCTGATTCCTTGCTGTGTGATCCCGTAAATCTCTGCCAGCTCGGTTTCGGGAATGTCCTCGAAATAGTGACGGTGAATGAGAAGCTGCTCATCATCCGACAGCAGCGGAAGAACACGGTGGAGCTTCTCGATCATCATCTTCTGCGCCACTTGCTCGGCTACGTTCTCATCGGGATCGACGAGAGTGTCCTCGCCGTTGAACTCGTCGGTGTTTAGCGCATCGTATGAGACGTCGCCGTTGGCAATCGCTCTTGCGGTTATGTACTGCTGACGACGCTCTGCTCGGTAAAAGTCAGCGTAAACGTCCTCGGTGACCTCCATGAGCATTCCGTGCAGAGGGAGAAAGAGCTTGTTCTCATAGGATTTGTCAGTTGCTTCTCTGTGGCAGAGTTCCTCGTAGGTGATCTCCACATATTCGTTGTTCTCTAATATAAAAACTTTCTTGGGTGCATATTTCATGCCTGATTCCTCCTGTTTTGAATTTTGAAAATTAGTAAGATTTCAAAATTCGAGCAGGAGGCGCACGGATAGACGGTAAACGATATTTTTCGCAAACAAAAACGCACTTGTCATACGATGTACGCTCACATCGCATGACAAGTGCATTTTTATTATTCAGTTCAGCATTGTAGTGGTCTGCTGTGCCATTGTTGGAGCCGCAGAAGGTCAAGGAAGAAGTCGAGTAATTTTTGAAATTGTCCTTAACCTTGCGAATATGACCTATTGCGTAAAATCATATTCGCTGCTCTTAATCGGAATGGGCTTCCGAGAAAAAGACGACCAGCGCATAAAATAATCCCTCCAATCAAAAACGCTGAATTGGAGGGAGAATGCGTAACGAATCACCGCCAAGACGTCGTTTTTTTTAATCCGGCGGGGATACTTATTCAATTTGTCACGGTTATAGTGGCACAGTATGTCATTATAAATTGGCATACCAGACCATTATGTAAATGAAATAAAAATAGTATAATATTAGGGGAGGTGAACTAATGGTACATAGAGATACTGACATACCGGATACTCTTGGGGATGTGCTGAAGGAAGCGCGTCAAAGATCCGGAATAACTGTTGAGGAATTTGCAAGACGAGTGGACAAGACCGTCCGTTATGTATATCGTGTGGAGAACGAAGGCAACAAACCAAAATACGAAACGCTTTTTGCCATGATTCGAGAGTCCTCCGCAGATCCAAACTTGATCTTCTATCCCGAAAGCGCGGATAAGGACTCCGATTTGGAGCATATCATTAGAGCACTCCACAAGCTCGATCCTCGCTCCCTTGAAGTCATCAAAGCTACGGCGCAAGCCTTACTCGATACAGCACCTCAAAATAGCAGTTCGGAAAAGTAGCCGCAGGGCTACTTTTTTGCGTGAGGATAGTATATCATAAAATAGTCATGAAACAGTAATGAAAAAGTAAGGATTTAGAAAGTAATAAAGGCGGCAGGATCACCTGTCGCCTTCCGTTTTGCAGAATCGATATCCGACTCCCCAAACATTTTTTATGTATTCTTGATTTGCTTCGGATAATTTTTGTTTGAGTGAACTGATATGGTTCTTAACCACACTATCCACATTGAAAGCCGTTTGCTCATCCCACACATGATCGTATAGCTGCTCACGACTGAATACCTTTCCGGGATTGCTTGCAAGGCGAAACAAGAGATCAAACTCTTTCTTGGTTGCCTTTATTTCTTTCCCCTTGACGAATATCTGCCGAGTAGACGGATCAATCACAAGATCATTTCCGAATGCCAATGTATAACAGACTTTTCCCGTTTGGTTATTATCTATGTATAGCTGTATCAGCGAATGAGCCTGCGCCACGCATTCCTCCTGTGTGTACGGCTTACCCATATAAGCGTGAGCACCTGCTTTGAAGGCGTGTAAACGCTCATCATGGTTCATTTCAGAGGACAGCACCATAATCGGCGTTGATTTGCTATTCCGCATTGCTTTTAAGAGATTGTGATCATCATCCGCAGACATATGTGCATCGAGAATGATCAAGCTGAACTCGTTATTTATAAATTGTTGCAAAGCGGCTTGTATCGTTGTAACGTAAATCACCTCAGATCCTATGCCTGACAAATTGGCTTGGATCTCCTTGGCGGTGTCTTCGTTATGGTTTATAATTAGAATTTTGCTTGCTATATACATTATTTTTTGTTGCCATCTCCTGACCTTGAATATTATTTTCGAGATGTACCATCCAATTCAAATGTAAAATTATCGCTTTGAATCGTCAAATGCACTGCATAAGAACTGATTTTTCCTTTGCCTTTGAATGGTATGGTTTCCGTATTTAACGGGAGGACGCCGTTGACTTCAATATTACCATTGCTGTCAATGCTACCGTGATATTCACCGTCTTTTTCGAATGTGCGGATGATTCCGCGTATAATTCGATCCCCTATTTCAACTATCATCTGTCCGACGCGATAGCCGACAGGCGTTTTCAAGACGATATTGTACATAAGATTGTCCATGTTTATCCCTCTCAAATAGTGTAATTCATATTAGACCGCTACTTCTATATTCCACTCACTGAGCGTTCCCTCATCTACCATAAATGCTTGCCTTGCCAATCTCGCCAAAGGAAGATCGGAGAAAGAGTCCGAGTAAAATTCATCAATCGGCATATCACCGAATTCATTAAAATATCTTTTGGCTTTTTCTTCTCCGCTGCATTGCATACCGTTTATTTTGCCGGTTGCCGTATCCATATCCGTTGCAACACATTTTACACCAAGACGCTTGCAGACCGATGAGATCAGAAAGTCCGGTGCCGCCGAAATAATAACGTCATCGTCTGCTTTTTGTTCCAAATACCAATCATATATCTTTTCGATATTTTTATTCCAAAAATCTTCCACGGTCTGTTCTATTGTGGGAAGGTAACGCAAAAATCCAAAAAATCTTTCCGTTACTTCTCCCCACGTGCACCGTTTCATTTTATATTTCAGTACGGCAACCGTAGCCTTTGGAATCACACGAAGAACAGACGGGTGCTTTTTCACGCAATATTTCCAAAAATGTATGGAGCAATAGCCACGGTAAATTGTTCTGTCAAAATCATAAACGTTCATAAAGCTTCACCTAATCACTGATCATCCAAAATGTTAATAAGTGCATCCAGCCTTTTCTTAATGAGCTTACTGAAAATAAAGCGATGCAATGGATAAGAAAGCGCTACAAGAACCATACCGACAAGAGCCACAATGATTCCCGAAATCAGAAATGTTTCGGGCAGCGCCCATGACAAAATCATCCCACCCCAAAGCATTACGATCCCGACTCCTGCGACGGAATATGTAATGATATTTGCAACACGTTTTGGCTTCACCTTAAAATTAGCTTGTTCAATCAATGCTTCATAAGAAAATTCATTATCCATATTTTGTGTTCCTCCCGATAATCCAACTTATTGCTTGCTTATACTGCTAAAAGCATCATTCACGTTTACTGTTCTTCGCTATTCTTAAAATCCATATTGGGGAATGTTTTTCTCATTCGAGCATCATCAAATCTTTCGTCCAAAAATTCTTCCCATCGATTGGAAGCGGGCTTGTCCTCAATTCGTTCGCTCCATCGTCCAACCGCACAAACCGTTAGCAGTAGATTGATAACCATAAACACCGTGGCACATATGCAAGCAATTTGCCACCCGCGACCTCTCGTTTTTTGCAATAGCCGCGCCAACAGAGGAAACACAAATTTCACGAAAACAATGCCGAGGATTCCCCACATAAGCGCCATTCTCAAACTGACTCTGCCGCCCAAATTCAAGAAATGGTTGGCATAGTTCCATGAGGTAGAGCCAAAACACAGCTCTTGAAATAAGCTCGAAAAATATTCAATCCCTGTACCTATAAGTGTACAGATCACGAATTGCCAAGCCATATGTATCTTTTTCAGCGGAAAGGACAGCGCATAAAGAAGCATTGCCGCTATACCGTATATGATGCAGAAAGGCCCCCATACTGTTGCGGCATGATTTTCCCACGCGCCCTTCGTGATAATGCACCATATTCCTTCCAAGACAAAACCGATAACGCTTCCGAACAGAAAGAGCCAAAGCATATCGGAATAAATTAACTGTTTGTTTTTCTTCTCGTTTTTTTCTCCATTCATAAGTAATCTCCAACCGACATCGCCGTCCCGTTATCTCTTGTCTCATCCATTATCATCATTTATGACGGTATTGTATAACCGCTCCGCTGTTTCACCAAACACGGCTTTGTCAAATTTATGTACGCATCGCTCGCTATACTCACCCGCGATACGACGCCGATCGGCATTGTAAACAAAATGCCTGATGTAGCTTTTGAAATCCGACTCAGTATCATACTCAAAGCCATTTACGCCCTCGCAGATCACGTCATCCAAACAAGGATCGCGTCTGCACACGAGAGGTAAGCCGTTGGCAGCAGCTTCTATGTATGTTAAGCCCTGCGTCTCACTCGTGGAAGCGTTTACGAAAATATCGCCAAGCTGATAATAAGCGTGTACCTCGGTCGGATCTACCATACCTGTAAAGACCACCTTATTGCCAATTCCGAGTGTGTCTGCGAGGCTCTCCAAATTTTTCTTTTCGGGGCCGTCGCCCACGATCATCAGCCAAGTATTAGCATCCGTCCTTGAAAGATTTGCAAAGTATTGAAGCAGCTCTTCAAGGTTTTTTTCTGTTCCCAAACGTCCTAAATTTATAAGCACTACGGCATTGTCGGGAATATTTAAGCTTCGGCGTTTTTGCGATTTTTCCTCATTGGTAATTCTTATTTTGTGTTGCTCCAAGCAGATTCCGCTTGGCATTACAGTAATCGGATTCGCGATTCCGTAGCTTCTCAACTTTTCCTCGACCTTATGCGTAGGAACTATAATCGTTTTTACGCCTTTGAGCCGCTTTTTAGAGAGGACGCGAACCGCCCACTTTCCAAGTTTTTCATTCGGTATCACATATGAAACGTACCGCTCGTACAAGGTGTGGTAGGTGTGAACGATAGGAGCACCCGTTCTTTTGGCGATATAGTTTGCAAACTGAAAGCTGAAGAATTCACATTGGCTGTGAATGATATCCGGCTTCCAAGCAACCATTTCTTTTATGTATTTGTGTCTGTAAGAGGTAGGCATACGCACGTCGGGGTAAACACCGAGTGGCATCGAACGAACATAGAAAACAGCTCCATCTTGATAGCTGTGTCGGTTTTCCGACAGCGTAAGAATACGAACGTCGTGTCCTCTTGATTTCAGTTCATCCCATAGATTCCTTACGGATGTTACCACACCGTTTGTTTTTGTAGAAAACAGATCTGTCGTAATTAAAATCTTCATAACTGTATTTTCATTTTCTTGTTATAGTTCACCTTGATTTTTTTAATCCTGAGAGAATTGAGTTGATCCACTCGGAGATTTAAGCTGAATAAATAAAAATCCATTTTACACGAAGATTATAACATTCCCGTATTGTTATATTATTTTTCTTTTATTTGTGTTTTGTTAAAGTAAAAAAATTTCGATAATTTTTTCAAAAAACAGCCCCTACTCCATTCGAAGTAAGGGCTGATCGGTGCTTGATTAGAGCACGTAACAGATTCGGTAGTTGCGATTAGCAGGAAGCTTTTTTCTTCTTGGCAACAACGGCAACGATTGTACCGATTGCAGATACGGCACCTGCGCAAATAGCGGCAATACCGAATGCCTTTTTCTGCTTCTTGCTGATCTTGACCTTCTTCGACTTCTTCATTTGGATACCTCCTCTGTTTTATTTGCATCTCTTGCGAGAGTGCTTCAAAAGAATTATTCTACCGCCTTAAGCGATTCTGCCATCTTTATTTTGCCGATCTGCTTCCTCATAAAAATGTTGACGATCACGGCGAAAAATATAGTGCAAACAAGCGACAGCACATAACTGATAGGCGAAACATGAATGTTGAAGGTAAAGGAATCGATGAGGATCATGCTCATCACGATCCTATGGAACAATGTTCCGAGCGGTAAACCTATGATGCTTGCGATGACCGACAAAATGAGATTTTCGCGCAATACGTAGCTGTTGGTTTCCTTCGGATAGAAGCCGAGAACCTCTACTGTTGCGATTTCGCGGCTTCGCTCCGCAAGGTTGATGTTGGTCAGATTAAAGGTAACGATAAAGGCAAGTCCACCCGAGAACAGAATGATTACCCAAATTATATAATTGAGGCAAGACAGCGCATCATTTACAACGTTGGCGGTAGATGAGAGCTTTGCCACGCTTGTGATTTCGGATAATTCGGTCAGCTTCTCTGCGATAGAGTTCTCATCTCCGTTTATTTTCAGTAACGCAGTATTGGCGTTCCATTCTCCAAATGCTTCAGCATAGGTATCATCCGACACCATCACAAAATTGTAGATATAGTTTTCAAAGATGCCGCTGACCTTAACCGTGCAGACCTGCATATCCACGTCGCGAATCTCAAAGGTATCTCCGATTTCAAGTCCCAGCGTATCTGCTATTTTGGTATTGATGATCGCCTCGCCCTTTTTAGGATAAGCGACCTTTTCCTCTTCGTCGTGCAAATTCCAAAAATCCGAAAGACCGTTTGTATCACGGAAGCTCATGAGATTCACCGAGCTCATGCTTTCCTCGGCTTCAAGATCCACTCTCTGAACCGTGGCGATGAGATATTTGTCTATTCCGGCAATCGCATCGAGCTTTTCCTTGACAGCATTCTCGTTGCCTGCTTCAAAGGAGGCTTCCATATCGTAGGTTTGCACGGTATCAAAATGATGCGTACCGAGCCCAACCATAGAATCTCTCGCACCAAACGCTGTAACCACAAGTCCTGCGCAACAGCTGATACCCACAAGCATCATCACAAGGCGTCGCTTGTAGCGGAACATATTGCGGAGTGTGATCTTCTGAAGGAAGGGCAACCGCTTCCAAAAAGGTGTGATACGCTCAAGCAAAATACGCTTTCCGTTCTTCGTTGCCTTGGGGCGTATCAGCTTTGCGGGAACGGATATCAGCTCCTTGCGACAAGAGAAGAAGGTCGCACCGAGAATGCCTGCAAGAGAGACCGCAAGGGTAAGCAAGGCAAGACTCGGGCTGAACAGGAACGCGAGGGGCGAAAAATTATAGAGTGCGTTATAAGCCAACCAAAAGATCTGCGGGAATCCCCAAGTACACGCAAGAAATCCGATAGCCCAACCGATGACGGTGGCACTTCCGGCATACAAAAGATATTTTGCCATAATCTTGGCATTGCTGAAGCCCATTGCCTTCATCGTTCCGATCTGCGTGCGTTCCTCGTCTACCATACGCGACATCGTGGTCATGCAGACAAGCATGGCAATCAAAATAAAGAACACGGGGAAAATATTGGCGATACCGCTGATGATGGAGGTGTCGCTCTCAAAGCTGACGTAGCCTGCGTTCTCCGCGCGTGTCAGCACGTAGGTTTCGGCTTCTGTAAGTCCTGCTGCTTCGAGCATTTCCTGCATTTCGGGAGTCAGCTCCATATCCGAGGGCAATCCCATAGAAGCAAGAGCATCACCCACCAAATTATCGTAACGCTCGTCTGCGAGCTGACGGCAAAGGACTGTGATCGTTTCCTCATGTTCCTCAATCAGCTCATCGTATTCGTCGCTGTAAGCCTCCTCACGCTCACGAAGAGTAATGTTAATCTCGGTATAGATATCGCTCGTGAAATTCTCACTTGGCAGATACAAAAAGGAGTGGAGTGAGCCGTTGCCGATTCCCGTTGTTCCTCGGTCAAGGCTGATATAAAGAGGTGAATCCACAAGACCGACGATGGTGTATTCCTCTCCGTCAAGCTGCTTCGTTACGGATTCATCATTATCATTGGATATACGGATAGTCGTGCCAATATCGTCCTCGCTGAATCTCTCGTCATCGGCAAGGCACTCACCTGCGGCTTCGGGCATTCTTCCCGCGACAAGAGAAGGAAGGTTGATCCTTTCGGGAAGCGCCAACAGCTTGAAGGGACGGTTTTCGCCATCATACGTCATCATGGCATCGACGGTAAAAGTTCCTTCCGCTTCACCGACACCCGTGGCAGAAGCAAATTTTTCTACATCTTCCTCGGTAAAACCAAGCGTTGAGAACAGGCGGAAATCATAAAAATTCTGCTCCGTAAGATAGTTATCGCAGGTATTTGCCATCGCATCCTTTGTAATCTTGAGTCCGGCAAAGAATCCCACGCTGATGGCTACAATGAGTAGCAGAGCCATATAGCGTCCGAAAAATGTCTTAACCGAACGCCATGTAAGCTTGAAAACAGACTTCATCGGCAATCACCACTCAATCTCGTCGATGGGCACGATGTGCTCGTTGATCTCATTGGAGCGAATTTTTCCGCTTTTGATTTTAATAACACGGTCAGCCATAGGCGCGATTGCCTGATTGTGCGTGATGATGATGACCGTTGTTCCGCGCTCACGGCTGAGATCGTAAAGCAGCTTCAAGACTGCCTTTCCCGTCACGTAATCAAGTGCTCCCGTAGGCTCATCGCAAAGGAGCAGACGAGGGTTCTTGGCAAGAGCACGTGCAATTGCCTCTCTCTGCTGCACACCGCCCGAAAGCTGTGCCGGGAAATTGTTGGCTCTCTCGGACAGCCCTACCATGCGGAGAGCTTCTGCGGCAGGGATTGGATTCTTGCAGAGCTGCGCGGCAATCTCCACGTTTTCAAGTGCTGTAAGGTTGGGGATCAGATTATAGAACTGAAACACAAATCCCACGTCATGACGGCGGTATTCCACAAGCTCACGCTTTGACAGCTTGGATACGTCATTTCCGTCAAATTCTATTTTCCCGCTTGTGATGGTATCCATACCGCCAAGCATATTGAGAAGCGTTGTTTTTCCCGCACCGGACGAGCCGAGCAAAATACAAAACTCTCCTTTATTGATCTCAAAATCAACGCTGTCAAGCGCATTGATCTGCGCACTTCCACTGCCGTATGTTTTTATTACGTTTTCAAAGGTAATATAACTCATTCTTTTTTATGTTCTCCTTATCCAATCGGCATATCCAGCTTCCGTAAGCGTTCAAACAAAATATCTTCCTCGGACGGCACATCCTCTGCAAGCTCTATTTGTTCACGAAGCTTCAACATCTTTCTATCGGTTTCGGCAATCACATCTGCGCAAGCCTTCAACTCGTCGCAAACCGCGGATTGATTGGGAATATCTTGTTTGTATTTGATTTGATGTTCAAGACTTGCCCAAAAGTCCATTGCAATCGTGCGGATCTGCACCTCAACCTTCATTTCCTTCTTGGTATCTGCCAAGAAAACGGGAACGGATATGATCAAATGCAGACTTCTATAGCCGTTGGGCTTCGGATTCTCAATATAGTCCTTACGGGCGATCAACGTCACATCATCCTGTTTCAAAAGTGCCTCTGCAATACTGTAAATATCGTCAATATAAGAACAGATTACCCTGATACCCGCAACGTCGTGAATATTGTTTTCAATACTATCAAGTGTTAGAGGAAAATTATTTTTTATCAGCTTTTCCATAATGCTCTCTGTTCGTTTGAGTCTTGTATGAATAGAGCTGATGGGATTTCTCTTATGCTTAATATTAAACTCTGTACTAAGTATTTCAAACTTTGTCTGAACTGCTTTTAATGCACAGGTATATAACATTTGTAAATCTTTATACTCAACCATTGACCACATCATCCTTTTGGCTTGGTTGAACATCATATTCATTGCCCCCGAATTCATAAGCATATTGCTTATATGATTCATATCGACGGGGCTGATCAACGCTTTTTCAAAATCGTTTTGATTCATTTTTTCTCCTAAAATTTTATACGATTGTACGCTTGGCTTATTTCAAGAAAATATGCAAGAGCTTTTCATAAAGCTTACTTGTGAAGGGCTGATAGCGCATAGGAAGGTCGAGCCAAGTTTTTTTATCAACGATTGACTTGTAATGGCTGAAGGCATCAAAGCCTGCTTTGCCGTGATAGCTTCCCATTCCGCTTTCACCCACGCCACCAAAGCCCATCTCACTTGTTGCCAAGTGAATGACCACGTCATTGATGCAACCGCCGCCATAGGACAGCTCGGTCGTAACACGTTTAATATGCTTCTTATCGCTTGTAAAGAGATAGAGTGCAAGAGGCTTATCCTTGGTTTTCAGCTCGTCAACCACAGCGTCGAAATCGTCAAAGGTGAGGATCGGCATAATGGGGCCGAAGATTTCTTCGCCCATAACGGCATCATCGTAGGTTACATTATCCATCACGGTAGGAGCAATTTGGCAAGTATCGGGATTTGTGTTGCCGCCGATGACCACCTTCTTCTCGTCGATCAATCCGCAAAGACGGATAAAATGCTTCTCGTTGATGATCTTGCCGTAGTCCTTGTTTTCAAGAGGATTCTCGCCATACTGCTTCTTTATTTCAGCGATAACTGCCTTGACAAACGCATCCTTGATCGATCTCTCGCAGAGGATGTAGTCGGGCGCAACACAGGTCTGACCACAGTTGAGATACTTACCCCAAACAATTCGTCTTGCCGCAAGCCCAACATTCGCGCTCGCATCTACGATACAAGGGCTTTTGCCACCAAGCTCCAACACCGCAGGAGTCAGATGCTCTGCGGTATGGCGAAGCACCTCTTTGCCAACCGCCTGACTTCCCGTGAAGAACACGAAATCGAACTTTTGATCAAGAAGTGCGGTGTTTTCGGCTCTGCCACCCATAACGACAGCCACGTATTCGGGAGCAAAGCATTCCGCTATAATCTTTTCAACAATCTTGCTCGTTGCGGGAGAGTACGCACTTGGCTTGACGATTGCGGTATTGCCTGCTGCAATTGCATCCGCAAGAGGATCAAGTGTCAGAAGGAAGGGGTAGTTCCAAGGGCTCATGATCAGCGTGTTTCCGTATGGAACGGGTTGTTTGTAGCTGTGAGAACAGAACTGTGCGAGAGGTGTTGCCACAGTCTTTCTTTTTGCAAATTTTCTTGTATGCTTAATCATATAGGAGATCTCGGTCAGCACAAGACCGCTTTCGCACATAAAGCCCTCGTAGTGACTTTTTCCGAGGTCTGCGGTAAGTGCATCGTTAATCTCGGTTTCATATTTTTTAATCGTATTATACAGCTTTCTCAATTGCTCAATGCGGAATTTTACAGGGATCGTCGCTCCGCTTCTGTAGTAGGCTCTTTGCTTTTCAAGCAAGCTTTGTATTTCTTGATTTGTCATGTTGCTTCACTCCAATCTGCGATTTGGTAATAAAAGCCCTCAAGCTCTTTTCTCGTCATCATCTTCGGCACGGGATAGAGAGGATTTGCTTCCTTTTCTGCGTGTCTTGCCATCTCGGAAATATCTTCTTGTCTGATTCCCGTGATCTTGTCGGGAATATTCATTTTTTCATTTAATGCTTTAATTGCTTCAATAAAGTTCTTTGCTCCGTCCTCGAAACTGTCGCTATCGGAGCATACGCCGGCGGCAACACCGAGACGGTGGAGCTTTTTATATGCGCTCTTACCGTAGGATTCTAACACATACGGCATAATAACCGCGTTTGCAAGACCGTGAGGTGTTCCGTATTTACCGCCAAGAGAGTGAGCAACAGCGTGAATATAACCAACGTAGGACTTGGAGAAAGCCACGCCCGCCTTATACGCTGCGTGGAGCATATTTTCTCTTGCCTTGTGGTCATTGCCATTTACATACGCCTTTTCAACGTTTTCAAAAACAAGCTTTGTTGCTTCAAGAGCAAGCCCTCTTGTTTCTTTGGAAGTGGAACGACCGATATAGGCTTCCACGGCGTGAGTCAGAGCATCCATTCCCGTGGTAGAGGTCATATGCGGCGGAAGCGTATAGGTAAGCGCAGCATCAAGCACAGCATAATGCGGAATCAGCGGAAAGCTCATAAGAGCGTATTTGTGATGCGTTTTACTATCTGTAATCACCGCTGCAAGCGTTGTTTCGCTTCCTGTTCCTGCGGTTGTTGGAATAGCGATCAATGTGGGAAGCCTGCGAATAACACGCAGAATACCGCCCATTTGTCCGACCGTTTTTTTCGGATATGCTACACGCGCACCAACCGCCTTGGCGCAATCCATCGCCGAGCCGCCTCCTATGGCAATGAGCGTATCGCACTTGTTATTGTAATAGAGCGCAAGTGCTTCCTCTACGTTATCCACAGTGGGATTTGGCTGTGTTTTATCGTAGACCGTATATGCAATTCTGTTTTCCTTTAATGCTTCTTCAAGCGAAGCCGTGAGTCCGTTCCTTACGATACCGGTATCAGTCACAACGAGAACAGAGGTAGCTTTCTCTTTTTTGAATACGTCGCCGAGTGCCGAGCAAGAGGATACGATCTTCGGTTCTCTGTAAGGCAATATCGGCAACGCCGCGCGGAATGCAATTTGAAACACTCGGCAAAAAGCCGTTTTTAAAAAGAACATAGTTTTATATTACTCCGTTTATTGATATAAATAGCAGATGTGTAACCAATCCGCCATCATAGCAAAAATTATAGCAGGTCAATGTTCGTATAGTATTTGTCTTTTGTTTTGGTTTTGTTAAAGTGAAAAAAATAACAGCAGCCTCGGCAAAAAATCTTTACCGAGGCTGAAAATCGTTATTTTATTGCTCAGATATGGTGACAAACATCCAAATACACGCGAGGCGTTTAATAAACTCAGTTCGCATCTTTTCATCGGGCGTTTTTTTGACTACAGCAATGCAGATATTGAGCTTTGATAGGATTGTTATGCCGTTTCAAAAAGCTTTCTATACTCTCTCATCACGATCTCGTTCATCTGACAGACAGGTTCGGCGCAACCGTTATCGAGCCAAGTGGCGATGATAGCGCGGAGTCCGTTGACAAAGAACGTAGTTTTATAATCACCGGTGGTGTTATAACTTTCGGTTTTGAAACGAGCGCGGAGCTGCTCGGCATTAGATTTTACATAGTCAAACACCCAAGTGAAGTCCTCGGCGGTGTCGCATAAATCGGTGACGGTTGCATCGCCCGAAAGCATTTCCAAGATGGCATTTTTGATTTCAATTTTCATATTCGTTCCTCATTTCATCAGCTCGTCGGTAAGGCGAATGATCTCGGGCGCAAGCTTCTTGCGCTTTGCCTTTACGATAACGTTATAGATGGGATAGGCGAGGCTTGCAAGTATTCCACCGACAAGCCCGATTGCAATACCAATCACCATCGCCCAATCTCTATGTGAACCAAGAAGTTCGGAAAGGTCGGTCATGCAAAGACTCATTCCAAATCCGAGAATAAGTGCGCCTATGATACCGAACACAAGAGCCACGACCTGTGCTGTCTGTGTTACGCTTGCATCAAGTCGGCGCAGGCGAGCCATTTTGTCCTCGACTTCTGTCGGGGCAGTATATTTATCACGGATGCGCTTCAGATCTGCCTGCTCTCGTGCGGAATAGGTGTACTGAAATCCATTGTTTTTTTGATTATCTTCCATTTTCACTTTCCTCTGATTTTATGATTTTTAATTTTTTTGTACTTTGTACGATCATATAAATCGCCATCGTAACTACTACAACCGAGACCGCCAAACCAACACTTCCAAGCATAATCTTTTGTGTGATGGCGCTCATCGACCCGTCGTTGAAGGTTGTCAGCATAGTAGAAGTCAGCGTCAGCATCGATACACAGGCTGCGGCAAAGCTGATAGCTTTGGAGGCGGAATAGACCGGGCTATTATATTTTCGATAACGGATGACATTGACGATCGCCGTGCTAAATGCCGTAAAGGTATACGCAGCCATGGTAATTGCCGTGATCATATGATGCTCGAAG
>JAZPZM010000015.1:0-26216 GCA_045544735.1 Eubacteriales bacterium
GCCCTTTTGATGTGCCGAAAAATATCGCGGGGTAGAGCAGCCTGGTAGCTCGTCGGGCTCATAACCTAACGAGTTTGCCATTCCAGTGCAACTCTGGAAACCGCGGAAAACACCCTATCGCGGGGTAGAGCAGTCTGGTAGCTCGTCGGGCTCATAACCCGGAGGCCGTGAGGTTCAAATCCCACCCCCGCAACCAAAAAAGCCGTAAATTCCTTGATTTTAAGGGATTTACGGTATTTTTTTGCCGTTTTTACCCTTTTCGATCCCTCGGTTTTTTCGGTTTGACACCAACCGACACCAACGAGATTTTACTTTTTCGATTGCGAGGTTGTTCTTCTCTGCTTCGTTGGAAATACTGTTTTTTGCTTAATTTTTTTCTGTTTGACACCAATGTTTGACACCAACAGAGTTTTTGACACCAAATCTTATCTGTTATTATGCAGTTTTCACACCGTTCAAGAAAAATATTTTTTTGAGTTTGACACCAATTCGTTGGTGTCATTTTTTTATTTTTCGGGACTTGCGTTGGTGTCAAATCAGTTTTTCTCTCTTTTGCTCCACCGTATTGGTTGGTGTCAAATTAGCTTGTAGTATAAAATTCGCTCATCTTTTCCATACTCACTTTTTTGTGATCAGGAAGAGCGTGTCCGTACAAGTTCAATGTTGTTGAGGCTTGCGCGTGACCGAGAATGGATGATAAAACCTTTATATCCATTCCTGCCTCCAATGCCCTTGTAGCGAACGTATGTCTGAGTGCGTGAAAATTTGTTTCTTCAATCTTTGCCAGTGCCACCTTCCTTTTGAAAAGATCCTCAAACGTTCGCGGATCGTAGAGTCTGCCATCTACCGTGCTGAAGATATAATCTCCATCGTGATAGTCGCTCCCCAAGGCATCCTTGACAGCGTTTTGTTTTTCTCTGTATTCCATAAGGTCAGCCCACAACTCCGGAAAAATTGGAATGATTCTTGCCGAGGTTAAGGACTTAGGTGTTCTGATAACGATTTCGGTTGCGGTGGTTCCTTCACTCTTTTCTACAAGCTGTCCGTTTTCATCAACCTTTTTCAACCGACCGGCAGTTCTTCGCACTCTTATGGAATGATTATTAAAATTGACATCTTTCCATTGAAGAGCCACAAGCTCACCGAGTCTGACGCCTGTACTGAGTGCAAAGATAATTCCGTATGCCGGAAGTTCTTCCGCCATTCTCGTGACTGTTTGCAAGCTCTCTTGCTCGTCTGCCGAGAGAACACGTCGCTCTGCCTGCTGTTGCTTTGGAAGCTTAACGCCCAACAGCGGATTGCGAATCATTTTTTGGTTAACGATTGCTTGGTTGATAGCTTCGTGGAACATATTGAAAATGTTTTTGAGAGATTTTGGGGAAAGTCCCTTTTTACCCTTTTCACCTGCAAATTTCTTGTTGAAAAAGCGTTGTACCTGCTCAAGCGTCAATGCGGTCAACTTGATATCTCCAAGCTCCGGATTGATATGTAATCTAATGTAGCTTTCGTATGAGATATACGTCGATTGCTTAACGCTGGGAAGTGCATAAGTAACAAGCCATTCGTTCATCCATTTGCCAACAGTTTCTTTTGTCGGTTCAATGAACTCTCCCCGTGCAATCTCGACAAGCTTCTGATTGAGTTTTTCACGCACTTCACTATGCGTTTCGCCGTAAATACAGTGTCGCTTGCCGTTTGCGGTGTAACGCGCCATATAGCGCCCGTCTGAACGTTTTGTAATAGAGCCTTCGCCGTTTGCTTTCTTTTTGCTCATATTGAAATCCTCCTATATTTCACGAGCAAAAGCATTGTTTCCTAATAATGAGTTCGTCGGGTTCGTACTCACTTATATTTTACTACTTAAAGGTAGGCTTTTTCAACAGAAACAGCAAATTTGCTCATATTTTTATTTTTTATTCATCGTACAGATCACCAAAATTTTCGTCCATCCACTTTATAAAGTGCTTTTTGCTTATCACGATTCGTCTTCCGACACGATACTTTGGAAAATCAGGTTTGTTTGCTAACTCGTAAGCTTTATTTTTTGAAATACCAAGAATGACCGCCAATTCCATCGGACTAAAAGTAATCGGAATATCATCGAGATTTTTATACATAGCATTCCTCCTTTCCATTAAATTAAATTGATACACCATAGCTTCCGAAAAGTATTATTTAGGCGTTTTCTTATCCTCTGATGCCACCTGCGCTCTTAACCTTTCCATCAGTTGCTCACCGTCAACCTCAGTAAGCGTTTTGTACCAATCAGAACGGAAGAAATACTCAAGATCAGCAAGCTGGCGCACCGTTCTTTTTCCTTTTCCGTTGCTGCGAAGATGGCAAATGTACGCCCTCTTATAATCCTCGCAGGCTTGAATTACGATGGCATTTGCAAGTTCCTCGTAAGGATCGTAGTTGCCCTCATCAATCACGGTGTTTTTTTCTTTACCCATTTTTTCTCCTTTCGCATAGCATTTTCACAGCATTGAAGTTCTGTAAAACTCTCGGCACAGAACTGCTTCACTGAGGAAAAGACCTATTTTGTCCTCTCACCAATGAAAGACGGATGACCCCCCTCTATTTCTGCAAACAAAAGAGAAAAAATTTTTCTCGAACAAAAAAGACACAAGATATTGAGAAAGTACCTTGACAAAATCCATATCTTGTGGTATAATAATCGTGTAATTGATTTCTGTGCACCCGTCCGTTATGGACATTCATGGTTAAAACCGTGTCGCACATCTGGTTAGGATTGTATCTGTCAGTGCGTTATTGCCCTGGTATTTTTATGCTTTGGGGGACGTATTGGCTTTTTTAATTTTAATAGGGCTAACTCTGCCCAAAAGCGAGAATGAATCCGGTTTACGTATTAAGCGTAAACACTAATGCCGATCTATGGCTTGAAGGTTCATTCTCGCTTTTTTTATTTTGTCCAACAGCCGTATGGCTCTGGAAATAAATAATGAAAGGTGGTTCAGAAAAGAATGAACAACAAACCCAAGCGGCGTTTTCACAAAAAGAGTAACGCCAAGATCAAGCAGCAGATTCTAAGAAAGGAGCTGAAGAAAGAAACGAAGTATCCCCTGCGGACGGAGTACAGACAGGCTGTGTTCCTGAAGCAATGCAGAAAGCGAGGTGCATAAAGTGCCCGCAACTGCAACACAAAGCTACAAGCCGCACGTGCTTGTAGATACGAAGGACTTGCCGGAGAACGATTGGCTGGAATACCGCAGACGTGGAATCGGTGGCAGTGATGCCGCATCTATTCTCGGTGTATCGCCGTTCAAAACAGCGCGGGACTTGTATTACGATAAACTTAAAATCGTAACCTTCGAGGACCCCGAGGAAAACTGGGTGCAGAAAAAGATGGGACATTTACTTGAGGATTTGGTAGCCGAGATCTTCCACGTGAGGACAGGCTTTCACATCTATCAGGTCAAAAAGATGTTCTATCACCCGCTGTATCCGTTTATGCTGGCTGACGTCGATTACTTCATCACCCTGCCAAACGGTGAAACGGCAATACTTGAGATCAAGACCACTAACTACAACGCGACAGACCACTGGTGGGAGAACGGCAAAGAAGTCGTTCCCATTAACTACGAGATTCAAGGACGGCATTATATGGCGGTCATCAACGTCGATCACGTTTATTTCTGTTGCCTTTACGGAAACAGTGAGAACGAAACGATCATCCGTCATATTACACGCGATAAGGATTATGAGGAAGAATTGATTGCCCTTGAGTACGACTACTGGCACAATCACATTCTTGCGAGAGTACCGCCTCCATACTGTGAGGACGGTGACCTTATCCTTGAAAGCGTGAAGAACCATTACGGTACTGCCGATCCGAACGCTGCGGCTATTGAGCTCAGCTTTGCAAACGTCAACGGCGCTATGCGTTTCCTCGAACTCAAGGAGCAGAAATCAGCACTCAATGCTGAAATCACTCGCATTGATAACGAGATGAAACGGTTGCAGGGACGGATCGTGGATGAAATGGGACGGTGCTGTACGGCGACATACAGCCGAGACGGAACCAATTATACCATCACCTACAATCCCTCTAAGAAACCGGGTATCAGCAAAGAGGACTTATTCCGATTGCAAATGCAGTACCCCGACATCTATGAGCAGTTCGTAACCGTATCGGAGTCAAGAAGATTCTACGTTAAGAAATCGGCGGCGAAGGCTGCCTGAAAGGAGGAAATATGCCAAGATACAATATCTATTACCGTCAATTCAACATTATTGCGAGAGATTACATTCCGCACATTCAGGTGGTAGAAACCGATAACGTTTATACGGTCATCGGAAAGCTGATATGTACTTCCTTAGAGAAAATCGAACATATCCACTACTCACAACCGAGAGCTACGCAGGAACAATGTGAAGCACTTTGGCGTGAGCACGGGTACAGAAAGTATTCCGGTAATCTTTGGGTGCTTGACGATCCCAAATACAAGGACGTTGAGTTTGAGAAGCCTACAGAGCCGATTTCGATTGAGCCGAAGAAGCTTGCGGAAATGCTCTGCCTTGCAGTACGTCAAATGACGGATGATGAAGGTCACTGCGACCAGTGGGTACAGGGTGTATTAGATATATCGGAAGAAGATTATCAATACATCTATAACTATCTCCCCGAAGAAAAAGAAACAGAATAAGCAGAAAGGAAAAACATTATGAAGAACAACGAAACTCACGTAAGTGTTCTGACACCATTACTGATCGCTATGAGCGTATGCTTTGCGATTTTGAAGCTTGCCAACATCATTTCTATGAGTTGGTGGCTCATTGCAGCTCCGCTTATCGTTGCGGTCGGGATTTGGCTCATTATCATCGTCGTTTTCCTGATTACTAATTTGATTGAAAACATCAAATGGCGCCGGAGGTGACAGAAATGAGTTACACAGGTGTGTATGACAAGACGATTTACTACAATCCCGTGAGCAAATATTGCGTTATCAGCGTAAAGACCAACGACCAGACCGTACCTCAAAAGGCACGAAGCGCATTTCAGCACCGTGACCGATTGATACGCTTTACGGCGGTTGGCTACGAGCTGCCTCAAACCGATAGAGTCAGTATGATTCTCAGCGGTGAGTGGCAGAACGGAAAGTACGGGCCTCAGTTGCAGGTCGATTCCTTTGAGGAGATCGTACCGCAAACGAAAGACGGTGTACGCGGCTATCTTTCTTCTCGCCTTATCAAAGGCGTTGGAGAAAAGACGGCTGACCTTATCGTTGAACGCTTCGGCGCGGACGCTCTTCAAATCTTGGAAAAGCAGCCGGAACGTCTGTTGGAGATAAAAGGTATCACCCCTGCCAAGTTAGAGGAAATCAAGGCTTCTTACGACGAGAGCCGATGCCTCAGAGGTCTTATGCTTCTACTATCTCCGTTCGGCGTAACACCCGCAACGGCTACCAAGATCTACGAGCATTTTGGAGCAAAGAGCGTAGATATTCTCCAAAAGAACCCCTTTGAGCTGTGTCAAATATCGGGCTTCGGATTTAAGCGAGTGGATGCCATCGTTCGCAAGGGCGATTGCAAGCTCAACGATCCAATGCGAATACACGGCGCGATATACGCCGCACTCGATACTGGTCGCAACGAAAACGGACATCTGTATTTGGAGCTTGAAGCGCTGCTCAAGGAGAGCAACAGACTTCTCAATGACCGTCTTGCAAGTGATCAAGTCCGCGTAACCAACGAGGAAATCGTGGCAGTGCTTGAACAGATGGTTCTCAAGGGTGAGGTTGTCAGCAATAAGAACCGCGTGTACCAAACAACGAGCTTCGTGCAAGAGGATGAAACGGCGGTCAATATCTCAAAGATGCTTGCCGTGCCACCCGATAGCGTAGATATTACGGCTATTCTGGAAAGCATACGGCAGAATCTCGGTATTGCCCTTTCCCAACGTCAAAGTGAGGCAGTCTATATGGCGTTCCGCAGTAATCTTTCAATCATCACGGGTTCTCCTGGTACGGGTAAGACCACCGTTCTTCGAGCAATTATCGAGGTGTTCGGTAGACTCTATCCGTCAAAGAAGATTATGCTTGCGGCACCTACGGGACGAGCGAGCAGACGAATGGCTGAAAGCACGGGCCGAAATGATGCCAAGACGCTTCACAGTCTTTTGGGATTGCTCGGTGACAGCGGATACGTTAAGGACAAAAAGAAAGAACCGCTTGATGCGGATCTCATTATCGTGGACGAGAGTTCTATGATCGATATGTGGCTTGCCAATCACTTTTTCTCCCGTATCAGACCGGGAACAAAGGTTATCTTGGTAGGTGACGTAGATCAGCTTCAGAGTGTAGGCGCGGGAGATGTTTTCCGTGAGCTTATTAACTGTGGCAGAATTCCCGTAACCATTCTCAACGAGATCTTCCGTCAAAAGCAAGACAGCCTTATCGCGCACAATGCGAAAGCCATCAACGAGGACAGCACCAATCTGTATTACGGTGACGATTTCCTTTTTCTCAAATGCAAGACTCAAGAAGAAGCAGCGGATATTATCTGCAACCAATTCTGCGACCTTGTAAAGAAATTCGGGATCGAAAAGGTACAGATACTCTCTCCATTCAGGGCTGAGGGGCTTGCTGCGGTTGAACAGCTCAACAGAACCATTCGTGAGCTTGTCAATCCCCCCGAGGACGAGGATATTCCCGACCTCAAGATCGGCAGCCGCTATTTCCGTATAGGCGACAAGGTAATGCAGACGAAGAACAACGCAAAGGCATCCAACGGCGACATCGGATTTATCCGTAAGATCGAGGTAAACGACAAGCACGAAACGATTGTAACGATAGATTTCGGCACCGACCGCATCGTGGAATACGGTATGGAGGATATGGGTAACATTGAGCTTGCCTATGCCACCACCATACACAAAGCTATGGGATCGGAGTATGACGTCGTTATCATTCCCATTATCCGAAGTCACGCCATTATGCTGAAACGGAATCTCGTCTATACGGCGATCACCCGTGCCAAGCACCGCGTGATCCTCGTGGGAGAAAAAGGTATGCTGTTTATGGCGATACACAAGAATGACACGGGTGTACGTAATACCCTACTCGGTGAGCGTATCAATAAGTATATGACCGCTTACGATACCGAGCGCGAACAACTGAAAAAAGTAAGTTAAATGAGTTATTTTTGCAGAAGAAGCAGAAATGGCTCTTATTTTATTATTGAGAGGAGAATCAAAAAAATGAATGAAACCAAAACAATGTATCACGCAGTTCCCGTCGTATCCGAGCTCAATCGTGTAAAGGGCTTTGATCCCACCCGCTTCCTTCGCAAGACCAAGGAAGGTCCCAAGCTTGACCTGAGCGTTAAAAAACTCTGGTTTAGACTCAAGTATCCAAACGGCAGAATTAAACTCTCTGCCCTCAAGATCACCGACCAGCTTGCGATCATCGAGGCGAGGGTGTTCTTCGACAAAAACGACACGCAGCCCGTATCTTCCTTTACGGCGCAGACCAACAACCAGACCACACCGGGAGGGCTTTATATCGAAATGGCTCAACACAACGCCATTGACGAGGCTCTTTCCTCGGCAGGATTTGGTATTCAGTTCGTCCCCGCAAACGAGTCGCGCAGACCGCTTGTATCCGAGGACGAAGTGCCGAAGGTCGAGGCAAAACCGATTGCCGAAGCGCCTGCGGTCAAGGTTGAATCACCGCCCGAAAGAAAGGTCGAGACTGCACCGGAGATTGTCCGGCAGGTTGTAGAACCTATTGTAACGGAAACGGTTGCGGAGGAACCTGTCGTAGAACAAATTACTGTTCCCGTAGAAGAAGCACCCGCTGCTCCAACTGCCACGGTTGTTGAAGCGGCTCCCGTTGTGGAAGCACCTGCGCCCGCAGTGGTAACACCTACGGTTGCAACTCCCGTACAGGAGGTTACGGAGATTCGTGAGGACGACGGCGCTCTGCCTTACAACAAGAATATGTCGGTTGAAGAGATCTGCTCTCTTATGGGTGTGGATGAAGCAAGAAATTACGTCGTACCCGTTGGCTCCTGCAAGGGCTGGACGATGGATCAGGTCGCTGACAGACGCCCTCCCTCGCTCAAATGGTATCTTACGGGCTATACCGGTGATGATAACATTCTCCGCGCTGCTGCTACTATTATGATGAATCTCGTTGAGAACAAAGCAGCTTAAAACCCTGAGTTAAAATCCAATTTTGAAAGGAGGGGTTCGCATGAATAAATCGCATGATTTCCCGTTTGGTATTCTGGATGTGGCTGAGCTTCTGCATTTGCGCAGAAGACGTCCTCATTCCAAGGGCGGTTACTACGACTGCCCGATATGCGGTGACAACCGCGGAAAAATGAGCATCAACGTGGAGATTGATTCGTGGAGGTGCAACTACTGCGGTAATCACGGCGGTATGTTGGCACTCTACGCAATGACCAATCATATCAGCAATTCAGAAGCCTATCGGGAAATCTGCGAGGCATTGCACAGCGGTGAGTTTTCTGCTCACTATTACGAGCCGCAGACTTCTGCTCCACGTGAGCAGGAGTTTGCGGTGCAGTCGCCGCTTGCGGATATACGAACGATACACCAAACCTTCTCGATGATGTTGAATATGCTGACCTTATCCAAAGAGCACAGACGGCATCTTAATGAGGTTCGCGGACTTACCGACGAGCAGATCGACGAGCTTCAGTACCGAAGCACTCCGCCTTTTTACTCTTGTAAGAAGATTGCCAGGGTGCTTCGGGAAAAGGGCTGTACGCTTGAGGGTGTCCCAGGATTTTATATGAAGGACGGAGAGTGGACGGTCAAGTTCTATTCCAAAACGGTGGGAATACTCATTCCCGTTCGTGGAATAGACGGACTGATACGCGGTATGCAAATAAGGCTCGACATTCCCATTAAGGACGAGGATGCTGACGATGATAAAAGCGGAACCAAGTACATATGGTTATCCTCTGCGGGTAAGGAGATGGGTGTAAGCTCTGGTTCTCCCGTACATTTTGTTGGAGATCCGTTTGCTCGTGCCGTCTATCTCACCGAGGGCTTTCTCAAGGCAGACGTTGCACACTTCCTGATGAATCGCTCGTTTATTGCGATTGCGGGAGCCAACAACACGGCTCAGCTTGAGCTGATGCTGACGTTGCTCAAGGAAAACGGCACAGAGATCATCGTGGAGGCAGCCGATATGGACAAGTTCCGTAACAAAAACGTGGATAGAGGTGTTTCCAACATCTATCTGATAGCAAAGAAATGTGGGTTGGAGCTACGCCGCCTTACGTGGAATCCCAATTATAAGGGGATCGACGATTGGCAGCTCGCCCTGAAAAGACAACAGACCGGAAAGGAGGTCGGAGCAAGAATGAATTTTAAGAAACGCTTTATCTACGGACTATGCGATTTTGATGCGCTCGAAGAAGAGATTGCCGCGTGGCACGATTCATCCGAGCACGAAGGAACGCTGGAGGAGCATCTTGGCTTTACTTCCGAGGAATTCTCCGCATACGGTCAGGCAGACGACGAAACGTTCAGAAATGATCTGCTGACACAAAGACGCGAACAAGGATACCGCATCTATCAGCTTGATTTTTCCGACGGAAAGCCCAAGTCCTTCGCCTTTGAAGGCATCAAGGCTCTCCGCGAGGCGGGTTATGAACAACCGCCCGCTGCGGATTACGCTTTGGTACACGAAGGGGTGCAGTTCTGCTTTACCGATGATACCGCAAAGGTATGTCTGGAACTGATATTCAACAAGTTCAAGGACGGCTTACCCGAGGGGTACGGAGGCAGACAAACGGCGCCTTCCGACGTGATCGAGCTTTACGATGAAAACGGTAGAAGGTACTTTTACCGCGACAAGAATGGCTTTTGCGAGGTGAATTTCTCACCTATGCTTGCCAAGAAAAGAATGAAATAAGGCATTCGCCTACACATCAAAAAAGGGATACAAAGAGAAAAACTCTGCGTATCCCTATCTTTATTAAATTTTCAAATACGAAAGGAATTTATATTATGAAGAAAAATGTTATTTTAGGATTGGCAATTTTGATCGTTATTCTCACCGCTGTAATCGTACTCTGTGCGTTCACTTCCCCCGAGGAAGAAGGCGTGCTTGTTGTCGTTTCGGAATACTACGCTGACGAAGCTCAGCAGAACCTTCCCGAAGCAGAAAACAATGACAATGACGTTGAGGTTCACCTTGACGGCTCTCAGAAACCCCCGTTCAGCGAATAACAATTTAACATCAAAAAACACAAAGGAGATATACTATGGGATATTTTTCACAGCTTGACATAGAAAAACGCACCACACAGAACGCTGATGCGGACGGTACGGATGAAATGGATCTTCGAGCAAAAGCCGAGGAAAGAGACGATGCACGCCAAGCGGCTGAAGCAGAGGCGGCACAAGCCACTCTTGCTAAGCTCAACGTAGAATCGCCACCCGAGGACGAGTCCACCGATGAAGCTCCGGCAGAAGAAGCTCCACCCGAAGATAACGAGGATCAGAAGCGCAAGGAACACGAAGAAGCCGAGGCAAAGCGCAAAGCCGAATGGGAAGCAAAGAAACAAGCCAAAGAGGAAGAAATCCTTTTCGCTTGGGAAAATGCAACCGCACTCGATGATGAGGCTCTCGCAGCGGCGTCATCTAAACGTGTTGGTGACGATTCCGAACGCCTGACGCGCCGTAATATGAAGCAGTGCGTCACGGAAATGATACAGGTATTCTGCTATGAGGATCTTGACCTTGCAAGACAGGTCATGCACCCTCGCAAAAATATGGTCAACTGCTTCCGTTACATCACCCGCAAAGCAAAGGAATTTGTTATGCAGGAGATGAAGGACAACGACATCAAACCAAGTGCCGAGGGCTACGGCAGCGACGTTCCCGACGATCTCTGCTATCAGTGGGCGAAGGAATACTTTTTTGATATGGAAGCGCCCGAGGATAAGGATCCCAATGAGGAACAGTTCGTTCCCAAACCCTACGTCGGCAAAACCACCACGTCAAAGACAAGGAAAAAGACCGAAAAGAAAAAGCCGGAGCCGAAGAAAGCAGAAACTCCGAAGCCTGCTCCCGCAGCAAGCGAGGGACAGCTTGATATGTTCTCTATGCTTGGAGGTGAAACGGCTGCATGATTGCGTACAAGGGATTTAACAAAGGGCTTATTTGCCGCGGCTATCAGTTTCAACCCGGCGAGAATATCACCGAAGAAGCAAACTGCGCACAAAACGGCTTTCATAGTGCGGAAAATCCTCTCGACTGTATCACCTATTACGGAAATATCAAGGATTCAGTTTATTGCATCGTTGAGGTAACGGGAGATATGGACGAGGATGACCGCGACAGCAAGATTGCCAGCACCGAGCTTCGTATCATAAAGCAGCTCACGCTTGAGGAATTGTTCCTTCACGCACTTGCTTTTATGGTAGACCATCCCAAACGCACTTGGAGCGACCACGTTTCAAAGGACCGTGCAACCGCGCGTGGCGGCTTTGCCGTCGTGCGTGGCTCCGATCCGATTGCAAAGGGTAAGCTTGGAGACATTCTTGCGTTTGCTAAGGAATGTAAAGATAGTTCCGAGATTGAACAGGTTGCCTTAGCTCGCGTTGACGGAAAGGATATTCTTCCCGACGTTTGGTACGGGATAGATCTTCAGGAAAGGCAGGTGGAGTGCTTTGAATAAAAAAGAACTTCTTGCTATGCCGAAGCTCAAGGTCACACCTTCCTTATACCGTACTGCTATGGCGGATAAACCCGAGATCATAAGATACCACGGCAACTACGAAAAAAGATACCACAAAATCGCAGTCTATCTCCGATGTTGCACAAAAAACGGTATCTTAAAGGTTGCCTGCTTTACAACGGAAGATATTCGTACAGGAAGTAAGAACCCACTGTATGAGATCTATCTCAGCAAGGAAGAAAAAACGTATCTTACCTACAAGGTTGAGGAAAAGCAATGGCTTACCGCTTCCTTTTGGCGTTTGACGTGGCCCACGTATTTTTACAGCACCAAAATAAAATGTTGCCGTGAAACGAAAAAAGCTATACGAAAGTATTTCGGCAGCGAAATGAGGGATGCAGTTGAACTGATTTCCAGCTTTCAAAACAACATTATGAGTGAGCGACTGATGAAGAAGCACAAAAGAGTTACCGACCCGTGGGACGAGGATTTGAAACAAACTCCCGCCCCACCAAAGGATTTTGGCAAATGGGTAGCAAAGTACGGTATCAATGAACACTTTATCTTTTACCACTATACTCCCAAGAAGCTTCAAAAGGGCTATTGCTCTTTCTGTGAGCGTGAGATCGAGGTTTCCGCAAGGCACAATGATGTAGGAAAATGTCCGCACTGCAAAAAACAGGTCATATTCAAGTGTCTCGGACGCTTCAAAAGACATATTACCGAAAGGCACTATATGTATCTGTTGCAAAAGTGCAAGGAAGGCTTTATGATACGGGAATTTGTTGGCTATCGCTTATATACGTCCGAAACGTATCGAGATCCTGAAGTCAGATATTTCGAGGAACGGAGAGTGATCGGCGATCATAACGGTATTTTACAGCGAGCTTATTACTACGGTCAATATAAAACCGTTGGCTCCCGTTGGATCGCAACCAACGTCTGCGCCTACGACTATCGCGGTGAATTCAGCGGTCAGATCTATAAACGAACGCTTCCTTCCCTCTTCAAAAAGGAACTGAAAAAGACGGGCTTGCAGGAATATTATCAAAAGAGAAAGTACACAGACCCCGAGAAATTCCTTTCCGCATACAGCAGATATCCTTACATGGAAAAGCTTGCAAAGGTGGGCTTGGTGCGATTGATCGACGAGCTGACGCGCAACGGCAGTAAATACTATTATACTGCTTTTCTCGGCTCGGTAAATCTGGACACGGCGCAAAACAGCGTTATCAAGCTCTTGCGGTTAACACCTCAATCATTCAGACGTCTCCGTGAATATAACGGCGGCAGAGATATGCTTATTTGGTTGCAGTTTGAAAGTCTTACGAGGAAAGAGATTCCTATTGAAACGCTTGACTGGCTCATCCGAAATCGTATTGAGCCCGATACATTTAATTTTATCAATACCCGTATGACCGTGGCTCAGATCGTTCGATACATACAGAGGCAAATGGAAGAAAGCGGAATGAATCTGCGCGAAACCCTCACCACCTGGTCGGACTATTTATCTCTTGCAAAGCGGCTTGATTACGATATTGACGACGAGATCGTTTATAAAGTAAGAAAGCTGAAGCAACGGCACGATGAGCTTGTCGATCTTTGCAACAGCAAGGACGATGCTATCCGAGCCGGTGAGATACTTCAGACCTTCCCAAGTGTGGAGACAAACCTTGCATCCATCAAGGAACGCTACGAGTTCTCCGACGAGCGCTATACAGTCATCGTACCAACGAGGATCGAGCAGATACTTTCGGAAGGACGCGCTCTTCACCACTGCGTTGCCAACATCGACAGGTATTGGGATCGAATCGAGCGAAATGAGTCCTACGTATTTTTCCTTAGAAAGAGCGACAGTCCTCTGCAAGCGTATTACACCATTGAGGTGGAGCCGGGCGGAACGGTTCGTCAAAAGCGAACGATGTACGACCGACAGGAAAAGGACATTGATGCCGCATCGGATTTTCTCCGCAAATGGCAGTATGAAATTCGCTCGCGTATGACCAAGGAAGACAAAGAACGTGCAAAGACCAGCCGTATTCTGCGCCTTGAAAACTTCAAGGATCTGACGGAAAAGAACGTAATCATCAATACGGGACAGCTGCAAGGACAGCGCCTTGTTGATGTTCTAATGGCTGATTTGATGGAAGTCGCATAAGAAAGGAGCTTATATGAAGCAGTTAGGAAATTTAGCGGTCGTTTGCGCCGCAAAAAAGGACGTGCTGTTGCAGATACATAACGGCGTGGTATCCGTTCACTACGGTGAGGGACCGACACGGGAAACGGCAACGGTCAGATGGGACGATGATGAAGCTATCAGAGCCATCGTTCACAATCTTAATTTCGGCAAAGGCGCCGAGCAAAGAAAGGAGCGTGAAGCCGCGTGACGAATGAAAAAACCAGAAGGCAAGATATTTTTGCCTTAGCCACTTATATCAAGCAAGCAAAAGCAGATTGGGAAAAGTGCGATCTATCGGAGTTTTCCTTGGGAGATGTATCAAATCTCGGAATTCCGAACTATGCGATTGCAAAAGCCCTTTATGACACGGGATACCGACTGACAGCTCTTGATGAGGTTACGGTCATTGTAAAAGACGGCAGAGTTGCAAACGTGTATGCAACCAACGATAATCTTGCCGTTAACGTAATGGATTTTGACGGTCTTGACGAGGACGAATACACTGCTCTTGCAGCGGAAGAAGCCAGCGCACGTCAAAGACAGAGTTCTGTCTGGTAACACAAATTGAGGGAGGGGCGTTTGCTTCTCCCTCTCACAGAACGAAAGGAATATAAAAATGGAACAATTAAAAAATGCCTTTTACGAGGTAATGTATAAGTATCAAAAAGCCTTCTCGGAGGAAGGTGTTATGGAAAATTTGAGAAGCTGGGCTTCGGGTAAAGCGGAGCTTATGGCGCTCCTGCGAAGACACCCCGATTGGAACGAGGACGCCAAGGCAGTCGTAATTCCGTTCAAAGAAGGGCGCGGTATAGAGCAGGACGTAATCGACGAGATCTCGTTTATGATGCTTGAGATAGCAGATGAGCAGATTGATGCCGAAAGAATAAATGCGTTTCGCGTGGCGTTTGGTGTTGCAGTCGGTGAGTATAGCCAAACTCTTTCGGACAACGCCTTGACAGCAATCCGAGAGAATGCACAGATCAAGTGTGCTACGGGTGAAAAGACCAGCCGTATCATTGGTAAGATATGCCGAAAGTTCGGTTTAGACAGCCACGCTCGCTACAACACCGTGTTTGCATCACTTTCCGATGCGCTCAATCCAATCCAGATAGCGAGAACCGCTGTGCTCTCCGTTCATCCCTGCGACTATCTTGAAATGTCTAACAAGGATAATTCCTGGACTTCCTGCCACGGCCTTGACGGTGGTGGTTATCAAGGCGGTACGCTATCGTATCTGACCGATGATGTAAGCTTGATCTTCTTCACGGTGGATCCCGAAGTAACGGAATGCTTTTACAGAGCGCCCCGAAGAACGCGACAGATGTTTTTCTTCAAGGATAATTGCCTGTATCAATCACGGCTTTATCCGGCTTCAGCAGACGAGGTTACGGAACAGAACCGCGGCATCGTGCATAAGATTCTCGCCACCTGTCTTGGAGTACCCAATCTGTGGATACTCAAAACCAAGCGCGACGAAATAAACTGTTGCCTATCGGCAGCGGGCAGTACGCATTATCCCGATTACAACAGATACGGTAATCTGTCCTTTATAAAAGGGACACCCACCGTTCCGAAAATGACAATAGGTAACAGACCAATTTGCGTCTGCTGCGGAGAGGAATTTTCCGATCATCACGCCCTCAAATGCGGTTGTCCCGAACTGGTCGTATGTCAAGATTGCGGACAAACCCTGCCAAGACAGCAAACGAGGTATCTTGAGGGTGCATTTCACTGTAACGCCTGCCTGCATATCTGCGGCTCTTGCGGTAACATCTGTCGGGAAACAATGTATCCCGCTTATGACCGCAGGGGTAGATTGATAGAGGTATGTCAGCAGTGCTACAACGCTTCCCAGGAACCCTGCTTTGCTTGCAGCGTGCGCAACGTCTGTGCCATTATCGGCAATATGTTCTGCCATCAAGCAACACTACGCCCGGTACAACAACAGGAGGTAACGTAAATGAATTATGACGTAAAAGAATTGAAAGATATTATCCAAATGAAACAAGCCACTTTGAAGGAATACCTTGAACTGCATATGCAAGACTTAGGCTATTCCACGTTCAATAAAAAGGGCTTTCTTTATGCCGAGGGAGATATTCCCGTTCTTCTTGTGGCACACCTTGATACCGTTCACAATGAGAAAGCGGAGATCATCTGCTTCTCGGAGGATATGCGGTACGTAATGTCACCGCAAGGTATTGGCGGTGACGACCGTTGCGGAGTCTATATGATTATGCAACTGATTCGGGACTTCAAGTGCCACGTACTGTTTTGCGAGGACGAAGAAATCGGAGGTCGCGGCGCCAATAAGTTTGTCGCATCCAAGCTCAAGCCCAGAGTCAATTTCATCGTTGAAATGGACAGACGCGGGAGTAACGACGCGGTGTTCTACCGTTGTGATAACCCCGAGTTTACCGACTTTGTTCTCGGCTTCGGCTTTGAGGAAAATCACGGAACCTTCAGCGATATATCCGTGATCGCTCCCCCTCTCAATACTGCGGCTGTTAATATCAGCGCAGGCTACTACAACGAGCATAGACTGTTTGAATACATTGATATGCTTGCCGTTGAAAACAACATTCGCCGTATCGGTGAAATGATTATGGCTGACAGCGAGCATTTTGAGTTCATCAAACGAGTTCACGATGATCGGCAGTTGTCTATGTTCGGTAGCTTCGGTTGGGTGCCGATGGAATTATCTGTTGCAGACGGCACAGGCAAACGAAAGGCGCTGATGAAGCTCCCCGATGCCTGTCACATCGTTACAAATGGGTGCGAGATTGCGGGGGAGTCAAGATACTATATAGACCGCGAAAATAACGTCTATAACTATCTTGCCGAAATCAATGCTGCCGTAGAGTCCGAGCATACCTTTGCTTGCGACGATAACGGAGAGCAGATTCCATTTGTGGCAGCACTCGCAAAGCGTGTACCCATTATTGCTATGGAAGAAGCGGTTGAGAAGCTGGCTTCGGTACGTCGCTGAAAGGGGGCTCTATGTGCAAAATGATTGAAGAGCTGTGGTATGGAAACATCATACCGCAGGATATGTGCAAGGATAACGATCCTCGTATTGATGAGTTGCGAGCTTTAATGACGCGAAACCGCGCAGAGCTTGCACCTACGTTGAGCGAGGAACAAAGAACAATCCTCGAAAAATACGACGATAACAGCAACGAGATAACAACTATCATCGAAAGTCGTATTTTTGAGCAAGGCTTTAAGCTCGGCGCAAAACTGATGCTTGAAATTTTGCAAGAGGATAAAAAAGGCACTTAAAAGAAAGACGGGAGCATCGCATTGATGTTCCCGTTATCTTACCGCCTAATTAAATCTTTAACAAGTGTTGCAATGGTCTCAAGTTGTTGGTCGTTCAGTTTTTTCATATCCTTGATGATTGCATCAAGCTTGGACGGGTTAGAGGATTCCATATCGAAGAATTCGCTCGGAGTCACACCCAAGTATTCGCAGATGAAGAAAATGCCATCCAAGGACGGCTTGGACTTTCCCGTCTCGATGTTGTTGATATATCCCGGATTCTGACCGATTGACAAGCTCATATCACGAGCCGAAACACCCTTTTTCTCACGCAAACGCGCAAGTCGTATTGCAAAGTCCTTTTCGTCCATTTCATCACCTCACAGCCCATATATAATATTTTAACCCATACACTGCTAAAAATTATTTGTTGTTGGGCTGTAATTATATTGATTTATTGGCTGATAGATGTTATAATATGATTTGATAACGGAAATGAACCTACAAGACAATTTTAGAGCATAGTCAGGCATTCACGCTTGAAAAAAGACTACGGTTCGGGGTATAATATTATCATGCCGAACCCGACAATAGCACCCTAAAATTCGGAGGAAAAATAAATGCTGATATATGAAAACGGACGCTTCTCCCTTGGAAGCGTATCCTTTAAGTTATCTAACGGTATCGGAATTGATACCGACAATGAAGAAATCAACGGAGAGGGGCTGACCTTGGTTGCACTTGACGAGAGCTTTACCGTTCAAATAGCCTTTGAAGAAAACGATGGCGGTGCTCATGAAGCATTCGCACATATCTTTGATGGCGAGTGTTCCTATGAACTCATCGGAGAGATCGAAAAAATCACCGTGAACAAGTTGAACGGATATAAGGCAATTTATGAGGACGAAACCACACTCAATGAGGAATACGCCCTCGACATTGACGGATGTGAGGAATACAACATTCTAACCATCTACGTAATGATCCGCAAAAACAGCACAACCTACGATGAAGCCTATAAGAGAAGAATCGTAAAAGAGATACTTGATAGTATAAAGGCTAACTAACAAACGGCGGCAAGGATGTAAAAAATCCTTGCCGTTACTTTATACTGTTTGATTGAAATATTCATAAAAATATGATATAATAAACTCACCGAATAAGAATTTGATGGAGAACATAAATCGTAACCTGTTATGACACTAAAAGATAAAGCAAAACAACTGAAAACCGATATTCCGGCGGTATTCCTTGCCTTGAAGGATAAGAAAACACCGTGGTACGCAAAGCTGTTCGCAGCATTGACCGTGGCGTATGCCTTATCTCCTATAGATTTCATCCCGGATTTCATACCCGTTTTGGGGTATCTCGATGACTTGATCATACTGCCGTTGCTTGTTGCATTAACGGTAAAATTCATCCCCAAGGATGTATTTGCCGAGTACAGAAAGCAAGCCGAGGGGATGTGGCAAGACGGAAAGCCGAAGAAGTGGTATTACGCTATACCAATCATTCTCGTGTGGGCGTTGATTATTTTCTTAATTGTAAAGGCAATCGTATAGTATTTTGAGATGAGGTGACAGTATGATGTGGCTTATGGCGGCAATCCTTTCCGCAGTTTTTGCGGGAATGACATCCATACTTGCTAAGTGCGGTATTAAAAAAACAGATTCCGATCTTGCCACAGCGTTAAGAACGGTAGTGGTTCTGGCGTTTGCATGGATCATGGTTTTTGTGGTCGGCTCTCAATCTACAATTGCCGAGATCGATGGAAAATCACTTATATTCTTAATTCTGTCGGGTCTTGCAACGGGAGCTTCGTGGATATGCTACTTCAAAGCACTTTCCGTGGGCGATGTCAATAAGGTCGTTCCGATAGATAAATCAAGCACAGTGCTGACGGTTTTGCTTGCCATCATCTGCTTTGGAGAAACTTCAAACCTTGCAGTCAAGCTGATTGCAACAGCTATACTCGCCGTCGGTATTTTTTTAATGGTGGAGAAAAAGCAGACCGCGCAGAAAAGCGAGAACAGGTCTTGTATGATATATGCCGTACTGTCGGCAGTTTTCGCGGCGTTGACCTCCATTCTTGCCAAGGTCGGTATTTGGGGAGTGGAATCCAACCTTGGAACTGCAATCAGGACAGGCGTGGTTCTCGTTATGGCTTGGATCATTGTTTTGCTCAAAGGCAAGCAAAAGCAGATCAAGATGATTGAGAAAAAAGAATTGCTGTTTATCGGACTATCGGGTATCGCAACAGGTGCTTCGTGGCTTTGCTATTATTACGCCGTTCAGAACGGAGTCCTTTCCGTAGTTGTCCCGATAGACAAGCTGAGTATACTTGTAACGGTTGTATTCTCTTATTGCGTCTTCAAGGAAAAGTTATCAAAGAAAGCGTTGCTCGGACTTTGTTTGATGGTAATAGGAACGTTTCTTATGGCTTTTTTTAAGTGAAAAATGCAAAATAACATCCATAACATCGACATTGTTCTTCTTAGGCCTTGACAATGTGACAAAAATATGATATAATAACAAAAGTTGTGAGGGAGTAGCAAGCGCAAATCCTCTGCGTAGCAAGTCAACATACTGACCGATTCGGTCTGGCTTGTTTCAAATTGCGAGACTCATGTATTAGTGTGATGCTATACATGGAGTCTTTCTATAATAAGAAACATTCGGGTATGGTTTTCACCGTACCCATTTTTTATTATTGACGGAGGAAGTAGAAATGAATTTAGACTTCACATTCTTTTTTAACAGCATTCTACTCGGCATAGGTCTTGCCATGGATGCATTTTCGGTGTCTCTTGCCAACGGACTCAACGAGCCGTGTATGAAAAAAGGAAAAATGGCAGGGGTTGCGGGAATATTCTCTGCCTTTCAGTTTGCAATGCCGATGATCGGATGGATTTGTGTATCAACCATTGCGCAGTATTTCGAAGCATTTGAAAAGTGTATCCCTTGGATCGCTCTTGCCTTGCTTGGCTATATAGGCGGCAAGATGCTTTATGAAGGTATCACCAACAAAGACTCTTGCGAAGAAAAGCCGTCCGTAGGTTTTACGGCACTTTTGGTGCAGGGCGTTGCTACCTCAATAGATGCACTTTCCGTAGGCTTTACTATTTCGCACTATAATTGGCTTGAGGCATTGCTCGCTTGCTTGTTGATCGGTGTAGTTACTTTCTTTATTTGCTTTGCTGGACTTGCAATCGGTAAAAAAGCAGGAACTAAGCTCGCAGGTAAAGCCGGAATTTTCGGCGGTGCAATTCTGATTTTTATCGGGTTGGAAATCTTCATTACAAGTTGGTTCTGATTTAGCAATCATAGCTACATAAGGCGGCAAGGACGAAAAATCCTTGCCGCTATATTTAATGGTCTCGATTTTCTTTCTCATTGAACATTTTGGGCAAAAATATGGTATAATGGTTCAAACGGTTAAACAAAGGCGGTGAGAGCTTGCAAGATATTAAGAAATTAGCGGAAGAATTCAAGTCGTGTCAAAAGATACTGTTGGCACTCGGTGACGAGAACCGTCAGCATCTGATCCTTGAAATGATGCAGATGGGAGAGTGCGGCGGTGTGCGTGTTGGTGCGATCACAGAAAGAACCAACCTATCCCGTCCTGCCGTGTCCCATCATCTTGGGATACTCAAGGATGCAGGACTGATCAAGGTACGGCGAGAAGGAACGAAGAACTATTACTATTTCGATGCCGACAGCGAAGCGATGACAAAGCTTTTGCAGATGCTCACCGATGCCAAGGAAATCATGGAAAATCTACCCGATAGAAGCGGAAAGGAATAAGATTATGGAACTTATCGAAGCAATCAAGCAAAGACACAGCGTTCGTCAGTACACGGACAAAAAGATCGAGGCAAATATACTTGCCGAACTGCAAACCGAAATAGATGCTTGCAATAAGGAAAGCGGCTTGCACATTCAGCTCGTTACGGATGAGCCGAAAGCATTTGACAGCTTTATGGCACATTACGGTAAATTCAGCGGTGTTACGAATTATATTGCCCTCGTCGGCAAGAAAAGCGACAAGCTTGACGAGCTTTGCGGATACTACGGAGAACGCCTCGCTCTCAAAGCACAGCAACTTGGACTCAACTCTTGTTGGGTAGCGATGACATATAAGAAGATCCCCAATGCCTTCAAGGTAGAAAAAGGAGAAAAGCTCACCGTAGTGATCTCCCTCGGCTACGGTAAAACGCAGGGTGTAGATCATAAGATCAAGACCGCAGAGCAGGTCAGTAATATCAGCGCGGAAACTCCCGAATGGTTCAGAGCAGGCGTAGAAGCGGCACTTTTAGCACCCACGGCAATGAATCAGCAGAAATTCAAGCTGACATACGAGGGAGGCAAGGTTACCGCAAAGGCAGGTCTTGGCTTCTACTCAAAGGTCGATCTCGGCATCGTGAAATATCACTTTGAGGTCGCTTCGGGAAGAAAAATATAAATCGAATACCTCTGAGGGCTGACGGAACACAACCGTCAGCCCTCTAAATTTGCATCACAGTAACTGAAAACGGGCTTTGCGTAGTATCTATGCAAAGCCTTTTCCATTCGACACAACAGACATTTTCATGAAAAGATTGTCTAAAGAAATTTTCTTAATCCAACACTTGTTGCGTTTTGTGTTGTTGTTTTTCCCTGCTCAAAGGCGTATAATGTAGTCAGTAAGTCAACAAGTGTCGGTTTCAATGCCGAAAGCTGTTGAAAAAATATAAAAACAAAAAAGGAGAAATCACAATGGCGAATTTTATGAAAAAAGCATTTTCCGATATGAAGGAAAGCGCAAAGGCACAGCACGAAGTTGACAAGGCACAGTTTGAGCAGGCAAAGGCTGAGTCAAAAGCTAACTTCGAGGAAAACAGAGGTAGCAATACGTTTGCTAAAGCAAAGGCAGATGCTAAAAAGAGTTGGGATGACGCTCACATGAGTCCTTCCGAAAGAGCAGCAAAGGCACAGGAAGAACGTGATGCAAAGATTGCCGAGGCAAAGAAAAAGACCGAAGAAGCAAATGCGCGCTATGATGCGGCTAAAAAATAAAATAAACGTGGAGGTAATATATTATGCAAATTAAGAATCCTAAAGTAACACTTGCCGATGACGCAAGAATCGGCGTAAAGGAAGAAGTCCGTCAAGGCTTCCTTGATTGGCTGTTCCGCGCAATCGTAACCGGTGATGACGGTGAGCTTTATTCCGTTGGCGGCAGTATCCTTTCAATGCACGTAGAGAAAATGGACTTGGTTGACATTTTCCTTGAAAAAGGACGCGGCGACGTTCGTCAGCTCCGCAACTCCATTTACAAGGTCGGTGAATATCCCGGCGAGCATATGAAGCACAAGTTCTTCCGCAATCCGCAGGGTACTCTCAAAATCGAGCAGTTTGAGAATCACATCACGGTTGACTGCGGCCCTCAGTTCCACCTTGTGAGCAACGCTGACAACAGTTGGCATCTTAACATTGACACCTGCGACGGCGTACTCTGTGCAGAGTTCCATCACACTCCTTCAGGCTATCCTCTTTGGTACGGTCGTGAAGAGCCTTCCGCGCTTACACAGCACTCCATCACCTATGGTTATAACTGGGCAGGCCCCGTTGAAGGTAAGTTTACCTATCAGGGCAAAGTTGTAAACTTCAAGGGCTTTGCGTTCAGAGAGCGTTACGTTGCCGTTGACTCTTCTGCTGCCGAGCTTGGCGCTTGGGAGGATTGGGGTTGCGTATGCTTCAACGAAATGCACTCGTCTATGTACGATATGCGTGCAGGTATGAAGGACTATTCTCTCTATGACCTTGAAACAGGTAAGCACTACACCTCAAAGGGCAATCTCAAGGGTGGCGACAGAGATACCACCGAGCTCGAGATCATCCACGAGGATTGGATGTTCCTTCGCACACTTGACGGATTCGTTCCGAATGTTTACCGTATCAAGATTAAAACCGAGGACGGTGTGTACGAAGCGAAATTCAAGGTTGCAAACGCAGTTCCGTGGGGTGTAACCTACACCTATCCCGATAACCCCGTTATCACGCTGATCTATGATAACGCCGAGGGAACATTCACCTACAACGACGGTCGCGTTAAGCAGCTTACGGGTGGTTACGGCTTTATGTCGGTTCGTCAGTGGCATCAGTATCCGAACATTCTTCCTCGCGAGCTTTACGCCGAGGAAGCGCATGAGGAATCCGAATCGAAGTTCGATACTCTTTAATGAAAAGGCAAAACGAGGTGAAGCAAAATTCACCTCGTTTTGTTCGTTATGATATATGATTATGTCTGACGCATAAGGTCAGGATTTCACAAATGAAAAGAATATCGTCCTCACAATCCTTTTTGATCCATTGCATAATGATAGAGGTCATACCGTTCAGGTAGAATCTTGCCATATAGTCTATGACGGTGTTGTCGGTGATGCCTTGCTTTTGACAAGCGGGTATCCATAGCTTTTTCAGCAGAATTTCATAGATCTCATCGGTATCAAAGGTGTTCAGATTGCTTACAAAAATCTTGAAAATCTTTTTATGCTTTTTTACCATTTCGAGATACGGGATCAAATGCTTCGGAGAGATGAAAGCCGTTTCATCCGCACCAATACTTTCAAAATTACTGTAACCGCTTGAATAATCGTTAAAAAAATTTTTTATAAATTCAGTACGAGCCTCTTGAAGTAACTCGTAGGTGTTATCGTAATGGGCGTAGAAGGTGGAACGGTTCACACCCGCTTCCTTGCAAATCTCCAAAACGGAGATCTCGCTGAAATCTTTTTTCTCTAATATTCTAAAAAGGGCTTCATTCATTTTTACAGCCGTATTATGAAATTTTGCCTCGGATTTATTCATATTTTTAACTCCTTTTTCTTGAAAACAACACTCGTTACGTTTTGTGTCGTTGCTTTTTCACTATTATTATACTATAATTTTATTAAGAAATCAACAGTTGTCGATTTAATTTTGAGAAAAGAGGTGCTTCTATGAAATACAATGCACAACCCCTTGACCTAATGCAATTCATCAATACCAAGTATCACGATCCCTTCATTCACGAGCTGATTGAATTTGAGGACGGATTGGACACGGAACGGCTTCTTGGAGCAATCGAGCAGCTTGCCAATGCCTTTCCGCTTTTGAAATGTCGGTATGACAGCAAAAACAACACCTACGTTGAGAACGATGGCTTTACCGCACGCGACCTGTTAAGAGTGGACGATAATGCAGACAGAACGGCCCTTTTGACAGAAGCATTGGATATGAACAAAAAGCTCATTCAGTTCACTCTCTCAAATAACGATCTTGTGATTACAATCAGCCATTTGATTGCCGACGGTAACGGCTTCAAGCAGCTTATCTTTCTTCTGTGTGACCTCTATAAAGGCAAGGCAGACGAAAAGCTCGATTATCTGATGCAGAGAGAGTTCTCACAGCTCACAAAGGAGCTTACGGGAACGGGAGCAATAACCTTCAAAATGCTTCTTTCAATGATCGGCAATTACAAAAGCAAAGCGATATATGAAAAAGCCGATGATGAAGCCATCTATATCATTGAGCGTAAGATTTCAAGCGCAACAATGGCGAAGGTACACACACTTGCAAAGAAACAAGGCGCAACACTTAATGATGTGTTCCTTGCGGCATACGCAAGAGCGTTGGGAAAGCTGTTAGGGATTAACAAGATTATGATCCCTTGCACCGTTGACCTGCGCAAATACGCCAAGGGAAAGACAGGTATCGGAAACCTTACGGGTTCTTATAATTTCAATATCAAGCTAAAAGACGGAGAGAAGTTCGGAGATACCTTGGCTAAAGCATCTGTCGTGATGCAGAAAAACAAAAAGACAAAGAACGATATTGCAGGTCCTATGCTGCTTGTATCCAAGTATGAGAAATCTTCCTTGGAGGACTTCTTGAAGCTGTACGGCGGTATGAATACAAGCGCCTTCACCGATTACACCAACCTCGGTGTGCTTGACGATAAAAAACTTGTGTTCGACGGTGCGAAGGTTAAGAATGCGGTGGGATACAGCGGTTTGAACAAAGCCCCCTGCTTCCAAATTGCCGTGTCCTCCTTCCGAGGTGAAACAACCGTTGCAACTCTTGTCAGATGCAGCAAGGAAGGAAAAGCAAAAGCAGACATCATCTTAGATGAGATTGTTAAAGAGATTGAATCCTTTGCGTAAAACATAAAAAACAACACTCGTTACACTTGTGTTGCCGAAATATATAAAGAAAGTTGTCAGATAGGTTTATATGGAAATCAAGGAAAAGCAGGCAGAAAAAGACGATGCAAGCCTGCACAAAATCACGCCCGAGGAATTTGAGGAATTTACACAGGCAAAAAGCTATGAGGAACAGTTAAGAATATTGCTTGCTCATGCCGAAAAGAACAAAAAAAGAATCGCGATCAAAAGAGCCAAACAGGAAGGGCGTATAAAAACGCAAGAAGAAATCGAAAAAGAAATGCTGGAGCTTAACAGACAGTTCAGCGAGTTTCTTCATACCAAAGGTATCAGGGCGCGATTTGATTTAGCTTTTAGTAATATTGGGGAATCTGCTCGGAGGCAACACGAAATAGACAAGGCTAATTTTGAAGCTGAGAAAGCCAAAGCCATTGAGGAAAACAAGGATTTTGTGGAGTTCCTTCACGCAAAGGGCTTTAAGGCTAAATATCGTGTTGTAATTGAAAATATCAAAAAAGGCGTAAGAGAAGCTCCTGCAAGAACGGCTGCTCAAATTGCCAAAGCACAAGCAGAGTCTCAGGCAAGCATTTACGGTCAGCCTCATCACTCACCTTCGCAAGCAATTACGGCTGAAATGATTGTGGACGAGTTCAATGCTTTTCTGAAAGCAAAGGGACTTGATTCGCAATATACAGTTGTAATTAGTGATGAATAATTCGCTTGCTCCGTGCAATAGTCAGACTATTTGCGCCAATGCTTTAGGATAGGTGTAAGCCTATCCTTTTTTGTTGAAAAAAACACTTTAACAAAACACAAACAAAATTCAAACCTTTCTAAAACAAGCCGTTGCTATAATAACGGTGTAAAATCGGCAAATTGTGTTTAGAAGGTGGGGCTATGAAAAAGAAATAC
>JAZPZM010000016.1:0-2649 GCA_045544735.1 Eubacteriales bacterium
TGGTTGAAGCCTCGCGGCTTCAACCACTTTTTTCCTTAACGTTTTGCGCAAGCAAAACATTTCACATTTGCCCTTGGGCAAATATTTCACGCGGCGAAGCCGTATTTCACACGCCGTGGGCGTATTTCACCGTGAAAACGCGCGAGCGTTTTCACAACTTTCCACTTGACTTTGCGCGCGGATGGTAATATAATAATTACATCACCCCAAAGGAGAGAAAAATGGGTTTCGGAATCACCTTTTCTAACGTTTTACTGACACTTGCATACATATTGCCCGGCTTCCTGCTCTGCAAGGTAAAAAAAGCCTCGGCGGAGCATCTGACCTCGATGTCGGCGTTCCTCATTTACGCCTGCTCGCCGTGTATGATAATCTCGGCTTTTCTGAACTTTGAGTTCTCCGTCGAGCAGCTCACTAACATGGGGCTGTTCTTTGCGACCTCGCTCGTACTTCAAGCGGCGTTTATGCTCGTGCTTTTTGCCATTTTCCGCAAAAAATACTCCGACGCAAAATACCGCATCCTCACCATAGCGTCCGTTATGGGCAACGTCGGATTTTTCGGTATGCCGCTCGTTAAGGCGCTCCTGCCCGACAACCCCGAGGCTCTGTGCTACTCCTCGATATACGTAATCTCGATGAACATCCTCGTTTTCACGGTCGGCATCTTCTGCCTGACGGGCGACAAGCGCTCGATGACGCTGAAAGCGGCGATATTCAATCCCAGCATGGCGGGACTCGCCATCGGTCTGCCCGTTTACATATTCGGCATCGGCAATTTAGTTCCCGCTATAGCAACGAACGCGGTCAGCCTGCTCGGCAGTATGTCAACGCCTCTTTGTATGGCAATACTCGGCATAAGACTTGCCACGGTCTCGCTTCCGAAGCTATTCAGCCGCCCGATGATATATCTCATCTCGCTTGGCAAGCTCGTGCTTTTCCCGCTTTTCTGCTACGGTGCGGTCTATTTTCTGCCGCTTCCGTGGTCGCTCAAGGCGAGCCTGCTCATACTTTCCGCAACGCCGTGCGCGTCGATAATTTTCAATATGGCGGAGCTTCACAAGAGCGAAACGGAGCTTGCAGCAAACTGCGTGCTTGTAACCACGCTCCTGTCCTGCCTGACGCTACCGCTGATAACTATGATACTTTGATAAAAACGCGCTATAAAGCAGCTTTTGATCTACTGCGACTGTCAAAATGACACTCGAAGGATACACATACCTAAAACAAAAGGGAGTGCGAGCAAAAATGCCCGTACCCCCTTTTTACACGTCTTGCTTACGATGTATAATAATTACACCGCGTACCATCAACCTAAAAACGTTGAAGCTTCCATGCATACAAAAAGCAACAGCAACGGAATTGTGATAGCAAACGTTATAACCTTTGTGCGAGTTGACCTTTTTCTTTCCTTACAATCAAATGAAAAAAATATAATAACGTATGCCGTCAAAAACAGCGGTGAAAAAAATATATGATATCCAAAAAGAAGCTCTCTTACAAAATTCAACGTATGCTCTATCGCCATAAGAACGGCAAGTAGGAGCGTTATGATATTGGCGTAGTTAGGAAAGCCCTTTTTAATCGGATTTCTTATGAGCACCAAAATAATGGGAATACAGCAAACGTGAAATCCGATGCTAAATATACGGTCTATCCAAGCCCCGTCAAAAAGCGTGGCTATACCAAACAAAATAACTATAACTAAAAGCAGGGTGCTGATAATAAGCGACTGTTTTTTATCTATCATGTTTTCTATCCTCCGTTTGCTTTTAGATTATAGCATAAACAGTGTTGTTTTTCAAGCATTTTGTTCCATTTTTCAACACTGCTTTACAATACGAGTGGGCGGCAAACGGCATAAACATAATTAAAATCCAAATTTCAAATTCTTCAAAGCACTTGAAGGTCCAAGGATTACTATCCTCAGAACGCCCTGTGAGTGCCCCAAGGGCGTGTTTTATTATTTTTTTTGCAAAAAAACAAATTTTTTTCAAAAAGGTCTTGATTTTTGTTTCGACTTGTGGTATTATATATGGGTACGAGCTGGAGAGATGGCTGAGCTGGTCTAAGGCGCACGACTGGAAATCGTGTTTGGGCTAATACCCCAACCAGGGTTCGAATCCCTGTCTCTCCGCCACACATCACCTTGCCGCTAACGCGGCAAGGTGACCATATATAATATTAAGTCAAGGTAAAAATCAAGACCTTAATATTCAAAAAAATGTTTTTTCTCAACGTCGTTCCTCTCGCCTTTTCAGCCGAGGTATGGCGGCAGTTCCCTCGCTCGGCAGAAGCTTCTGCGTCGTGGCGAGTTGCGCTGACGTATCCCCGTTGAGTCAACACCGTATTCTATTGTCAATGATCCTTTATAGGCAACAAAAAAGCCTGCGGGTTAAAATCCTCCGCAGGGCGTTGACAAACACTTTAAATTATGCTATAATTGATGTGAACCTTAAGCGTTCACGTCAATGTGAATAGCTTAACCAAGCAAGGTCTATCCGCTGCTAACGGTGGACTTTGTGAAGCGCGCGACGTTGGTAGCGTCACGTGTTTCAGGTTATTAGGCGGCATCCTTCGGGATGCCGTTTTTATTTGTATCTTTATTATAATACGCAAGGTAGAAAAAGTCAAGTGCTTTTTTGCGAAAAA
>JAZPZM010000017.1:0-11262 GCA_045544735.1 Eubacteriales bacterium
GATATGGAGAAAATGCAGATCAAGATCGACGTTTGATACGCAAGGAGAAATAAATGAAAAATAACAAGATAAAAAAGGAATTAAAGCGCTCAACGGCACTTATTTTAGCGTTTTTGCTTGCATCGTTCTGCTCGTTTGCCGTTTACGCAACGGTAAGCTACGACAGCTCGCAGGACCCCGTAGTTTCTCTGTCGGGTATGCAGGCGTTCGTCAGCGAAAAGATCGACGATCTCAAGACCATCGTTTCGGGCATCGATCTGCGCTTGCAGGCGCTTGAGCTTGCCTACTCCACGGGCAACGCTCCTTCGGGCGGCGACAGCGGCGGAAACACGGAGGCGTTGCAATCGCTCCTCGACCGAATAAGCGCTCTTGAAAAAAAGACGTCGGATCTTGAGAGCGCAAACGCAGCACTCAAAAACTCTCTTGACAGCACCAAGGACGAGCTTAACGAGATGATTTCCGAGCTTGAGGAACAGTATGCTACGCTTTCCTCCGAGATCAGTTCCCTTTCCGACCAGATATCCAAGCTCCAAGGGCAGTTTACGTCTATCAAGAGCGACGTTTCCACTCTTAAGAGCGACTTCAAGCAGCTCTCGACCATCTCAACAAAGCTCAACACGCTTACCAACAAGGTCAACTCTTTGACCTCGGCAAGCGGGGATATCGGCAAGCTAAAGGCTCAATGCGAGCAGCTTAAAGCCGACATGGATGAGGTCTTGCTAAAGGCGGGCGCGCTTTACAAGCCTGTTTTCGTTCCCTACGGCGCAACGATTCGCGCACTTGAAGCCGACGACTCGGTTCTCGTGGTGCTTCGCTCCGGCTCTGCCGTTGCTGTATCTCCCTTTACGTCGGCAGGAACCGCGCAAGGTCTCAACGACCTTTCCGACGGCAGCGAGCTTTACGACGGTGCCCCCCTCGTTCTCTTCCACAACGTTCTGATCCCGCGAGGCGGCGAGGATGGCAGAGGGGTTACCGTTACGTCACTTGACGGCGCATACGTTATGATAGGAGGCAACTATGTCATTATTCAGCCGTAAGACCGCCTCAGGACAAAAGCCGTGGGTGCGCATAGTCGCGCTCTCTCTTGCCGCGCTCTTGCTTCTCGGCTCGATATACATGGTCTTTTCGCTCGTTCTGTCAAGCTCCGCCGCCGAGGGCTCGCTTGAGTCCTACGCCTTTGCTACCTCCATCAAAAACAAGGAGTTTTACGTCGCGGTCGGCATTCGTTACGGCTCAAGCGTGAGCGTTTCGCACGCCTTTACCGCCCCATACGGCTTCGTAGCAGGCGAGGCGTATATCGAAAAAGGCAACACTCGCAGCTTTACCCCATTATACTTCATAGACACGGCATCCGTCGTGGTTGCGTGCGACGCCAACCTTTCCGTGCTTGCGGGCACGTGCTCGCTTGCGGCAAGTGAGAAAAAAACAGACATCGGTGCTTATAACGTTGAGATTACTTTGGAAGACGGCACCGTTTGGGACTCACTTGAGGAGCTTTCCGCCAAGTATGCTTTTGACTACGAGCACGTTTTCCCCGCCTATAACAACGGCGTTAAGTCCGTGCGTATCGGCGCATACTACGATTACGCCTCCGCAGGTGAAGCGGCGGCGCTTATAGGCAACGAGCTTGAAGGCTACACCGTGTCCGTCGCCTCACCGTCAAGCTCCGCCGTTACCGTTTTGAACGCGGATTGCGACACCATTCTGTTTGAGCACGCGGGCGACGGTGACTACATCGGTGCTATCGCTCCGCAGCAGAAGGCGGGCGAAGAGACCGCGTACACTCTTTTTACAACCACGGGTTATATGTATCCCGGAATCTTTTGTTTCAGAAGATACATAACCGACGACTATAACGGATTGACGCTTATCAATCTCACCGACCTGCAAAGCTACGTCGAGGGCGTTCTTCCAAACGAGATAATCACCAGCTGGCCGCTTGAAACACAAAAGGCGTTTGCCATAATCGTGCGCTCCTATACGGCAGGTAACATCGGACAAAAGTTTTCATCCTACGGATTTGATTTGGTCAACACTTCCGCCAATCAAGTTTACAGAGGGCGAAACCAGATAATAGACAGAGTTTCTCAAGCGGTTGCCCAAACCAAAGATATGATACTCGTTTGCGAAGGTGAAATGATAACGGGATATTACTCGTCCTCGCAGGGCGGCTGGGCTGTTGACTCCAAATACGTGTGGAGCGGCTCAACAGGACCTTACATTATAAACCAGCCTACACCGTGGGAAAAATACACCAACGTTTCAAAAGGCTTTTGGAATTTCGAGGTAACGCAAAAGGAGCTTCTGCAAGGTTTTGGAATTTATAATTCAGGCGATAAAGTCAAAGACATAAGCCTTGAGTTTGCAGGCGACTCACCGTACGTTTACAAAATGAGCGTCACGGACAGCAAGGGCAATGTCGGAACGAAAACACGTTGCAGTAAGGTCGTTGGCGTTATGAATAATTTTGGCGCAAAATCCGCCAATTTCCTTATCGGAAAGGGGTCATTGAAATACACCTACGACAAAGTGATTTCAACGAGGATAATTTCCCTTGAGTCCTCGTACGCCGAAAATATGAGTATATACACCGCAAACGGAGTTGCAGTCGAGAACTCAAAGAAATTCAATTTCTTTACAGCCCTCGGACAAGCCTTTTCCAACCTTTCAAGCTCGCTATACGTTCACACGGGCAACGGCACGGCTATACTGACGCAGGATATCGAGATCCCCACGACGAGTAAGCCCGACGAAAACGGCAACTACACCTACGTTTGCGATTACGGCGATTTTCTGATCGTTACCGATCTGCAACAGGTGACGGAGACCTTCAAGGCATCCTCAAGCTCCAACTACGTCGTAGTAGGTCGCGGTTGGGGTCACGGAGTCGGTGTCAGCCAATACGGAACGGCGCACCTCGGTCAAGCGGGGGCGATGTATCACCACATACTTGATGCGTACTACCCCAACACCGAAATTGCCGATTTCTACGATTATCTCAAATAATTTCTACATTATATTTATAAGGAGTCTTTAAATTGGAAAAGCAAGAAATTCTCCGTTACGTTGACCACACGCTTCTGAGCCAGACGGCAACCGAGGCGGAAATACTATCCATCTGCGACGATGGAATGAAATACAACACGGCGTCCGTGTGCATTCCCGCCTCGTTCGTAAAGACCGCCGCAAACTACGTCAAGGGCAAAATAGCGATATGTACCGTTATAGGCTTCCCCAACGGATACAGCACTACTGCGGCAAAATGCTTTGAAGCCGCCGACGCAATCGAAAACGGCGCGGATGAGATAGATATGGTAGTAAACCTTACGCTCGTGCGCGACGGAAGATTTGACGAGGTAAGAGACGAGATCACCGCCGTAAAAAAGGCGTGCGGCGACAAGATACTAAAGGTCATCATAGAAGCCTGCTTGCTGACCGACGAAGAAAAGATAAAGCTTTGCGCCGTTGTTGCTGATGCGGGCGCGGACTTTATCAAGACCTCTACGGGCTTTTCGCGAGGCGGAGCTACGCGCGAGGACGTTGCGCTGATGGCAGCAAACTGCCCTTCTCACCTTAAGATAAAGGCGGCGGGCGGAATACGCTCGTTTGCAGACGCCGAGGACTTTATCTCCCTTGGCGCAACGAGACTTGGAGCGAGTGCGCTTGTAAAGCTTATGAAGGCTGAGGCTCTTTCGGACTATTGACGTTTTAGTTGTAGATTTTTATATTATAATTTACTTTTTTAAGAAAAACCGTTGACACAGCTTGTCTTTTGTGATATAATACTGCATTGGTACGGGAAAATTTTTGCAATCCCGTCTCCTTACTGCAGACAAGATCTGCGGTCACAAGTCCATAGGGAGGTTAAATATGGAAAACGTAAAGACAAACTCTGCTTACGAATGTATGTTTGTTTCCGATCTTACCGGCGCACGTGACGCTGCTGAGACCGTTGCGAAGTTCGTAAGCCTCGTCGAGAAGAACGGCGAGATCATCGATGTCACCGAATGGGGCAAGCGCCGCTTTGAGTACCCCATCAATGACAAGAACGAAGGCTACTACACGATAGTTACCTTCCGCGCAGACCCCTCTTTCCCCGCCGAGTTCGAGAGACTTCTCAACATCGACGAGAACGTAATGCGCTCCTTCATCATCAAGCTCGACGAGGAAGAAGTTGCAAAGGTAATTCGACGCGCTGCTGACAAGGCTGCTGCTGCCACCGCTGCTCCCGCTGAAGCAGTTGTTGAGGAAGCTGCCGCTGAAGAGGCTGTTGCTGAAGAAGCCCCTGCCGCTGACGCTGAGTAATTCCCTTTTATTGTAGGAGTGAATTATGGCTAACCTCAATTTAAACAAAGTTATTCTTTGCGGTCGTCTTACCGGTAACCCCGAGCTTAAAACCACGCAGAGTGGAATTTCGGTAGTTTCCTTCACGCTTGCCGTGAACCGCCGCTATCGCTCCTCTGAGGCAAATGCTCAACAGCCCCAAGCCGATTTTATAAATCTCGTTGCTTGGAGACAGACCGCCGAGTTTATCGCTCGCTATTTCAGAAAAGGCTCTGCCCTCTGCGTTACGGGCTCGATCCAGACAAGACGTTGGACCGACCAGCAGGGTCAGACAAGATACGCTACCGAGGTTATCGTTGACGAGGCTATGTTCGTTGACTCGCGCAATGAGTCGGGAAGCCGCGATTCCGCTATCGACGGTGGATATGCGCCCGAGCCCTTTGCTACCCCCGGTGCTGCTGAAAGCTTTAACGTCGTTGATAACAACGATGATCTTCCCTTCTGATTGGGAACAAACTAAATTGATAAGGAGTTAATTATTATGGATAGACAGCCTGAGCGCGCACCTCGCGCCGCACGTCCCGCAAACGCTAACCGCAGAAGAAAAAAGGTTTGCGTTTTCTGTGAGGAAAAGATAAACTACATTGATTACAAGGATTCCGCACGTCTTCGCAAGTTCATCACCGAGCGTGGCAAGATCCTTCCCCGCCGTATCTCCGGCACCTGCGCAAAGCATCAGCGCGAGCTTCAGAACGCTATCAAGCGTGCTCGTCACGTTGCACTTCTCCCCTACGTTGGAGACTGATTTGCGTCAATAAAAAACACGGTTTCGCAATGCGAAACCGTGTTTTTTTATATAAACAGCTTTTTGTGCAACGACTCTCGAAGAGGCTTTGAAATCGCTATAATAGTAAGCGCGATTCCCGTAAGGAAGCACGAAATCAAGGGGTACGGTGACCAGATGAACGAAAATCCGTCGCTAAATGTGAGATTTATAAAAAACTCAAGCAATAAGCAATATCCGCCAATAGCGATAAAGCAACCGCCGAAAATGTAAAGCAAGCCTTTTTTTACATATCTAACGAGCGTTACGGTGGCAGTTACGATAAGCCCCATAATGCCGACCGCCGGGAAAGCAAGTGTCAAAAACCAATCGCCGCCGGTTGCAAGATCTATATAAAGCAAGAATGCGCCTATCACTGTGAAGTCGATGGGAATAAATATCACGGGGTTGGGACGCGCAAACCACAAGGGCATAACTATTACCGAATAAGTCACAAGTATTCCGCCCACGGCATAGCCCGACCACGTGAGTGCGCCGTTCAGACGAATATCGCAAAACAGCGTTATCGCAATAGGCATTATAGCAAGGATAGTCAAGATAAACAAAACTCCCTGCGGGCGCATATTTTCCTTTTGTCGGGTGAAGGGTGGGTAGGTGGGTGTGGCATCGGGGCGCGTGACATCGGGATGATATACGGTAGTGCCGCAAAGCGGGCAAGCCTTTTCCGTATCTGCAAGCTCTACGCCGCATTTAACACAGTACATCTCAACACTCCTTCCATCGTCTGTTGCTTTCGACCTTGGCGCGTATTCCTATCGCGCGAAGCTCCTCGTGAAAATAAAGCTCCAGATTTGATTTTTGTATATCTCTTGTAAAATTGATATAAGTTTTTCCCTTATATCCGAGAACTGCGCAGTTTTCGTGCGTATTTGGCAGCACTCCTATGATGAAATCGAATCTATCGACGTATTTTTCAAGCTCCGACGGAATCTTGATTATTCCGAGATTTGAAAGGTCCATGACCGATTTTTTCTCGCCGACGGCATCGTATACCGATTTCATAACGAAGTTTTTGATAAAGAGTGGCATTATGCGTACGATAAGGGATTTTTCACTATCAACGTTTTTGGTAAGGCGCATAGTCATTTCCTTTTTCGTCACGCCGAGTGCCATTTGATGATGTATGGAATGGCAAACCTCGTCAAAGCTCCACTCTCCAACGCGCGGGTCGATTCCCGGCGTGAGATAAAGTGAGAAATTGCGAAGCGTTTGGCTACCGAAAAGACGGCGCAGATCTACGGGAACGAGCACCTTGACCATTTTCTGACGGCGGCGCGAAACGTGCGAATTTTGTATTCGGCAAGTCGCGCGAATGATCGCCGCGCAAATGAGCGAGGTCACCGTGACTCCGCGACTATGCGCAGCTTCCCTTAAAACGTCGGAATCTATTATAAAGGTCGTCAGATTTACGAATCCATCCTTCTCACGCACGCCGTCAATGTGATAGGAATTTGGCTCGGCGCGGCTTTTTGACACGTCGCCGCTGACCTCAAGAAAGCTATCGCAAAGCTCCTCCGCTCGCGGAGGCTCGCGGCGGTCAAGCACGCCGTCCGTTGCGGGTATGGCAACTCCGTAGCGGCGTTCAACGTATTCCGCGATAAGAGACTTCAAAAAGACGAGTCCGCCGTTTCCGTCGGTAAGCGCGTGATAGAACTCGACCGCTATCCTATTGCCGTACACAAGCACCCTCAATGCGCACTTGCGTATCCTTTCAAAAGGCATATACATAAGCGGGTATGCGCCCTCGTCCTCTATTTCGGGGGCGCGGCGAAGCTCCTCAAGGTAGTACCAAAAAGCACCCTTGCGAAGCCTTGCGGCGATTGACGGAAAGCGAAGCACGGTAACGTCAAGCGCCGCGCGCAAGACCTCCCTATCCACCGTCTCCGTCATCGTGGCGGAAAGCCTGAACATATTGTTCCAGCGGCGACGGCGTGCGGCGGGATATATTTTAGCCGCATTATCAAGCTTCATCCAACGCAAACCCGTGCCCGTAGGCGCGTGCGGCTCGATGCGAGTATCTTTCGCCATTTGCCGTCCCCCTTAAAACTTTATCTTTCCTCTATCGGCAGATATTTCTCTGCCTTTTTTACGTTTATGTACGCGGGGCGGATTATCTTGCCCGCGTTTTGAATTTCCTCTATCCTATGTGCGCTCCAACCGACGATCCTCGATACCGCGAAGATGGGCGTAAACATTTCGTCGGGAAGTCCGAGCATACGGTAAACAAGTCCCGAATAGAAATCAACGTTGGGGCTGACGCCCTTATACATCTTTCTCTTTTCAGCAATTATCTCGGGCGCAAAGCTTGCGACCTTGTTGTAAAGCTCGTATTCCTCTTGACAATTCTTTTCAATAGACAGCTTTTCAGCGCACGTTTTGAGTATCTCACAACGGGGGTCGGAGAGCGAATACACCGCGTGTCCCATACCGTAGATAAGCCCCGCTCTGTCATACGCCTGCTTTTCAAGGAGCTTTACGAGATAATCCTTTATCGCACCGTCGTTGCGCGTGTTGATGCTCGCCTTCATATCGTCAAACATTCTGACGACCTTGACGTTTGCTCCGCCGTGGCGCGGGCCCTTGAGCGAGCCGAGCGCGGCAGATATAGCCGAATAGGTGTCGGTTCCCGACGAGGTAACGACGTGCGTCGTAAAGGTAGAGTTATTTCCTCCGCCGTGCTCTGCGTGAAGAACGAGTGCAAGGTCAAGTATCTGCGCTTCAAGCGGAGTATACTGTCTGTCCTCGCGCAGAAGATTCAAAAGGTTTTCGGCAATGGAGATATCGGGGTCAGAAACGTGAATAAACAAGCTCTTTCCGCGGTGGTAATGCTGATATGAATTATATGCGTAAACCGCAAGCATATGGAACGTGGATATGAGCTGTAAGCACTGACGCAAAACGTTTTCCACCGATATATCGTCGGGGTTATCGTCATAAGCATAAAGCGCAAGCACACTTCGGGAAAGGATGTTCATCATATCTTTACCCGGTGCTTTGAGTATCATATCCCTAACGAATGATTGCGGCAGAGAGCGATAGCTTGCAAGAGTCCATTTGAATTCCTCAAGCTCGTCCTTCGTTGGTAATTTTGAGAAAAGCAGTAAATATATAGCTTCCTCAAAGCCGAAGCGCTTGCCGTAGAAACCGTCGACGAGAGAGTTTATATTTATACCTCTGTAATAAAGCTCACCCGGACACGGCGCAAGCTCGCCGTTTTCGTTGAGCTTTTTAGCTCTTACGTCGGAAACCTCGGTAAGTCCCGTAACGACACCCTTGCCGTTAAGGTCACGAAGTCCGCGGAAAACTTGATTTTCCGCATACATTTGGGGTCTTATCCCATTATTTTCGGAGGATAGCTCCGCCATCTTGCGAATATACGGGGTTATTTCGGAATAATTCATTTATTTCCCTCCTTGTTTTATTCAAAAATCAGTTAAGAAAGCCCTCGAGTATTCTCTCCTCTGCCTCAGCCTCGCTGAGTCCGAGAGTCATAAGCTTTAAGAGCTGTTCGCCCGCTATCTTTCCGATAGCAGCCTCGTGAACGAGGCGTGCGTCGGTATGCTCGGCGCATATTGCGGGAATGGAGCTTATCTTTGCCTCATCCATAATTATGGAGTCACACTCAACGTGTCCGAAGCAGGATGCCTTGCCCGTCATCTTGGGGTAAAATACCTGATACGAGCTGTCCTTTGCAACCGAGCGAGAGATGACTCTGCCCGTTGCGTCCTCTGCCTCAAGAACTATCTCCATTTCCGACTCGGCTATCTGCTTGCCGTGAGTCATAAGCTTTTCGTTGACTGCGACCTCGCCGCCCTTGCCGACGAAAATAGTGGTCTTGCGCTTGGTGGAGTCAACGCCCTTTATCTGCGTGGTATCCATTTGCATAAAAGAATTTTCACCGATGTATGCAACGGTTTCGGGGTTCATTATCCTCTCGCCCGTTCCCTCTCCGTCGCCGTAGTGTTTTTCAACGTAGCGGACGCGCGAGTTTTTGCCGACGTAGAAGGTATGAACTCCATCGTGCTGGCTGGTCTCACAGCCCGAATTGTGGATTCCGCATCCCGCGATGATAAGCACGTCGCAATTATCTCCGATGTGGAAATCATTATAAACCATCTCGGAAATTCCCGTTTTGGTTATGATTACGGGAATATGCAAGGACTCGTTTACAGTTCCGTCCTTGATTGTGATATCAATACCGTTTTTATCCGTTTTGGTTTCAATAATTATATTTTCCGTAGATGAACGGCTGTCCGTTGCGCCGTCCTTTCTTATATTGTACGCTCCCTGCGGAACTCTTTCAAGGTCCGCAATTTCCTTGAGGAGCTTAAGATCCGTTTTATTCATTTTTTCGCTCCTTATTCAGTTTCCGTATTTTTCATATACTTGCATCCGTGGGTGGCTTCGGCTAGGATCGAGGGAAATACCTCGGACTTGCTTCCCTTTCTTTCCACCTGACCGCCCGAAAGAACGACGATCTCGTCCGCAAGATTGATGATTCTCTCTTGGTGAGAAATGATTATGATAGTTGCATCGCTGTTTTTGTGCAGATCCCTGAACGTATCAGTAAGCTTTGCAAACGACCAAAGGTCAATGCCCGCCTCGGGCTCGTCAAATATCATGAGCGAGGAATTTCTCGCAAGTATGGTTGCTATCTCAATGCGCTTAACCTCGCCGCCCGACAATGACGTGTCCACCTCGCGGTCGATGTAATCGCCCGCACAAAGTCCGACCTTGTTAAGATACATACAACAATCCATAGTGGAGAGCGTGTTCTTGCCCGATGCAAGCTCAAGCAGGTCGCGCACGCGCATTCCCTTAAAGCGCGGGGGCTGTTGGAAGCCGTAGCTTACGCCAAGCCTTGCGCGCTCGGTAATGGTCATATTGGTTATATCCGTGCCGTTGTAGACTATAGAGCCCGACGTGGGGGTTGCGATTCCCATAACGGTCTTTGCAAGCGTAGTCTTGCCGCCGCCGTTGGGACCCGTCAGTACGACGAGCGCGCCGTCCTTTATTTCAAGATTTACGTTATCAAGTATCGCTTTTCTTCCGCCGCCCGCAACGTTATCCGCCACGAGCGAGAGATCCTTTATTTGTAACATAGTAGCTCCTTTCACATATATAGCTTAAGTGTTTTTTCTATCCAATAAACAAAGTGCGCGTTGGGCAATTTGTTTTCGTATTCCTTCATTTTCAGGTAAAGCTCCACGCCATCGGACGGGTCGTGCCAAAGGTCTGTAAAGACCATATCGTACGCGCCGTTTTCCATTTGCTTTTCGGCAAACTCAAAGGCATCCGAGTGTACCACCGTCACCTTTTGAGGATCGGGAAATTGCGGCAGTATGTGCTCTTTAAAAAGCGCAATAGCATCCTCGCTTCGCTCGACCACCGTAACGCTCGTTACCTCGTCCTTGATGCTTGCCATATAGGCGAAATATCCGAGCCCGAGTCCGTACGTCAGCACTTTTCCCCTCGCCGCGTCAAGCGCAGGCTTTGTGGTGTTGGTCTCGTTTGGCATCAAGGTCATCCATTCCCTGCCGCCCTCAAGAACTGCGGGATATGGGTAATCCTCCTCAAAAAAGCCGATCTGCGGGATGACTCTGCCGTCATCCGTTGTTATCGGATCGTCAAAGACAAAGCCCTCATATGCGCGGCAAACGCGGCGCTCAAACGTCCAATTTCCGCATTTACCCTCGGGGAATTTGATGTTTTTGTAGTATTCGTCCTCTCGGTACGGCATTGAGTCAAGCAGGCGCATCATAGGAAGAAAATGATCCCTGAAAAAAGCCTTGTCCGCCGGGTTATCGTACGGGTCAAGTCCGCAAGCCGCGGCGACGAGAGAAGCGTATGAGTATTCAAGCGTTTCCTGCGTTCTGACTCCCTCGGTCATTGCATCCATCATTTCCTTATCGACGTAATCGGGCGCAAGATTGAGGTAAATGCTCATAAGCTTAAATATCCGAGCGTTTGATCTTTTTATTTCTTCTGTTCGCATATTTTACCTCCCCTGCATTTATCATATTATTATATCATAAATTTCTAAAATAATAAATAGTTTTTATATAAAAAACACGATTTATTTGCAAAAAGCAGAGGAGCATTGGCGTGATACTCCGATAAGAGTATCACGCCAA
>JAZPZM010000018.1:0-22240 GCA_045544735.1 Eubacteriales bacterium
GATCAAGGAAATAGTACATATAGTTAAAGCTGTTTTCGTCGGCTATGAGAAACTCGCGCGCGCTTCCGTCGGAATACGCAAGCGTAAGCGTGAAGTCGGATGGGAGCCATGTCGTACTGTGAGCCAAGGAGTTGAGTAGATTTCTTGCCTTCCTGACCGCTTGGCCTCCGACTTGACCAAGGAAATAGTACATATAGTTAAAGCTGTTTTCGTCGCCTATGAGAAACTCGCGCGCGCTTCCGTCGGAATACGCAAGCGTAAGCGTGACGCTCGGATCATCCAAGCCGTAAGCACCGAGGCTTGCCTCGTCGTTTACTGTGATAAGCTGTGTTGATGTTGCGCCGTTCAGGTCGTCGATTATCATTTTTACCGCGTCCTTGTTGACGGGAACGTCGGGATGATCCTCAAAGCGCCAGACCTCGCCGTCAAGGTGAAGTGTGAGAGTGCGCTTTTTATATTCAGCCTCCTCGTCCCCGTGAGCGTGGTCGCCGTCAAGGTACTTTACCGTCATAGTAATGCGCTCGACTCCGTCGGGGGATACGTCGGCTACGGGGTAGCTCGGCGCGGTCTCCTGCGGCGTAGTCTCCTCGCCGCCGCCCGTCAGCGCACCCGTAACGAAGTACGTTATCACAAGCACAGCGAGGACCGCTATCATTATTATAAGATTTCTGATTCTTTTATCCTTCATATCGGATCATCTCTTTTTTCTCATATAAATATATACGCCGCCGAGAACGAGCGTTGCGAGGGGAAGCACGAGAATGAAGATATTACCCCAGAGGTTAGCCTGAGCCTCCGAAACGGTAAGCACGGAGCCTTCAAGGGAAATATCGCTTATCTCGGGAAGCGCGGAAGCAAAACTGCCGCACAAATAATTGGTCATAAACCAGAAGCAATAAAGGTTACTTCCGTTTGAAGCGTTAATAAAGCTGTCCGTTATCATGCTTGCCGAGCCGCACCATATAAGCCTTGCCACACCGCCGTCCGCGAGCTCCTTTTCAGCCGCAACAGCAAGAGCGTAGGACTGCGCCTCGGTCTTTTCACTACCCGATTTGGTATAAGCCTTATCCGAAGTGGAAAGCAGAGTCGTGTGCGTAACGCCCGCGCTTTCCGTCGTTAATACTGCGTGGCTTGAAGGCATCATCATCTTATAGCCCGAAAGCTCCGCAACGGCGCTATGCTCGCTGTCAACGTCGGGAATTATATAGGTCGGCTGTTGATAATATCTGCTTGAATCGCCCTCGTAAACGGTATCCGCGCCCGCGCTCATACCGAGTGCGGCGGTAAGTGCGGAAAAGTTTGCAAGCTTGTCAATACCAACGCCGCTGAAAAGCAGGATGCTTCCGCCCTTGCCGAGATACGAAAGGAGCTTATCCCTTTCCGCAGAGGTAAGGTCGATGGTGGGGGCGTTTATTATGATGAGCGAGCAATCATCGGGCACGTTATCCTTATCAAGTGCGACGTTGAGCGTGTTGTACGCAAGACCGTACGCATCGAAAAATCCCGTGATGGTCGACGAAAGCGCGCTTTCGCCGTGACCGTCAAGAACGTATACGGAGGGAACGCTTTGTGCCGTAACGTACTCGATAGCGCCCGTTATACTGCTCTCACCCGCGAAGAATTCCTTAACGTCGGTAAGATATGCGGAATATCCCATATAGTAGTAGGATTGCATCTGCTCGTAGGTCATACGTCCGAGCAAACTGCTGTAATAATAGAAGAGATCGTCGTAGCTGACAAGCTTGCTTCTGCGCTCGCTCGTCACGACTACGCTGTGATTGGTTGCATCCTTGGCGTTATGCTCGGTAAGAAAATCGGGGGATACGATGGGGTCAACGACCTTTACGGTAACGTTTGGCGAAGCCCCCGCGTATCTGTCGATAAAGTTTCTTATAACCTCGTCCTCGTTGCCGCCCTGACAAATGAAATTGAGCGTTACCTGCTCGTCAAGCGTGCCGAGGTATTTTTCGGTAGTCTCCGAAAGAGTGTAAATGCCGACGCTCGTGGTATCGAGCTTCTTGCTGCCGTCGGGCAGAGCGTTTACGAGAAGATTTGCAAAAACTATCACACCAAGAAGAACGGCGGTGATAGCCACGCTGTATACGCCGAGCTTGCCGCTTTTTGCACTTGCATTAAATGAAAATTTCATCCTTCGCACCTCCCATCAGCTCCAACGGCGCTTTTCCATAGCCTGCACCGTAAGAAAAACGAAGAAAACGGCAATAGATATAAAATACACTATGGCAGTAAGGTCAAATATGCCGTCCACAAAGCTGTAAAAACGATCAAACACCGCAAGGTATTCAACGAGCTTCGGGAAAAGTCCCTCGAAAAGCGTGGAATCCACGAAATACGTAATAACCGTAGGAGCGGCGCAAATAACGAGCGCCACGCCGCTGATAATGAGGTTTTTGGTGAGCATATAAACTACAGCCGCAAGAGCCGCAATGAGCGCAAGGAAGCACGCGAGCGAGCCGAGCGCGCTTGCGGGCAAAAGCTCAACGAGGCTTGAAAGCAGATATATTGCGAGAAGCACGGCTACGCCGAGAACGGCGGAGATGCTTTGGCTCTCCGTAAGAGACGAGAGGAAAACGCAAATGGCAATAAGAGCGCTTCCGAGAAGGAAAAAGCCGAATATCGCGGAATACGCGCCAAGCATATATACCTCGCCAAAGAGCGAAAGAACGAGCGGATAAAGGCAGAAAATGCCACAACAAAGACCGTAAACGGCAACGGCGGCAAGGTATTTGCCCATAACCACGGAGCTTAGCTTCATCGGAAGAGCGTAAAGGAGCTGATCGGTCCTTGAACGGCGCTCCTCCGCCAGCGTGCGCATAGTGAGTATCGGCACGACTATCATCAGCACGATAGTCATATTGGAGAGCACGTATTCAAACGAGGGCGAAAGCTGAAGCAGATTTATCGCCATCGTGTAAATACCCGCGAAAACGAGCATTACGGCAAGAAAAACGTAGCCCGTCATACTTATGAAGTAGGATTTGAACTCCCTTTTGAATATTGCTATCATTCGTTCTCATCCTCCTCTTCGTTTTTTGCCGAAAACAGCGGGGTATATCCGCCGTCATCGCTCTTTGAGTCGATTTCGGGGCTTTCGTAATGCTTCCACTCCACGTCGGGCTCCTCAACGTAATTATCGTTAGTAAGGGAGAGGAATATGTTTTCAAGCGTTTTATCGTCGCGGTGAAGCTCGGTAAGCGCGATGCCCTCTTTGGAAAATGCAAAGAATATATCGCTGCGAACCTTATCGCCGTCATCCACCGCAAGAGAAATCACGGTAGCATCCCCGTCCGCGCAGTATTCTGCCTTTGCCTTGGGGAAAAGGCGAGAAATAACGCCCTTCGCTCTTTCCTCGTCGCACTTGACCTTGATAGAGAGCGGCTCGTCGGCTGAATTTTCAAGCTCCGCAAGCGGTGCGTCGGCAACTATTTTACCGTTTGAGATAATGAGGATATGGTCGCAGACCGCGCTTATCTCGGCAAGGATGTGACTGCTGATAATGACGGTCTTGGTCTTTCCGAGATGTCTTATAAGGTCTCTTATTTCAATTATCTGCTTGGGGTCAAGTCCGACGGTCGGCTCGTCAAGAATAATCGTTTCAGGGTCGCCTATCATCGCCTGAGCTATGCCCACGCGCTGACGGTAGCCCTTGGAGAGATTCTTGATAAGGCGATTTCTCACGCCCGCAAGACCCGTGATGGTCATTACCTCTTTTATTTGTCTTATGCTCTTTTCAAACGGTACGCGCTTGGCGTTTGCCACGAAAACGAGATACTCGCTCGGCGTCATTTCCATATACAGCGGGGGCTGTTCGGGCAGATAGCCTATACGGCGCTTTGCCTCGACGGGCTCCTCGAAAATATCGTGTCCGTCAACGAGCACCGTGCCCGACGTGGCGGCAAGACAGCCCGTTATTATATTCATCGTCGTGGATTTTCCCGCGCCGTTAGGGCCGAGAAGTCCGTAAATTCCCTTATCTACCTTAAAGGAAATATCTCTTACGGCAGTATGGCTTCCGTATTTTTTAACAAGATTTTTGACCTCTATCAAAGCTACTCCTCCTAAAAAGATGAAGTTATATATTACAATAACATTTTACTGTGTTATTATTATGATTTCTTTTTGAACAATTTTTAACTTTTGCAAAAAAGGGGCTCCAAATGCCAAAGCACCTGTAGCCCCACTTTGTCAATCTATATCCTCTACTACGCACTCGGGCGGATTTTCAAGGGAATCGGGATGCTCGATAAATTTCTTATAGAGCTTAAATGCTGATGCAAAATAATGTCCGTCGCATATTCTTTCATCCGTTACAGCCTTGATATCGACGTATCGGCGTTTTTCAAGATTTCCCTTTCGGTCGTATTCGTAGACCGTTTTTTTCGTTCCGTACGATATAAATACGGGGAGATTTCCGAAATCGTAAATATGGTGATATATGGGGTTGATACCAAGAGACCCCATGCTCGTTATGACCATTGTGCCGTGGAACGGTGAAAGGTCGAGCAAAAATTTGGGAAGCAAACCCCAATAGTCAAGCGCATTCAAAAACTTGATAGTCCAGCGCAAAAGCACGCCCGGAATAAAGCTGAGCACCTTTGCCACGCTGTCCACGGCGGTGGGCTTATCCATTGACTCTATTGCCGCCTTTACCGTGGAACTGAACTTTTCATAAACCTCGTCCACGGTGTCGCCGGGCTCAAAATCCACCTTGATAACGGTCTCAGGGGCGTTAAGGGAAAGCTCCTTTTTAACCGTCATAACTATCGAAATGGAATTTCTTGCAAATATCTTTTGTCCGCTGATAAAGCGATTTATACCCGGACGTTGAGAGATCGCGCGCACGTACGCGGCAAGCATAACGTGCAAAAGACCAAACGAGGTCTTGCCCTCTCTGACCTTGCGGCGGCACATCTCATCCGCCTTGCTTATTTCTATTCTGTCGTAAAACGTATTTGAAGCATCGGAGCGCCGAGCCATTATGTACGGCATAAGTCGGTGCATAGGCTCTATGGTGCGCAGCTTTCTGCCGTCCTTGCGGTCGCCGAGACGGCGTCGTCTCTTTCTGTATGTAAGCGTTGTGGGTGCGGTTGCAGCGTCGGTGGCTTGGGTCGACGTGTCGTTTGCCATCGTTTTGGCGCTTGACGTAACGTTCTTTTCGGTTGCCATTGTATTACCGCCTTTCTTGCTTAATTTTCGCAAACAAAGTAATTATACACTACTTTGTCCCAAAAATCAAGAAAAATATGCGCATATATGAAATTTTAAGAATTATTCGCCCCGTATTGACTTTTTATTTGCGTTTATGGTATAATTTAATTGATAGGAGAACTAAAAAATGGATAAAGTTTTTATTTATACAGACGGCGCTTGCCGCGGAAATCCCGGCCCCGGAGGTTGGGGTGCGATACTCGTTTGCGGAGAGCATAAGCGCGAGATGTCGGGCGGTGAGGCTATGACCACCAACAACCGAATGGAGCTGATCGCCGCTATCGAGGCACTTGCCGCGCTTCGCAGACCGTGCGAGGTAACGCTGACGACGGATTCAAAATATCTTTGCGACGGAATTTCAAAGGGCTGGGCGGCATCGTGGCGCGCGAAGGGGTGGAAAAAATCCGACGGAAAGCCCGCGCTCAACCCCGACCTTTGGGAAAGGCTCTTATATCTCATTGACGTGCACAAGGTAGAGCTTGTGTGGGTCAAGGGACACGCAGGACACGAGTACAACGAGCGTTGCGACGCGCTTGCCACCGCGTATGCCGACTCGCTTCGCTGACACGGAAAGGACGTAATATGAAGGCTCAAAAAATGATGCTTGTGCTGATTGTCGCTTGCTTCGCGCTTTTGGTGGCGGTGCTTGTTTACGGATTCGTTGCCTTTGGCGGCTCTGCGGACACGAACAGCGACGTCACGTCGGGAAGCGCGCCCACCGCCGCGCCCGACACTACGCCGAGCGTACCCGACGATACCACCGCGCCCGATAGCACTACCGCTCCGCCCGAAACTACCCCCAAGCCCGAAACTACCCCCAAGCCCGAAACGAGCGCGCCTACGGATTACCCGTCCGTAAGCGGTAGCTTCTCATCAGCTCTTGAGGTTCAGCTTGGCGTAGACGTTGATTGGCGCACGATATCGCGTACCGCCACCGAGGCGGAGATAGAATTCACCGTGGTTTTGAATTCCTACAAATTAGGATTGGGAGCAAGAAGTAATAATTACTTAAAAATCGGTGAGGATTCCTACAAATTCTCCACTCCTAAAATAAACGTAACGGAGTCGGGAAAGCACGAAACGGTGCTTGCGGTATTGACTGCAAAAGTTCCGCTTACTAACGGCGCGGGAACGTTTGACGCCTCCTGCTCGTGGAACTACAACGGAACGTACAGCGGAGTAAAATTCGACCACATCGTTTTTGGTGGAGTAATTGAAATAAAATAAGAGGTTGCAACGCAACCTCTTATTTTATTTTTACAAGAGAGCGCATTCCGTCCGCAATCGCACTGACGAGCGCGTCGATATCCTCTGCGGTATTTTCGGGGCAGAGGCTTACGCGAATGGTGGAATCCGCCGCCTTATCGTCAAGTCCAAACGCGCGAAGTGCGGGGCTTAACTTTTTATCGTGAGACGAGCAGGCAGAGCCGCTTGAAACGCAAATACCGCGCGCGGATAAGAAATTGAGCATAGTCTGGCTCTTGATATTGGGCACGGTAACGCTGATAATGTGGTCAACGTGCCTTTCGGGGACGTTTAAGGTAACGCCAAGCGCAGAGAGGCGCTCGGTTGCATAGGAATACAAGCCGCGCAGCTTGTCCGCGTTGGAAACGAGCGCAAGCCTGCCCTCCGCCACCGCCTTGCCAAAGCCTGCGATGCCGACGAGGTTTTCCGTACCCGAACGCAAGCCCTCCTCTTGTCCGCCGCCGTAGATCACGGGGATGAGAGCGCGGCGCTTTATTACCGTGGGGGATATTATGAGCGCACCGACTCCCTTCGGGCCGTGTATCTTATGCGCGGAAACGCTTATCATATCTATTCCGCACGATACTCTCGGCAACGCTTGGCGCAAAAAGCCCTGAACCGCGTCACAATGTATCAGCGCATCGGGACTGACCGCTCTTATCGCACGCGCCGCCGCGTCGATATCGTAAAGCGCACCCGTTTCGTTATTGACAAGCATAAACGATGCAAGGAAAACGCCCTTCATTGCCTCGTTGCGAAGCTGTATCATATCGAGCGCACCGCCGCGAGTCGAGATATACACAGCCTCAAAGCCCTCGCGCGTAAGCGCCTCGACGGCTCTTGCGACGGACGGATGCTCCGAATCGGTAAGCAGTATGCGCTTTGAGGAAAAATGCTTTTTCGCTCTTGCCGCGCCGAGTATGGCAAGGTTGTTTGCCTCGCTTCCCGATGCGGTAAACACCGTGCGCCAGCCATCAGCTTGCCTTACACCCACCGCCGAGTATATCTGCTCGCGCGCGGTATTGATAAGCCTGTGGGCTTCGTCGCCCGCAGTATGCAGGGACGAGGGGTTGCCGTATATCTCCATTGCGGCGGTCATAGCTTCCTTGACGCCCGCGGAAAGCGCGGTCGTCGCGCTGTTGTCAAGATAAATTCTGTCCTTTACTTCTATTGCCATATTTATTTAAAGGTAAAGTAGGAAACGATAGCGTCAACGTCGCCGAGATGCGAGTCAAAAAGCTCGGCGGTAGACGTATATGTGAATACGTAGAAGATATCCTTATACGCGCTGACTATCTGGCGGTATTTGTAAGCAACGCCGTTTACGGTAGCCGTGTAATCAAAGCTGAGTGCCGCCGCACCGCCAAGCTTTGCCTCGGCAGGAGCGGATACTACCGTAAAATCGCCAAGCATTTTACCGAGAGAGTCGGTGGTGTAGGTAACGTACTGCTCCACGCTGAGATATCCCTCGGCAGGAAGGGTGCAGGTAACGCTGACGTTTGAGCGGTCAACGCTTGCGGAATAATACGCCGACGCGATGCCCGACGAGGTGTTGGGAGTCCACGCCTGCGGAACGAAAAGATAGAAAGCCTCGTTTTCGGAGGCGGCGTTCTGCATTCCTTCGGGAGCGCCCGCGTTAGAGCAACCGACAAGGGATACGAGCATAAGAGCGCACATAAGCGCAACGATAATCTTTTTCATTTTCTTAACCTCTTTAGTTCATTTTACTGACGTAATCTGCGGCGGTCAGTACGCCGTATTTTCCGCTTTCATATGTAAGTCCGCCTTGGAAAAAGACGGTGTAAGGCGGGCGGATTGGTCCGTCGGCGGAAAGCTCCACGGATGCGCCCTGAACGAACGCGCCCGCCGCCATAATGACCTCGTCGGAGTATCCCGGCATCGCCCACGGCTGTGGTTCGACGTAAGCGTCGACGGGCGAGCCAGCCTGTATTCCGCGGCAGAATGCGCAAAGCGTGTCCGCGCTGTGCGTAACGACCGTCTGGATTATATCGGCGCGGCTCTCGCTCCACTTCGGCTCTGCCAAAAATCCCATTTTCTCGAAAATATAAGCCGCGAGGTGCGCCGTTTTGAGTGCGGCGGCGGTGGTGTGCGGCGCGTAGAAAAGACCGAGGAACATATTTCTGTTCTGACCAAGCGTTGCGCCCACCTCGCCGCCCGTTCCGACGGTGGTAAGTCTGTAGGACGCAAGCGTTACCGCCCTCTCGTTTCCCGCGAGGTATCCGCCCGTGAGCGCCATTCCGCCGCCTGGGTTCTTGATAAGTGAGCCGACGAGCAGGTCAGCCTTCGGCTCGGCGGTGCAGGTAAATTCGCCGTAGCAATTATCCACTACGACGTAAATATTATCGCGTACGGCGTGGACGGCGTTATACGTTGCCGTTATTTCCTCGGGGGTGAGGGTGCGGCGGTTCTGATAGCCCTTTGAACGCTGGATAAAGACCACGCGCACGCTATCGTCCTCGCGGACTCTCTTGCACACGGCATCGGTGTCGATAGTGCCGTCGCGCATCTCGATAGCGTCGTATTTTACGCCGAAATCGGCAAGCGAGCCGTCGCCGTTAGCACCGCCGATTCCGATAACGCCGTCAAGCGTATCGTAGGGCTTGCCCGTGACGGCAAGGAGCGTATCGTTCGGGCGGAGCAGACCGAAAAGCGCTGTGGAAAGCGCGTGAGTACCGTTGACGAAATTATGTCTGACGAGCGCCGCCTCCGTATCAAATACGCGCGCCCAAACGCGATCAAGCACCTCCCTTCCCCTATCGTCGTAGCCGTAGCCCGTCGTTCCCGCGAAGCAAGCGTCGCTCACGCGCTCCTCCTTGAACGCCTCCATAACGCGGCAGGTGTTTTCATACGCCACCTTGTCGATGGCGGCAAAATTCTGTGCAAGCGCCGCCTCTGCCTCGGCGGCAAGCATCATTATATTTTCGGAAAAAGGCATTTTGTAACTTCCTTAAAAATTTTTTCTATATACGCATCATCTCCGTCGGTGGAAATGAAGCTGATCTTCCCCTCGCCGCTATCCGAAAGAAGCCCCAAGGCTTCAAGGCGGCGTTTTGCTTGTGCCGCAGTTCCGACTGCACCGTCGAATATCTCAACGTCGCGTCCGACAACGGCAAGTATCTCGTTTTTAACGAACGGGTAGTGGGTACAGCCGAGAACTATACCGTCAAAATCTCCGACGCCCGACAAAAGCTCGGACAAATAATCGCGCACGTCCTCGCCGCGCTCTATCATTCCCGCAAGGCGCGGGCACGGCACGGGGATAAGCTCGCACGCGCCCGAATTTGCCCTGATAAGCTCTGAAAAGCGTGCGGATTCCACCGTTCGCGGAGTTGCAAGGACAGCCACTCTGCGACAAGCCGAGCGTGCCGCGGGCTTCACCGCAGGCTCAATGCCGACTATCGGAATGCTCGCATACGTGCAGCGCAGGCTATCTGCCGCCGCCGCAGTTGCGGTGTTGCAGGCTATGACGAGGCATTTTGCGCCAAGGTCAATAAGCCTTTTGGCGTTCTCCTCGGAAAGCCTTAACACATCGTCGGCGGTGCGGCTTCCGTACGGCGCGTTTTTTCTGTCGCCGAGGTAGATATAATCCTCTCGCGGCATCTGCCTTACAAGCTCGGCAAGCACGGAAAGCCCGCCCACGCCCGAATCAAACACCCCGATGGGTGCGGAACTTTTTATCATTTAAGTGCCTCAGCGTATGCTACGGCAAGCTCAACGCAAGCCTTAACGTCCCTCATATCGACCGTTTCAACTGCGGAGTGGATATACCTTGTGGGTATGGACAGCGCACCCGCGGCGCATCCCGCGCCCGCAAGCTGTAAGGACGAGGTATCCGTGCCGCCGTAGGTCAGTATCTCGCTTTGGTGGTTGATTTTTTTGTCGTTTGCTATGGTGTGAAGCTCGTTCACAAGGTCATCGTCGCAGATAACGGACATATCCTTTACCTTTATCGCAACGCCGCCGCCAAGCTTTACAGCCATTGGCTTTGCGCCCGGGGTATCACCCGTTCCCGTAACGTCAAACGCTATAGCAACGTCGGGAGCTATGGCAAATGCGGCGGGCTTTGCTCCGCGGCATCCGACCTCCTCCTGAACGGAGAAAACGAAATAAATATCACTCTCGTTATTCTTGATACGCTTTGCGACCTCGACCATAATGGCACAGCCGAGTCTGTCGTCAAGCGGTCTGCCGCTTATGCGATTGGCGGAAAGCTTCGTCGTGTGGTGGACGAGCGAAAAGCAATCACCCACGCTGACGCGGCGTGCCGCCTCGCCGTGCGTGGACGCGCCGATATCAACGTAAAAGCGGTCGGCGGTGAGTGCATCAGCCTTCGTTCCGCTGTCGGGAACGAGGACTCCGCGCGTGCCGTTTTCAAAAACGACCTCACTATACGCCGCGGCAACGAAATTTATACCGCCGATGGGAGCAAGACGGAGCATTCCGTTATCCTCGATATAGGTAACGATAAAGCCTATCTCGTCGCTGTGCGCGCAGAAAAGAAGCTTCTTTGCGCCGCTTCCCTTTTTGACGGCTATAAGGTTTCCGAGCGCGTCGGTATAGCATTCGTCAACGAAGGGAGCTATCTCCTTTTTAATAAGCGCGCTGACCTTTTTTTCTCTGCCCGAAACGCCCGAGCAGCAAACTATATTTTTAATAAGGCTATACATTTTTTCCTCCAGATTCAAAAGCCGTATTCGCAAAGGAATGCGTATATCAGCTCTTTTATGGCTTCGTAATCGTCAATCGATGCGACGCAGGATGCGGAGTGCAGATATCTCGTTGCGGCGGATACCGCTACGGTGCGCACGCCCGCGCCCGATTTGTGAATATGCGCGGCATCGTTGCCGCCCGAAACGTATTTTTTGACCTGCGCTGAAATCCCGCGGCGCTTTGCTATATCAAGCATTCCGTCAACAAGCTCGCGGTCGTAGATGGTCGAGCGGTCAACGAGGGATATAACGCCTCCGCCGCCGACCTTGGCAACGCGGGAGTTGGGCTTTACGTCGGGTAGGTCAGCTATTGCCGTAGATTCAAGCACAACGGCGTAGTCGGGGCGCACTCTTTGCGCCGCGACCTGTGCGCCCGAACGTCCTATCTCCTCGCGCACGGTAAATGCGCAAACGAGGTCAAACGGGAGCTTTTTGCCCTCGTCCTTGAGCCTGCGAAGAAGCTCTATCATCACGGCACAGCCGAGTCTGTCGTCTATCGCCTTACCCTTTATAAAGCCCTCGTTCTCGCCAAAGCGCACGAAATCCGAATCAAACACGCCGTAGTCGCCAAGCGCAAGATATTTTTCGGCATCGGCGCGAGAGGTAGCGCCGATATCAATATACATATCGTTTATCTTGGTCGCCTTTTTGCGCTCCTCGGCGCTTTGGTGGTGTATCGCCTTCGACGCTATAACGCCGCCGACGTCACCGTTCTCGCCGCGGAATATCACGCGTCTGCCGCAAAGCACGCGCGGGTCGATGCCGCCGACGGCGGCAAAGCGGATATAACCCGATTCCTCGATATATTTTACCATAAAGCCGACCTCGTCGGTATGCGCGGAAAGCATTACGGTGGGGAGCTTCTTCCCCTCTCCGTTCACGCGAGCATAAAGGTTTCCGACCTTGTCGCGCGTGAGCGTTGCCACGCCCGAAAGCTGGCGCACTATCTCGTCAGCGACCGCTTCCTCACAGCCCGACGGACCGAATTCAAGGCAGAGCTTCTCCAAAAGCTCGATGCCGCAAAGGAATTTATTTTCAGTCATTTTCGCTCATCTCCTTTACCGCTTTTTCAACCTCGGGCGAGGTTATGAAAAGCTTAACGAGCTTGCAAAGCGCCTCGGCATCGTCAAGGGAGATGACCTCGGCGCAGGTGTGCATACTCTTAAGAGGCAGACCTACGTCGACCGTGGGAATACCGCGTCCGACAAGACCTATGACGTTGGTGTTAGTTCCCGTGCCCGACGGCGCGACGGTGCGCTGTGTGGAAACGCCGTTTTCCTTGGCGGCACTCTCCATGATGCGTGTAAGGTGTTTATCCGTAAGCGGAGAAAACGCTATCGAAGGACCTGCGCCGACCTTTACGGTCTCGCTGTCCTTGGTGTCGGGCGTTCTGCCGAGGTCAACGTCGGCAACGAGAGCGCAATCGGGCTCGGTGGCAAAAGCGCCCGTAGCCGCGCCACTCATATAGCTGCCAGACTCCTCAAAGTTTGAAAATTGCAGATACACGTCGCCCCACAGCTCGTCCGCAGGCGTTTTGGCGATTGCAAGAGCCGCAATAGCTCCGCAAGCCTTATCGTCAAAGCCCTTGCCCGCGATAAAGCCGTTTTTAAGCTCGGAATACTTTGGCATAAAGCCCACGGGAGTTCCGATGCCGACGTGCTTTTGAAGCTCCTCCTTGGAGTATCCCGTGTCAATGAGAAGCTCGTCGATCGGAACGAGCTTGTCAGCGTCCCCCGCACGCTGAAGGTGGGGCGGAGTTGAGCCGACAACGCCGTAAATCTTCTTTTTATCGCGGCAGTACACGACTACCTCGCTTGCTTGAAGTATCCTCGTATCAAGTCCTCCGACGTTGGTAACGGTAAGAAAGCCGCCGTCCTTAATACCCGTGACGATCATTCCTATCTCGTCGAAATGCGTGTCGATTAGTATCTTTTTGGCGTTTTCCTTGCCACAACGGCGGATGAAGGTATAGTTTTTCAGCGGAGATACAAGAACCTCGTCAAAATATCCGCCGATAAGCTCCCGAAGCTCCGCCTCGCTGTAGGTCGTGTGTCCCGACACGGACATAAGCCCCGCAAGCGAGAATATCATATCCTTAAGCTCGTTTTTCATTTCTTCTCCTGAAAATCAAGAACTATTTTCTTAAAACAATTTCCGCGCTCCTCAAAATTCGAAAAGCGATCAAAGCTCGTGCAAGCGGGAGAAAGCAACACCGCGCTTCCATTTTTTGCCGCATTCCGAGCCGCGCTGACAGCCGCCGCGAAATCTTCCTCAAATATCACGCGGAGCGCGTTCTCCCCGCCCGCTTCGGCGCGGCGGCGCTCTATCGCCTCGGCTATCTGCGGTGCGGCTTCGCCCGTAAGCACCACAGCGCTCGCGCGCTCTATCAGAGCATCGGCAAGCGGCTCAAACGGAACGTGCTTATCCCTGCCGCCGCAAATGACTACGGGGCGGCAATCGAAGGTGGAGAGCGCCGCCACGCTTCGCGATGGGCTTGAATCAATAGAGCTGTTGTAGTACTTTACGCCGTCAAGCTCCCTGACGAATTCAAGTCTGTGCGCAACGCCCGAAAACTCGCGTGCTACCTCGCGTATGACCTCAACGGGAACGTAGCCCCAAGTGAGTGCCGCGGCGGTCATATAATTTTCTACATTGTGTATTCCCGGTATTTTAATTTCCGATACGTGAAGGATCAAAGTTTCACTCTCGCCGTCGGAATATATCACGTCGTCGCCGCGCAAAAAGATCGCGGCGCTGTTCGCTCTGCCATTCGTAAGCCCGGCAAATTCCGCGCCCGCCTCGGTACAATGAGCCGAGAAAAATATAACTCTGCCCGAAAAACGCTCGGCGGCGGCACGGGAAAGCTCGTTTTTGCCGTTCAGCACCAAAAGCTCTGTGTTATCGCCGAAAACATTGTATTTCGCAAGCGTGTACTCCTGCATATCCTTGTGCCAATTAAGGTGGTTCGGCGTGATATTCGTTATCGCCGCGCGCAAAGCGCTTGAGCGCATAGTCTGGAGCTGAAAGCTTGAAAGCTCAAGCACGGCGGCATCCTCGCACGTCATTTCGGGCGCAAGCGACAAAAGCGGCGTGCCGATGTTTCCGCCGACGTACGCACGTTTTACACTCGGTGCGTGCGACATAAAAAGATGTGTAAGAGTTGTCGTGGTGGTCTTGCCGTCGCTACCCGTTATAGCAAATATCTTCGCCTCGGTCGATGCGCAGAACCACTCCATTTCAGAGGTCAGGAGCGCACCTCGGCGCACAGCCTCGCAAAGCTCGCCCGCGTCGGGGCGGATACCCGGTGAGCGAAAAATGACCGTATCGCTCATATCATCGGTCAAAAATCCCGCCGTGGGGTCTGCATCGCACACGAAACCTACTCCCATTTTTATAAGAGACGCCGCATCGTCGCCAAGCGCCGCAAGGCTTTTGGCATCGCGCACGCTAAGGCGCGCGCCCATCCCCGACAGCAAGCGCGCGAGCGGGCGGTTTGACACGCCAAAGCCAAGTATTACGGCTCTGCCGCCATTAATGCACTCCTCTATCCTTTTGGTGTCTTTCATAAGAACACTCCTTAAAGCAATAATGTATCACTATATTATATATTATATTTTATCTTAACGCAATAGTTTTACAAAAAAATCGCCGCAAAAACGCTTTTTGGCGCGGTATTTTCCGAAATTTGGAGTATTCACATCGCGGTGCTTTCATGATATAATATATGTGCATATATGCGAAAGGAGAGTGAGAATAAAGCAAAAATCCCCAAAATAACCCCGAAGGCATAAGGCTTTTTGCATTTCTCTTGATTTTTGCCGCCTTCAAAGTGACAAGAAAGGATGTTGCAATGAAAAAATTTATTGGTTTTATTTTATCGGCTATAATGCTTACGTCAATTTTCATCCCTGCGGCAAGTGCCGCAAGCGCGACCTCGCGCGTTGGCAGAGTATCCACGTCGGGAGCGGGTCTGAACGTAAGGAGCGCAAGCTCCACGGGCGCGTCCGTAGTTGCCTCCGTGCCGCAAGGAAGCTATCTTACGCTTATGTGGCAAAGCGGCTCTTGGTGGTACGTTGAGTACGCCGACGGCAAATACGGCTATTGCTACGGCGACTACATAAGTCCCGTGACGAGCGTACCGAAAACGGTTTCGCTATCGTGGGGCGTGCTTAACGTGCGAAGCGGCGCGGGAACGTCCTACGCGCGTATAGACCAGCTCCAAAACGGCGACGTGGTGCTTCAGCTATCCACGGCAAACGGCTGGAGCAGGATACTCTACGACGGCGTAAAAACGGGATACGTAAGCTCACAATATCTAAGATCTGCGCAAGGCTATCCCGCAGTTTCGCTGTCCGTTCCCTCCTACAAGCAGGGCGACAAGCGATGGGCGAGCGTAAAGCTTGGCTCGTCGGGAAAGACTATGGCGAAAATAGGCTGTGCCACGACGGGACTTGCAATGACGGAGTCCTACCGCACGGGCACGACGATAACGCCCGCAACGATGGCGAAGCGCCTGAAATATACGTCTACGGGAAGCCTATATTGGCCCGAAAACTACGTTGCGGTAACAAGCAAAACGGATTACTTAAAAAAGATATACGAGCTTTTACGCGCGGGCAAGCCCGTTCTTATCGGAGCAAAGACCTCCTCCGGCTCACAGCACTGGGTGGTAGTTGACGGCTACAAGGGCGGCTCGACGCTTACGGCATCGGGCTTTACCATAAACGACCCCGCGAGCGCGTCGCGCTCAACACTCCAAGAGCTGTTTGACACGCATCCGTACTTTTACAAATATTTCTATTACAAATAAGGAATAGGCAGTTGCTTTGCAACTGCCTATTCCTCATATTCCTTGATACCTGCCATTTTGGATATCTCGCGGAAGCCACCCACCTCGGCACGCTGTATCGCGCCGTATATGCGATAGCGAAGTCCGCGGTTTTCGCGCTCAAGCCGAGCGAGCAGCTGCTTCATCTCCTGCCTTTCGGTGTTTCCGTCGGCGGGACAGGTGGACGTTACAACGGGAAGCTCCGCCTTACCCGCAAAATAGCGTATATCCTTTTCGGGCATATAAATGAGCGGTCTTATGACCGTAACGCCAACGCGCGAAAGGTAGGTCACGGGCTGAAAAACGCCTATTCTGCCCTCAAAAAAGAGATTCAGCATAAACGTTTCCACCACGTCGTCAAAATGGTGTCCGAGCGCAACCTTATTGCATCCAAGCTCGGCGGCGGCGGAATTAAGCGCACCGCGGCGCATCTTGGCGCACAGCGAGCAAGGATTGGACTCCTTACGGATGTCAAATATGACCTTTGATATCTCGGTCTTGATTATCTCATGCTCAACGCCAAGCTCGCGGCAGTATTCGGTAACGGGCGAAAAGTCCATTCCCTCAAGTCCCATATCAATGCTCACGGCGATGACGGAAAAGCTTTTGGGATAAAAGCGGCGAAGCCCCGCCATAGCCGCCAAAAGCGCGAGAGTGTCCTTGCCGCCCGAAACGCCGACGGCTATTTTGTCGCCCTCCTCTATCATACCGTAATCGTCTACCGCGCGGCGCGCAAAGCTAAGCAGGCGCTTGGTGTCAGCACCCCTTTTCTTTTTCGGCTCGGTCGCCGTAGTTTCAAGCTCTTTTTCACTCATTGAAAAGAAAATCCTCCAGCATAGCCGTGCTGTCAAAGCACGTTTTACAGTTTTTACGCATGAAGCCGCGAATTTTTTCGCTCGGCTGTCCCCACAGCGCGCCGACGAAGGCAACGCCTGCCGCGCGAGCCATATCGTAGCCCGTGCGAAGATCGTCCACCATCAGCATTTGCGAGGGCGAAAAGCCAAACGTATCCGCAATATCCTCAATAGGTCTTACGGACGGCTTGCGCCATTCCTCACCCATATCCCAACTGTATATCTTATCGGGGAGCGTGCCGAAATTCTCCTTCCAATCCCTTGTGATAAAACGCTCGTGAGAGTGGGAAACGACGCAAACGATGCCGCCCGCCGCACGCTGACGTTCGATTATACGGCGCATTCCGTCAAACGCATCGGGGACTACCGAGTCTGCAAAGCGTTGCCATACGGCAAGCTCGTGCGCCATTTCGGCATCGGTAAAGCCGAGTATCTCGCGGCAATAAGGCTCAAAGCCCGGCTCAAAGCAATAATCGACGAACTCCGTATAGCTCGGATGATGATTTGGGCGCAGCTTTGAGAGTATTTCAAGCCACGAGGGGTAGTTTACCGCGGGGGTGGATGCAACGGTGGTATCGTCGTGGTCAAGTATCAAAACGGGAAATTTCGTAGTAACTAACATTATTTTATCCATTCTTTTGGGAACGCGCAAGTATTTTGAATTTTTTCAAACGCCGCCGTGCGCACGCGCGTGGTGTTGCGAGGCTCGTCGAGATAAAGCACTATCGGCGGCGTAACGTCAAGGCGCGGTGATGCGCCAAGCTTGCCCTCGACTATGACGGCAGAGGGGCGCGAAACGGTATCGGGATACACCTCGGTCATTCGCTTCGGCTCTATCCTTACGCGGCGCATAGCCTCGAAAAGTTCGGGCAAACGCTCCGTCCTGAAAACGCAATAAAAGCTTCCGCCGTGCTTCAAGAGCTTTGCGGCGGCGGCGCAAAAATCGGCTATGCCGCCGTGATTTTCGTGTCTTGCGTCCTGCGCGGCATCGTCAAGCTTTGCTTGTCCCGGATGTGCAATGTACGGCGGATTGGCAAGGATCGCGTCAAATCTGCCGCCGAGCTGTATTTCGTGGACCTCTCTTATATCGGCAGTTATCACGCTGACGCTGTCGGAAAGCGAATTAAGCTCGACGTTGCGCCGCGCGAGAGACGCCATATCCTCTCTTATTTCAAGGGCTACGACCTCCTTCGCCTTGCCGTATGCGGCGGCGAGCAAAGAGATTATTCCCGTACCGCATCCAAGCTCGCAAACTCGGCGCACGGGGCGCACAGACGCGGCAAGCAGATACGCATCCGTTCCCCACGCAAGCCCATGACCCGCGTATATAAGCTTTAGCTTATCTCCGACCTCGGAGATGCTTTCACCCTTTGCAAGTTCTATATCCATAAAAAATCCTTTCAGCTTAAGAAGAACGGAGCCGTCCTTATAGGGCGGCTCCGTTTTCGGCAAAATATGTAATTATTCAGCCTTGGGTGCTCCTACGGGGCAAACGGACTCGCAAGAACCGCAGTCGATGCAGGTATCAGCGTCGATAACGTACTTGCCGTCAGCTTCCTTGATGGCGCCTACGGGGCACTCATCAGCACATGCACCGCATGCGATGCAATCGTCGGAAATCTTGTATGCCATAATAATAACCTCCGTGTTTTATATGGTTTCTTATATTGTATCACAAAAAAAATATTTTGCAAATACCTTTTTGAAAAAAAGTTGTGTTTTTTATAAAAAACATTTGCCAAAAGCGTTATTCGGCGTTTTCCTTGTCAGCGGACTTGTCCTCGGACTTGTCGGCGGGCGGCGTTCTGCGCGCCTCCTTGATGATCTTTACGTCCGCAAGCTTATAAGACTTTGGTGCTTGGTCGGGCTTTTCGTCAAGCTTTACGCGGACAGCCGAGGAAATGGGCATAATATCGGTAACGACACCCCTGCCGTCAACGGTCTCCACGATAGAGCCTTGCGGCGGCATAAGCGCGATCTCGCGCTCATAGGTATCCTGCTCAAAGCGCAGACAGCACATAAGTCTGCCGCAGTTGCCCGATATCTTTGCAGAGTTGAGGGAAAGCCCCTGCTCCTTTGCCATCTTTATGGACACTTGAGCGAAATTCGGCAAAAATCCGGAGCAACAGAGCTTTCTGCCGCATACTCCGAGTCCGCCGAGCATTCTCGCCTCGTCTCTGATGCCTATCTGGCGAAGCTCTATTCGCGTGCGGAATACGGATGCAAGGTCCTTAACGAGATTTCTGAAATCAACTCTGTCAGCAGAGGTGAAGTAGAAGATGAGTTTAGCGTTATCAAAGGTGTACTGCGCACCGACGAGCTTCATATCAAGCTTATGCGCATCGACCTTCTGCATACATATCTTAAGAGACTCCTCTTCTTTTCTGTGGTTGTCGGCGTTGTGCGCGATATCCTCCTCGGTAGCGGCGCGAAGCACCGTGCGAAGCGGCTGAACTATCTTCTCAGGCTCTACCTTGCGGTTGGCGATGGCTATGTCACCGAATTCCATACCGCGCGAGGTCTCGACGATAACGTGGTCACCGACCTTGAATTTAATATCTGCGGGAGCGAAATAGTATATCTTGCCGCCGCCCGCAAAACGCACGCCGACTATCTCAACGCCGTTTTCTATCTCCTCCTCGACCGCCTCGGGCTCGTCGGAAAAGAGCGCATCAAGCGTGGGGTCGGGGGGCATGGGCTCGTAGTCCTCGTCAGCCTTCGACTCGGTAAAATCGGCAAAACGGCTAAAGCCGAAGCCACCCACGCTTTTTCCGCCGATCTCGGGCGCATCAAACGCCGCGATAGCCTCGATAGCCTCCGAGGTGGGCACGCTGTCGTTGCGCCTTCCCTTTCCACCGGAGCGTCCCTTGCCCGAACGCCTTCTGTCGCCGTTTCTGTGGCGGCGGTTTCTATTGCCGTCGTGTCTTGCGCCCGCGCCGCTATTGCCGCCCGATGCGCCGTCGGCTTCTTCTGTTTTTATAATTTCCTCAATCATTTCAATCTCCATTATAGCGTTAATTCATCATTCCCGTGCGCGAAAGCAGGGATATGAGGGTAAGACGCACGTTCATATTTTTTTCAAGCGACTCGATAGCCGCCGCGACCTCCTCGGAAAACGTAAGAAGCCTGCGAAGCGGGTAGCTGTCGGAAAGCTCCGTTGCCGCCGCCCTGTCGGTATAGAAGCGCAAGGGCGCGTCGGTGCTTTTTTTAAGCAAGCAAAGGTCGCGGAATGCCGTTGAGATATCCGTAAGCACTCCTATCGCCTCGTCGCGCGAATTGGTACAAGCGGCGCATAGGTGCGAGAGTGCCTCGGCACTCTTTTTCTTATCCGCGCAGATGCGGCAGAATTTCGCCGCCGCCTGACGCCTTGCCGCAACCTCGGCAGAGGCATCGCCCGAAAGCAACTCGATAGCGCGTCCGAGCGAGCCACCCGCAGACATTACCGCGGCATCAAAAAGCTCCTTATTGCGACTTTCCGATGGAAGCGCACCGCGTAGCGCCGTCGAAAGCTCGTCGGGGGTTAGCGGTTGCATACGGATGACGGGAGCGCGGCTTCGCACGGTCTCAAGCATTGATGCCGCGCTTTCGCAAAGTAGCAGGAACACCACGTACGCGGGCGGCTCCTCAAGCGTGAGCAAAAACGCGTTTTGCGCCTGAACCGTCATAGTATCGGCATCGTTTATTATATAAAATTTCAAATCAAGGTCGTTTGGATAAATACAAACGTCGCCCTTCAAGGCGCGGATAGCGTCAACTCCGAGTGAAGCCTTATCGCCGTCCCTGCCTATTTCGATAACGTCGGGGCAAATGTGCGCAAATATCTTTCGACAGCTCTCGCACTCGCCGCACGGAAGCGGCTTTACGCCATCCCCGCGCGCCTCGCAGACGAGCGAAGCCGCAAGAGTCAGGGCAAGGGTATGCTTTCCTATTCCCTTCGCGCCCTCGATGATATAGGCGTGGGCGGTATCGGGAGTGGGGGCAAGCAGACTTTTTCCAAGCCTTGCCTTCAGCGCGCCGTTGCCGTATAGCTTCGGGAATATCTCCTTCATCGCCGTTCGTCCTTTCATCCGTTATCATCTATTTATTATATCATTTTATGTTTTTATTGTCAATGCTTTTTATACAAAGAAAACGGCTGTCACTTAAGTCGCGAGACCTTGCAAACAGCCGTTTTTATCAAATTAAAGAAGCGGTATTCCGTTTTCTGCGCAGATGCGATAGGTCTCTCGCGGCCAAGAGGAGCACTGTACCTCTCCGATATGCGCCTTGCGCAAGAAGAACATACACATTCTCGACTGACCTATACCGCCGCCGACGGAATAAGGCAATTCGCCCCTCAAGAGCGAGGAATGGAACGGAAGTGCCGCCCTCTCGGTACAGCCCGCCGCCTCAAGCTGACGGAGCATCGTTTCCTCGTCGACGCGGATACCCATGCTTGAAAGCTCAAGCGCCATATCAAGAACGGGATAGTAAACTATGATATCGCCGTTGAGCGACCAATCGTCGTAGTCGGGCGCTCTGCCGTCGTGCTTCTCTCCCGATGCGAGAGTTCCGCCGATGCCCTGCAAGAACACGGCTCCGTACTCCTTTACGGCGCGAAGCTCTCTTTCCTTGGGGGTGAGCGTGGGATATCTGTTTTCAAGCTCCTGCGCGGTGATAAAGGTTATCTCCTCGGGGAGAAGCTTGTCTATAAAATTATAGTCGTCTGCGATATAGTTTTCGGTCTGACGGAGTGCGTCGTATATGTAGCGCACGGTCTTGTGCAGATACGCCTCCGTTCTTTCCTCGTGGCGCATGACCTTTTCCCAATCCCATTGGTCAACGAATACCGAGTGGATATTGTCGGTTATCTCGTCGCGGCGAATGGCGTTCATATCGGTATAAAGTCCCTCTCCAACGGCAAAGCCGTAACGGCGAAGTGCCATTCTCTTCCATTTTGCAAGAGAATGAACGACGGCATAGCAACCGCCCGTTTCTCCAAGGTCAAAGGAAACGGGACGCTCGACACCGCTTAAGTCGTCGTTAAGTCCGCTTTCCGAATCAACGAACAGCGGCGCGCTGACGCGGCGCAGATTGAGCTGATTTGCCAGATCGTTCTGGAAAAAATCTTTTACCTTTTTTATAGCTATCTGTGTTTGTCTTACCGTCAAATGCGGCTTGTAGCCTTGCGGCAGGATAACGGGCATCTTGCGCACCTCTTTCCCATAAAATATAAATAATTATATCACTATTTTTTCATTCTGTCAATATTAAAATCCAAGCACTTTTTATTAATTATCCCGCGCGCGTTCGGCGCAAAAAAATCGGCACGGAGCTCCGTGCCGATTTTTTTGCGCCGAACGCGCGCGGGATAA
>JAZPZM010000019.1:0-3206 GCA_045544735.1 Eubacteriales bacterium
CTCTTTGGCGGTTCGTGCAAGAGTCTTTAAGGACACCGCACCGAGCTTCTCTTTGAAGACCTCGTCATCAAGGACATTTTTATAAACCACAACGAGCTTTGCTACGGCTTTCATAATGCTTCCAGAGAAGGAGTTGCAATCTCCCTCCCAAGCACCGATTATGAGCCGTAAAACACGGCTTAAAACGTGATAACCATAGTCTTTGTAAATTCCCTCAACAGTGGCAATGGCGCAAATCACGCCGTGGGCTTTTTGCGAGCCGATAGTCAGACCGAAAGACTCCACGAGGTCACGTATGATAATTTGCTCGTCATTGCCCGCCTCGATGTTTGCCATAAAGATTTCAAGGGGCTGAAGGCTTTTTACGAACTTCATCTGATTGGCAAAAATATCGGCTTCGTGTTCGTAGCAAAGGTCATCATAAACCATACACCATACGGGGGTTTCACGAGAGCCAGAAACAAGCGCCACAATTTCTATCGTGTGCTGTCCGTTAAAAACATAATTGATGCCATCCCGGCGGCTGACCTTGACGGGGTTGATTTGGTAAAGGTCAAAGTTCTCCGCAGCACGGGCAATGTGCGTATGCGAAAGGCTACGCTGATAATCTTGGTTTGAAACAAGGTTTTTGATGGGTATCTGCTCGAAATGCACGTTAGGCACGAACATACTGTAATCGTCCATCTTACTCCTCCTTTATGAGCATAAGTATTTCTGCTGCGGTGTCTATCAATTCACCTAATACTTCACGCAATTTTTCTTTTGCTCGATCTGAAACAACCTCTGCGTCGATATTCTTTTGAGCGCGTTTTATAGAGCTAGTCCACGAAGGCACTGTAAGGGATAATTCAACGGCAGGTGCATCGGGGTCAAACGCAGGCATATCCTTTACGGATGGTCTTGCCGGGATAGGGGGAGCTGCTGAAGAATTCTTCGGAGGTCTGCCTCGGTGTGCTTGGTTCATTTGTATGTGGTAAGGTTTCTGTTCCGCCCCAAAGTCGGCTCTTCGGAGGTCTGTAGGAGATAACTTTGAAAGCTCTACGACCCTTTGATGCGACAATTTCAATCTGCCTGCGAGGATTTTTGGGAGTATTTCAGGGTACTTCGACCCAATGGTCAAAAGTGCCTTTGTATAGATAGCATATTTCTGTACAGTTGCGTGGGTTACTTGGTTTTCATCCGCAATCCGCTGCGCCGTGGTGTGTCTTGTCGGAGACTCCCGGTACTCAACACCATCAAGGGAAAGGTTATCTGCTCGGCTATGCCAACTCGAATATCCACGGGGATGTGTGCTGTGGAGGTATTTCTCCGCTTCATACTGCATTCCGATGAGGAACTTTCGTGTTTCAAAGGTCAAATCTCTGCGGAGAAGTTGCTTTTTGCAGACAAATGCATAGGCGGCTTCTTTGCAGGAAAAACGCATCTCTTTGACGTTGTAGGGGATGTCGTGGCGCAAGCAAATCTCATACCGCGTCATACCATCGATTATGTATCCGTTCCAAGTGATAATAGGCTCGGTACAACCTTCCGCTAGGAGCTTTTCCTCAAGGGCAAGATACTCTTTCTTTGTGTAAGGACTTATTAGGTTGATAAAATCCTTATTTATCTGTAATCGCATATTCATAAGCATATCCTCAATTTTCCACTCGTTGGATGGTATCCATTGCGAATACCGCCATACGTTGCGTTTCTATTATTTTTCCTAACATACGATACGTTCCGTTTGCTTCAAGCCCTCCCACAACACTACAAAGTTCTTTTATGAAAGAGCAACTGTATATCTCGCAAGAATTGTCGGGACCAAGCATTTCGGAATTTACCCTATATGACTGGTCACCAGACATCACCTTATCCACGCACTTAACCGCCACGATGCGACGAGTAGTGCTGACGAGCAATTGAATGTACATCGGGTCGCCAAGAGCGTGGAGGGTGGATTTATATATTCGTATCCTATGCTTTTTGGGGTCGATAGACATTATCGTTCCCGTTTGTATTGAATCGGTCATACTATTCTCCTTCTGTGGATACAGGTGCAGGCAGAACAGCTGGAGCTTCTTCCTTTACTGCAGTCGTATCCTTAATTGCGTAAACGGCATAGCCGTCAAAGATATTAATCTGCATTGATTGCTTGTGAACGTTATACGGCAAACCGAATTGTGTCTGCCACTCCGAGGGAAACACGGGAGTTCTGGATGTTTTCGGCTTCTGCCCCTCAACAAAGGTACGCTCGTACATTTCGGGTGCGTTGAGGTCAAAAACGATTAAGTATTCGCCGTTGGAGTGCATCAAACGACCGAGTAGCTTATAACGGTATTTTGGATTCCACTCCATCATAGACACGATTTTTGCAAAGAAAGGTTTACAGGTGATAGGTCTAGGCTTACGTTTGCCCTTGGACGGGTTCACCCAAAGGTATGCATCCTTTGCGCCTTCTTCGCAAGGGCGGAGGGCGAGGATTTTATCCTTTTGGTTTACCAGAACTTGTGCAAAATCGAACTGTGGGAATTTAGCAAGGCAAGCCATATTGACTTGAAATTTGAAATCCGAAAAGGTGATGGACGGCTCACGCATATGCGCAAAAAACTCACGTCTTACCACTTGGAAATCATCAAAATTAAAATCTTCGAGTTCGAGGATTTCATCTCCCTCCGCAAGTGCAGGAGCATTCGTGGCGGAAGCGGAGAGACTAGCTCCATCCACGGTTTTTAACTGTTCAGATTGATTCATCGGTTACCTCCTCGAGTGATATACCACTCAATTCTTGTCTTATGTATTTGCGAAGTTCCTCAAAGGGGGTAACGTTGATTCGTTTTCCCGTTTCAAAGAGTTGGCCTTGTATTCGCAATTGCCAATCTAGCTCGCTTTGGTTCTCAAGTTCCTCAACCGAGCGTTCGTGAAAATAATAGGGTTTGCCAAAGGAGGACAACCATTCCTCTGGATAACCTTTTATGTAGTTGCCTTTGGTGGATAAGGGTTCTATGGATGCGGTGCCGTCTTCGGTGGTTTCCTGCCTCGGTATCATATAGGACTTGAAATAAGTCTCGCAATCCGCTGCGTCAAAAATGAAAACAATCTCGCCATCCTTTTCGTAGATAGCACCATTGATTTTGTATTTGTATTCAGGATTCCAACGGAAAAGTCGGTAGAGGGTGTCGAAGAAAGCCGATGCCGGGATGTCCTTGGGATAGTAAACCTTATACGAG
>JAZPZM010000020.1:0-8273 GCA_045544735.1 Eubacteriales bacterium
ATACATCATTCATCATACGCGAAGCGTATATCATATTTGCCCGAAGGGCAAATGCATCATTGTAAAAAGCCGACACGGACAAACCGTGTCGGCTTTTTACTCATTTTCTTTTCTCTATTTTATCGCGGCGTGCCGCTGATACATTTCCATAGGGGCTCTATATAAAGTTTATCTAAATCCCTTGCGGGAGAATGAGAAAAATGTGCTTTAGCGATTACTTTGCGTAATCTACTGCTCTTGATTCCCTGATAAGATTTACCTTGATCTGACCGGGATACTTTACTTCCTCGCGTATCTTTGCCGCCATATCGCGTGCAATTACCTTCATACCCTCGTCGTTGACCTCCTCGGGCTTGACCATTACGCGAAGCTCTCTGCCTGCCTGAATTGCATACGCCTTATCGACTCCGCGGAATTCCTTGGCGATTTCCTCAAGCTTTTCAAGACGCTTGATGTAGTTTTCCAGATCCTCTCTGCGTGCGCCGGGGCGTGCCGCGGAAATCGCATCCGCCGCCTGAACGAGCACGGCAATTACGGTCTTGGGCTCTACGTCGTTGTGGTGAGCCTCGATAGCGTGAACTACCTCGCGGCTCTCCTTGTACTTCTTTGCGGCGTTTACGCCGATCTGAACGTGTGTTCCCTCAACGTCGTGCGGGAACGCCTTACCGATATCGTGGAGAAGTCCTGCGCGGCGCGCTGTTGCGGCGTCTACGCCAAGCTCCTCTGCCATCATACCTGCAAGGAATGCTACCTCAACAGAGTGCTTAAGCACGTTCTGTCCGTAGCTCGTGCGGTAACGAAGTCTGCCAAGCAGTCTTACAAGCTCGGGGTTGAGTCCGTGAACTCCGACCTCGAAGGTCGCTCTCTCGCCTGCCTGCTTGATGCCCTCCTCGACTTCCCTGCGTGCCTTCTCGACCATTTCCTCGATGCGCGCGGGATGTATGCGTCCGTCTGCTATCAGCTTTTCAAGAGCAAGCCTTGCAACCTCACGTCTGACGGGGTCAAAGCCTGAAAGCGTAATAGCGTCGGGGGTGTCGTCGATGATGAGCTCAACGCCCGTGAGCGTTTCAAGCTTAAGAATGTTACGGCCCTCTCTGCCTATGATGCGGCCCTTCATATCCTCGCTGGGAATAGCCACGGCGGTAACGGTCGTTTCGGCAACGTGGTCAGCGGCACAACGCTGAATTGCAAGTGAGATGTAATTTCTCGCTTTTTCGTCTGCCTCGTCCTTGAACTGCTCCTCAAGCTCGTCCATTCTCTGTGCGAACTCGAACTTTGCAACCGTTTCGAGATTTTCAAGAAGCTCTGCCTTCGCCTCCTCAGCGGTGAGTCCCGAAATTCTTTCGAGAGCCGTCCTCTGCTGTGCGAGTGCTTCCTCTACCTGTGCGCGGATGGCGTCGTTTTCCTTGAGCTTTTTGTCAAGCTGCTCGTTTTTCCTTTCGAGCTGCTCGGTCTTTTTGTCAAGGGTCTCTTCCTTTTGCGAAAGCCTGCGCTCGGAACGGGAGATCTCGGAACGGCGTTCCTTTATCTCGCGTTCAGCCTCGGCACGGAGCTGGTTTATCTCCTTCTGCGCCGAAACCATCGTCTTGTTGGCTTCCATCTCCGCCTTCATCTTCGAATCGGCCTCGATCTGCTTTGCTCGTTCCTCCGCAGTTCCGAGCTTACGCTTCGCTATCGCCTTACGGACTAAAAATCCGATAAGGATACCGAGAAGCAGCGCCGCAACTCCGATGCCCGAACAAAGAGCAACTACCAAAATAGGGTCCATTTTGCACCTCCTTTTTCAAAATAAACGTTTATGGATAAAAGAATATATATCCGATATTAATTTTATCATAAACTATGCTAAATGTCAAGGTGAAAAATAAAAATCCACAGCCCAAAAATTCAAAAATATGCATAAATTTCCATATGGATTATTTTTTCTTGACAAAAGCTCGCAAACGTAGTATAATTTAATATATATATCAAAATTTTATTATCGGGAAGTCTGCCCACGGCGGATTTCGCGAAAATAGGAGCAAAAATGCCAAAAAGTATGACAGCCTACGGCCGCAAAAGCGTACTGACCCCCTGCGGCAGAGATATCACGGTCGAGATAAAATCAGTCAACAGCAAATTCCTTGACTTTTCCGTAAAACTGCCCCGTCAGCTCTCCCCGCTTGAGGCGCGTATCAAGAGCGCCGTGACCGAGCGCGGAATAAGCCGCGGCAGAGTTGAAATGTTCATAACCTACCGCCGCGCCGATTCGGGTAACACCACCGTGGAGCTTGACCGCGGCTACACCGAGGGCTATATCGCCGCTCTGCGCGAGCTGCGCGACCGCTACGGTCTTCGGGACGATATCTCCGTTATGAGCGTTGCGGCAAACCGCGATATCTTCACCGTTGCCGACATCGGCGAGGACCTTGACGAGGTATGGGTGCCGCTCAAGGATACCATCGACGGCGCGATCGACGAGTTTATCGCCGAGAGATGCCGCGAGGGTGAAAACCTGCGCACCGACCTGCTTTTGAAGCTTGACGCGCTCCGCGACGGCGCAAAGCAAATAGCCGAGCTGTCCGAAAAAGACGTGCTTGGCGCACGCGAGCGCATTCGCGCACGTCTGCAAACGATACTTGAGGACAACCGCATAACCATCGACGAAAACAGAGTGCTTACCGAATGCGCCATCCTTGCCGACAAGCTTGCCATTGACGAGGAGCTCGTCCGCCTTGCCTCGCACATATCCGCCATCGAGCAGATGCTCGCATCAGACGAGCCCGTGGGCCGCAAGCTTGATTTTCAGCTTCAGGAGGCGAGCCGCGAGATAAACACCATCGGCTCGAAGTGCCAGAACGCCGACATCGCCAAGCTCGTCGTAAAAATGAAGAACGAGGCGGAAAAAATACGCGAGCAGGTTCAAAATATTGAATAAGCCGCAAAAGGAAAGGCAAAAAATATGAAATTCATAAGCATTGGCTACGGAAATATGGTTGCCGTTGAGCGCGTGGTCGCGCTCGTCAGCCCCGACTCCGCCCCCGTCAAGCGTCTTATTCAGGACGCGAAGGAGATGGGGCGCATAATCGACGTTTCCTGCGGCAGAAAAACGCGCTCCGTCATAATCACCGACTCCGAGCACGTCATCCTCTCCGCCATTCAATCCGAGACCGTCGCCGCCCGACTTGAAGGAAGCGCGGACGCCACCGACGCGGACGAGGAATAACACAGTTATAAAAATATCTATATACAAGGAGCAAAAAATGATCTACCCTACCATTAACAAGCTTACCCAAGGCAAGTACAACCGCTACCAGCTCGCAGTTGCCACCGCAAAGGGCGCGCGCATCATCACCGACGAGTACATCGAGCAGCGCCGCGCCGCAGAAAAGAATCTGACGGGCAACAAGGATGCCGACCGCGCTATGATGGAAAACGCAGTAAACGCCGACTACAGAAACAGAAAGGCTGTTAAAATTGCCATCGACAAGATAGACAGCGGCGATTTCGTTATCGTTGAAACCGCCGAGAACGGTGCTATGAGCACCGAGGAGAGCGAACACGCAGAGTAAAAAAGCAAAAGGGGGAGTACCGATATGACTAATATGAATAACGCTACTCCCGCCGAGCTTTTCGTCGGAGTTCACGTCATCGACGCGCCCGCGGCGGCAGACAGGGAATACACCTATTTCGTCCCCGCCGACCTCGCACAGAGCGAAACTATCACCGAGGGATGCTTCGTAAGCGTTCCCTTCGGCGCGGGAAACCGCAACCGCTTGGCACTCGTGACCTCGGTTCATAACACCACCGAGCTTGAGCGCAGGTCGATAAAGCCCGTGTTTGCCGTCTGCTCCGAGCGCATACGCCTATCGCCCGAGCTTCTTGGCGTGTTCCGCTTCGTAAAAAACGGCACGCTCGCAACCACCTCGGACGTGGTGCACGCGATGATACCGTCGGCGGCACTCTCACGCCTCGTTGAAAGCTACAGCGTGACCGAAAAGGAGCTGTCGCCGCGAGCCGAGATAGACGCGACGGCGCTTCTCGTATACGAATACCTTCTTTCCCGCGATTTCGTCGGCGCGGACACCCTGCGCGCGAAATTCGGAAAGCACACGAAAACCGCACTCGCCACGCTCCTGCGCCGAAAGCTGATATGCCGTCAGCTTACGCTGAAGGAAAGCGGCGAAAAGACCGCAAGCCAATATTCGCTTGCGATGCCGCGCGACTATATTGCGACCGTCATCGACGGAAGCTGTAAGGATATGCGCAAAATAACCGCGGCAGGTCAGCTTGCCGCGCTTACGGCGCTGTGCGAGAGCATCGCGCCGATGTCGGAGGACGCGCTTCGCGCCATTGACGGCGTAAAAAAGCCGCACCTCAACGCCCTTGTAAAAAAGGGGCTTATCCGCGAGGACAAGCGCCGCGTACACCGCGACCTTGAGCTTCTTGAGGGAAGATTCCACGTTTCCGACGAAAAAATAAAGCTCTCCGACGAGCAAAACGAGGCTTTTTGCGCCCTGCGCGAGCTTACGCGCGGCGGCGAGGGCTGTGCCGCTCTGCTTCAAGGCGTAACGGGAAGCGGAAAAACGCAGGTAATGCTTGCGCTCATCGACGAGGTTCTTGCCGAGGGCAAGTCCGCGATACTCCTGCTGCCCGAAATTGCCCTGACACCGCAGACCACCGCGATATTCTGCGCCCGATACGGCGAAAAGGTCGCGCTGTTGCACTCCGCGCTCTCCGCGGGCGAGAGGTACGATGCGTACCTGCGCATCAAAGAGGGCGAGGCAAGGCTCGTTATCGGAACGCGCTCCGCCGTGTTCGCGCCCGTGCAAGAGCTTGGGCTTTTGATAATCGACGAGGAGCAGGAGCATACCTACAAGTCCGATTCCTCGCCGCGATACCACGCCCGCGACGTTGCAAGATACCGCGCGTGGAACGAAAAGGCGCTTTTGCTTCTCTGCTCGGCAACGCCGTCCGTTGAGAGCAGAAAAAAGGCGGAGGACGGTGCGTACAAGCACTTCTTCCTAAAAAAACGCTACGGCGACTCCGTTCTGCCCACCGTTACGGTGGCGGATATGCGCCGTGAGCCGCAAAACGGCAATCTCTCCCCCATTGGCTCGATTCTTGCCGAAAAGCTGCGCGCGTGCTACGAGCGCGGCGAGCAGGCGGTGCTGTTTTTGAACCGACGGGGTTACAATAACTATATATCCTGCCTTAGCTGCGGCGAGGCGATAAAATGTCCGCAGTGCAGTGTGTCGATGACGTATCACACCGCAAAGGAAAGCTACGCGCGCGGCGAGCTTGTCTGCCATTGGTGCGGACGGCGTATGCCCGTGCCGAGCGAATGCCCCGAATGCCACTCCCACCACTTAAACCGCGTGGGCTACGGCACACAGCGCGTGGAGGAGGAGCTTTCAGCCCTGCTTCCCGACGCAAGGATACTGCGAATGGATACCGACACGACGAGCACGAAATCCGCATACGACGATCTGCTTGGCAAATTCCGCCGACACGAAGCGGACATCCTGCTTGGCACGCAGATGGTGACGAAGGGGCACGATTTCCCCGACGTTACGCTCGTTGGCGTGCTTCTTGCCGACTCGTCGCTCTATTACGACGATTACCGCGCCGCCGAGCGCACGTTTTCGATGCTCACGCAGGTCATAGGCAGAGCGGGCAGACGCGACAAGGCGGGCGAGGCGGTTATACAGACCTGCAACCCCGACCACGAGGTCATTGCGCTTGCAAAGGCGCAGGACTACGAGAGCTTTTATCGGCGCGAGTCAAGGCTTCGCTCCAATCTCGTTTTTCCGCCGTACTGCGACATCGCGCTCATCACCGCGACCTCGCGCGTGGAGACCGACTTGGCACTTGCCGCTTCAAACCTTGCGGCACGGCTGAAAACGCTCTCGAAAAGCGAGGAATATATAAAAGAGCCGATCATCGCCTTCGGCCCGTTTGAAGCGCCCGTCTACCGCGTTGACGGAAAATACAGAATGCGCCTCGTCGTAAAATGCAGGGTAAACCAAAACACGCGGCGGCTGTTTACAACGCTTATGAACGATTTTGCAAAGCGCGGACGCGAGAGCGTCAGCATGAGCATAGATTTTAATCCCACGAATTTGTAAGAGGAAACCCATGGCAAAACGAAAGATACTTACCGACAGCGATCCTGCACTCCGTCAGGTGTGCAAGCCCGTCGAAAAAATCACCCCCAGAATTGAAACTCTCCTTGACGATATGATAGAAACGATGCGCGATGCAAACGGCGTAGGTCTTGCAGGTCCGCAGGTGGGCGTGCTTCGCCGCGTCGTAGTGGTTGAGACCGAGCCCGGAAATCCCATTGAGCTTATCAACCCCGTTATCGTCGATTACGCGGGCGAGCAGGAGGGTGCGGAGGGCTGTCTGTCGCTCCCGGGGCGTTCGGGAATAGTAAAGCGTCCGATGAAGGTCAAGGTGCGCGCGCTCAACCGCAAGGGTGAGGAATTTACCGTTGAGGGCACGGAGCTGCTCGCGCGCGCGTTCTGCCACGAGCTTGACCACCTTGACGGCACGCTCTACACCGACCGCGCCGAGTATATGCTCGACGAGGAAGATTTTGAAGAGGACACCCCCCGCGCAAGACTGCGCAAGCACGCGAGGAGAAAGTAAAAACGCCGAGGGCGTTTTTACTGAAGTTGCGCCTACGGCGCAAATGATGTACGGCTACGCCGTAATGATGTTGCCTTCGGCAAATGATGTGGGCTTACGCCCTATGATGTTGCGCCACGGGCGCAAATGAAGGAAGCTTTTTGCTACGCAAAAAACCACCGAAATTATTCATTATTCATTATTCATCATTCATTAAACACCCCAAAAAGGACAACCGATGAAAATTTTATTTATGGGAACGCCCGATTTTGCGGCGATACATCTTCGCGCGCTGTGCGACTACGCCGCCGAGTGCGGTGACGAGATAGTGGGCGCGATAACGCAAGAGGATAAGCCGCGCGGACGCGGCTACAAGCTGACTCCGCCGCCCGTAAAGGTCGCGGCTATGGAGCGCGGCATCCCCGTTTATCAGCCCGCAACGCTCAAAGATGAGAGCTTTGCAGAGCTTCTTTCCGCGCTCGCGCCCGACCTTATAGCCGTGGTTGCATACGGCAAGATACTGCCAAAAAACGTGCTTGACTTTCCGCGCTACGGTTGCGTGAACGTCCACGGCTCGCTGTTGCCCGAATATCGCGGCGCTGCGCCGATGCAACGCGCGATAATCGACGGTAAAAAGCTGACGGGCATCACCACGATGCTTATGGACGTTGGGCTTGACACGGGAGATATGCTCCTGCGCGCCGAGCTTCCCATCGAAACGAGCGATAATTTTGAGTCCGTCCACGATAAAATGGCGGCTCTCGGCGCGGATCTGCTCAAAAAGACGGTCGATGCGCTGAAAAACGGCACGGTAACGCCCACGCCACAGCCCGACGGCGCGACCTACGCCGCTAAAATTGAAAAAACGGATTGCGTAATAGATTTTGATCTTGACGCGAATACTATTTATAACCGCGTGCGCGGACTTTCCCCCTTTCCGCTTGCATTTACGCACCTGCCCGACGGAAATATGCTCAAGGTCGTCGCCGCGCGCGTTGATGCCGACGGTGAGAGTGCCGAGGTCGGCACGGTGGTCGCGCTTGACGGCGCGATAACGGTGGCTTGCGGCAAGGACGGTCGAGAAAGGTTGAGCCTTTTGCAGATCTTGCCCGCAGGCAAGGGCAGAATGAACGCCGCCGACTTCATCCGCGGCAGAAAGATCGCCCTCGGTGACAAGCTGTCGTAAAAACGCTTCGCGTTTTCAGCTATATTCGCCTTACGGCGAGCGATATTCAACCTTGCGGTTGAGCGATATTGCGCCTCTCGGCGCAGCGATATATTTTGCTTCGCAAAATGTTATGGAAGCTTTTTGCAAAGCAAAAAGCTACCTTAATTATTCATGAAACTTGTCAAGAAAAGTAGACAAATTAAAGAGTTAATTTTTGAAAATATTCATTCGGAGTAAGATAACCAATACCCGAATGAAGTCGATCAGAGTTGTAGTAAAGCTCAAAAAATTACACTAAAACTCTGCTTGATTCCTCGATTGTGAGATGCCTGATATCAGGCATCCCACATTCAGAGGTGCGCCAAAAGCTCTCGATGGGCTGATTGTCGCTCGGCGTGCCGGGGCGCGACATGCTCTTTCTAAATCCGTATTGCTCAACAAGCTCCTTTGTTCGTTTGGCTGTATATTGACACCCTCTGTCGCTGTGATACACTGC
>JAZPZM010000021.1:0-5920 GCA_045544735.1 Eubacteriales bacterium
CGGGTACTCCGCAGGCAGCGCCTTTCGGCTACTGAAGTATCATTATCCCTCACGTTTGTCATCGCCCTCTGTCGGTAGTAATCCGACTTCACTCAAAGTATCGTTTGATCGCTCCCTCCTTGAAGGGAGATCTTGGCGCACCTTTTGAGCTTGGCTTATTCACTCCTCGCAAATATAACGTGGGTAAAGTGCTCGATGAATGGGTATTCTTTTTTCAATGATCAGTGAATGGCTTTGTTTTGCCCATCTACTATTCGTTGCTTACTTTTTTTCGATTTGCCTAATAAATTTTCAGAAAAATTTTTTGAGATTCTCCAAAATTGTCTTTTTACGGAAGTGTACGGTCTGATGAGGAATTCTCGTTATAGCAGCATATTCTCTTTCGGTTAACACTTTTTCAGCCAAAAAGAAGTGATATATCATCTCATATTCCTCGGTATTCAACGTATCTAATGCGTGTTCTAACGTCTCAAAAGCAATCTTCTGCATTACCTCTGCTACTACATCCGCCTCGGGATCTGCGATGATTTCTTCACCGTTGTATTCCTCATCCTCGATAATCAGCGAGGACATAGAAACGGTTTGAAGTCCACTCTCGCGCTCCATACGCTTGAGATAATAGTGACGGTTCAGTTCCTTCCTCCATTTCAGAGCCGTTTCCTTATCGCACTCCGCGACGTACCAAATATCGCTGTATTCGTGTGCGCCCAAATCTGCAAAGTATCTTCCCTTTGCTTCGGGTGTCTTGACAAACTCGTTGAACTCTGCGATTGACATCATCAGCCAATTATCTTCGCTGTTGGGCTTGTTGGGGTTCTTCTTAACTAAGTAAATTGTTGTAATCATTTTTAATCTCCTTGAATTTTGAAATTTTGTTTTTGAACTGTTCTGTTGATAATCAAAATTCAAGGGATTAAGGATATTTAGCTATATAGGTCTCCCACACGATCATCACCGCCTTTGCGATATAATCGTTTTGAAAACCGTTTTGAGTCCGGATAAACAAAAAAGCCTCCTCCCGCGCAAGGCAGGAGGAGGCTCAACGTAACGTATGAAGGCAGTAATGCAGTATGTAAAAAGCATCGCACGGAAACAAGACAGAGTTATACTCTGTTACTTGCCTTCATACGATGCTTGAGATCTGCGCCCATTCGGGCGGTCTGCCTATACGCTATAAAGTAATTATTTAATTATTTGTATCTGTGTTGATAATACGAATCCGCATATTGGTATCTGCTACGTTGCAGTTTCTTACGAAGCCTGCGGAAATAGGCTACGTTCAAAACCATTTCGGCTTTGCACTTATTGCACTTCACTCTGACGTGTCCTGTTGTGTCTGCGAAAACACCTTCAATGTAATGGGAGCAATATGGACACTTCAGCTCTCTTTCGGGCATCGAAGTACATTCTTCAAATGAAAGGATCATCTTACGATGAGCTTCGGCTGTAAGCGGTTTATCTTGAAACTTCGGTGCTGTGTTTGGTCTCATTACGCATACACCTCCGACTCAAGGATCTGTTTCATCAGCAATTCTTCAAGAGGGTGATAGTCAAGCAGACCGAATTGGCGAAGTCTTATAAACAAGGGTTGGAACCTTACTCCAAGCAAATCAGCCATCTGCTTCATGATTACTCTACCCTCGGGGTCAAATACGTTCTCTCCGTATATTCTGATTGGTTCCCCTTTGTTAAATCGTTTGAGCGCGTTTTCTACAACAAATCTCGGCAACAAAAGCGCGGCAGCAATTTTGTTTGCTCTTGATTCATTGATATTGAACGCATTGTGGAGCTGCTCTGTCGGAATATATTCGGACAAATCCATATCACGGTTAAAAGATGCAACATTGGTATTGCAGAGCTTATTCATAAGGTAATGCCCTGCTTCGTGCGCCATATTGAATCTGCAACGCTCACGTTGATCGGGAGCGAGATAACACTTATCAACGACCATTGTTTTACGGGGATACAGAACCTCCGTAACCTTACCGTTATTGATTATCTTGAGAGTTCTTGAACCATTGGCAATAAACGCGGTAATAGTTTCATCATCCTCGACGATGCTTTCAAACTCTATCTCAAGACCAAGATAATCGGTAATAAGACCCCTTATATCTATATAATCGGTAGGAGCATTGTATTTGCGAATGTAATCCAAAACCAAAGCTTCGCAAAACTCCTCGATCTCCATATTAGACATATTAAATTGGTTCATTCGTCACCTCCCATTGCTTATGCAGGCACTTCCTTCTCGACGAACCACTTGCCGTCCTCGTCATAAAGGTCTCTCTGTTTGCCTTCGATCATTACTGTATATCGGGTTCCGCAACCGCCGACTTTCAAAGAAGCGGCAGGCGTAATGTGGAGAACTCTGTCAATCTCATAGGTCGCACCATCTTCCCACACCATACTCAACGGACGGAGACTTCCATCCTTTGTGATCTTAACGATCATCGTCACATACACTTTCTTGAATTTCATAGTATAGTATCTCCTTTACTGTGGCACTCCCGTCGGCATAATAAGTTTCGGACTATTATGCGAGGGCATTTTGGGGTTCTGAAGCAACGTGGCGTTTTTGATCGCATTGTAACCGTAACGGGATCGGATCTCCTCTACCGCCTTATCGAGAGCTTCTATTCGAGAACTTTTCTCTGCATCATAAAATAGGCTGATCTGCTCGTCATAGTCAAGCGACACAAGGTTGATCGCCCGAACTGTGATAGAACGGATCGGATGTTTCCAAGAATAATTCTTCTCAAATATGGAGAAGGCTTCTCGCGCAATAACGGAAGGGCTTTGAGTGGATAGAGGAATCTTACATTGCCACTGTTTAGTAAACAGCTCGTTATCTCTAACCGAAATCGCAACGCCCGTTGCTTTTTTATTAAAAGTGAAAAGTCTATGCCCTATGTCCTGCGACAGCTCAAGTATAAACTTCCACACTTCCACCGAATCTTCAAGATCTTGCAACGCGGTAATACCGTGACCGCAAGACTTATCAAGTGCTTCTATGTTGCGAACGGTCACTTTGGATTCGTCAAGTCCGTTGGCAAAGCGCCATATATCAACGCCGCATTTACCAAGTTTTCTTTCAAAGAATTCCAAGGGCCAATTCGCAACCTGCCCTATGGTTGTAATACCATAAGAAGCAAGTTTCTTTGTTGTTGCTCTGCCAATACCAAGCAGATCAGATGCGGGAAGTCCCCATATCTGTTCTTTATACGAGTCTTGAGTGATAACCGTAACTGCATCCGGCTTTTTCATATCCGAACCGAGCTTGGCAAAGATTTTATTATAAGATACTCCGACCGACACCGTAAGACCCAACTCAAACTTGATCGCTTCTTTTATCTCATTGGCGATCTTCTCTCCACTTCCGAAAGCACGTGTGCTGCCGCTTACGTCAAGCCAACACTCGTCCATCCCGAATGGTTCTATCTCATCAGTGTACCGACCGTAAATTGCTCTTGCCTTTTTTGAGTATTTCATATACTCGTCGTAATGCGGAGAAACAATAAGCAATCCGGGGCATTTCTGTTTGGCTTGCCAAATGGCTTCACCCGTGCTGACTCCTTTTGCCTTCGCCTTGTAATTCTTTGCGAGGACAATACCGTGTCGTTCTTCCACATCGCCACATACTGCAATAGGATAGGCTTTCAGTTCGGGGTTCAACATACATTCGACAGAAGCATAAAAGTTGTTCATATCGCTATGCAGTATCACCCGTTCCATATTCCCTCCAATATTATAATAAAAAGTTTATCGAAACCCCTTGACAAAAATGAAGTTTGGGTTTATAATTTATGTAGTTAAAGTTCATCGTGCCTATATTATACGACATTCAAGTTCATTTGTCAAGAGGTTTTTTGAACTTTAACTACATTTTTTCAAAAAGTTATGAAATTCAAGTTCATCATATAATTAGAATGGAAGGAGAAAGGAAATGACCTTCGGAGAAAAAATTCATTTAGAAAGAACAAAGCGAGGTTTGAATCAAAAAGAATTCGGTAAGTTAATAGGTGTATCTCAACGAATTGTGTCACTTTATGAAACGGCGAAGTCTTTTCCCCGCACTCGCGATGATTACGCACGAATAGCTGAAGCTCTCGCTATTGATGTCAACTATCTATTGACCGAAAATGAGGAGTTTGTCATGGGTATTGCTGAACAATATGGTACTCGTGGCGCTCAAGGTGCTAACAGAGTATTGTCTGATGTAAAGGCTCTGTTCGCAGGTGGCGAGATGGCAGAAGAAGATATGGATGTGTTTATGAAAGCCGTACAAGATGCTTATTGGGAAGTAAAAAAGATCAATAAGGAAAAATATACTCCCAAGAAGTATCAGAAGAAGGATAATGACTAATACCTTCATTGTCCGTTTTATGGTACATACTGTGTGCTATACTTATACCACAGAGAAAGGGGGATATTGATGGCACAAGTCAAAGATGCTGTATCTGTTGCGAACAAGATCTTTCGCACTTATGAAAATAGACGCCCGGAACGGATCGCCAAAGAAATGGGAATACTGATAATCCCTGCCCCTTTTAAGAGACAGAAGGGTGCTTACAAGGTAATCGAGCGGCAGCCGATCATATTTATAAACGATAGCCTTCATCCCGTTGTGCGAGAGATCGTATTCGGACACGAGCTCGGTCATCATCTTCTGCACCGCGAAGAAGCAATACAAGCAGGTGGATTCCAAGAGTTCAACCTTTTCGATATGCGTGAGAACCGTATGGAATATGAAGCCAATCTGTTCGCAGCACAACTTATGCTCCCCGATGATGAGATAAAGGAGTATATATACCGAGGTTTTGACATTCAACAAATCGCAAGAGCTATGCGATCTGATATTAACCTTGTTGCAATCAAGGTTGCCGAACTCAACCGTCAAGGCTGCCGCTTTAGAGAGCAGGAATTTAGAAGCGATTTCTTAAAATGAGAAAGAACCCTCGGAGGGTTCTTTCTTTTGTTATTGGAATAATCGTTCATCGTTACAACACCAAATAATTCCGTGTTGCGTGATAAATAACCTTCTACCGCTTTTGTTCTCCACATACTCGTCCTTAACGGAATTACCAACTACGAATGGAACTCCTCTCCTTAACGTAAACCGAATTGCAATCGGTGATGGTATCAAACTCGATCAGAACCGTATCCATTAAAGCCGACTGACCGTGGTGTGGCTACGAGTATGCTTTTGTCACATCCGAGGGATGATTAATAGAAAATGTGGATTTTGAACATGGATTTGAGAAAATCTCATTATTCTGTGACTCCAACGGCGATACTTGGTTTGCTTTTGCCAATATAACTAAACGAATTGCATAGAATTATGCCGGTGACAGCAGTCACTGCCATATTATTCATACATTGCTATATAGGATGCACAAGCTTATTAGTTTTAGATTATTTATAGACGTAGTACTTCTACTCAACAATTATTCTAAAAATAAAATCCTGGTTACTATAGATCTCATATGTGCCACGATAATCCTCAAGAGGGACATAATTATTGTCAGATGAAAGCAAATTGTAATCAATTGGCAATCCCCCAGTTGTCTTTTTAACAAGTGGATAACAAGGTGTTATATCCCGAAAAACATCCCATATTATTTTCATTTGCGTCATTCTTAAAGAATCTGATCCATAAAGTTTCAACCGTGCATAATTCATTTGCTGATCACCTTGATAATCTTCCACAGAATATCCCTGTTCATCAGAAAATATTTTTTTCCAGGAAATTGTTCGAATTGTAGTTTCTGTATATGGATATATAAATTCCCAACGCTTGTCTGTATCAAGATATGTATGAACGGCAGAATTTCCTAACTTATATCCTCCCTTTTGATTATAGTAAGAATTGTGTGTTAAATGATATAGCAAAGCATTTAGATACGAAAGATATTTTACTTCA
>JAZPZM010000022.1:0-34285 GCA_045544735.1 Eubacteriales bacterium
GATCCATTAGCTGAGAGGGTAAAGCCTTTGACTTTAAATCAAGGTGCCCGGAGTTCGAGTCCCGGATGGATCACCAAAAATCCCCATCCTCAATAGAGGATGGGGATTTTTGATGATCCATCGAAAACGCTCCGCGTTTTCAGTGATATTCGCCCTTCGGGCGAGTGATATTGCGCCTGCGGCGCAGTGATATATTTCGCTTCGCGAAATGTGAAATATTTTGCTTAGCAAAATGTGAAGGTGTCTTTTTGCCAAAGGCAAATAGCATTTTATAAAATAGTATAAAATAGAATTGAGCTTTATAAAAGCAAATCAAATTATTAAGGAGCGAAAATGCTTTACGACGTAATGAATGCGGCGGGGTTTCCGCAGGAAGCCCAAGATTATTTTATATTAAAGGATCGAGAGCTGTTGCGTATGGAGCGCGCGGAGCAGAGGATAGCCGACGCGGTGGCGGCGGTATGCACGGACGGCGCGGAGTTTCTTCCGCTTCTTGAAGCTCTCTCGGCGGATAGCGGCGTGCCGCGCTATGCCTCCGATATGATAGTGCTGCTCTACGCCGCCGAAAAGATGGCGGAGCGATACAAGGGAGCGGGTTTGTCTGATGAAATATATCTTGACACGATATCCGATCTGCGCAACAAGCTTTACGAATGTAAAAAGCTCAAGGGCGAGTGGGGAACGTTCGTGGCGTGGTGGCTTGTGGGATATTTCAGGCTCAAGCGCTTTGCCCTCGGCAGACTTCAATACGAAGTGGTTGAGCACGAGGGGAAGCCCGCGTTGAACTGCCACATACCGTCCGGCTCGCCGCTGAATTTTGAGGCGGTTACGGCTTCGCTACGCAAGGCGTACGATTTTTATCCGCAGGTGCGGTTCGACGGCAAGATCACCGTCGTATGCCACTCGTGGTTGCTTTACCCGCCGCACAGAGAACTGTTTTCGGACGGCGGCAACCTGCGCCGCTTCGTAGACCTTTTCACCATAACGGAAAGCACCCCTGACCCGAAAAATCAATCCCTTTGGTTGATCTTTTATAAAAATTACAACTCCGTCAGACTTGACGAGCTTCCGACGGATACCACGCTCCAACGCGCGTTCGTTGAATATCTGCGCGCGGGCAACTCTATGGGCTACGGCAGGGGATATCTGATCTTCGACGGAGAAAAAGTAGTATCAAAATAAAAAAGTGATGGTTTTTCCATCACTTTTTTATTTAGCAGCACGGACCGGGGAGACCGCAGCAAAGGCTGTAAATGCAGCAGCAATCAAGGCAATTACTGTTGCACGCCGTCTGGTGCGTGCCGTACGCCCCCGTCGAGCCGTACGAGTTCATCTGCCTGCGGAGCTGCTCGCGTGCGTTTTGATATTCGGCGTTATAGGGGTCGCGCGACACCGCAACGTCAAAGCAACGTCCCGCATCCATATACTGTCCTCTGCGGACGAGTACGCAACCGCGCAGAAAATACCATTCGCCGCTACGCAGATTTTCATCCATATTCAAAAGTATATCGTCGGCGCGCGCAACGTCGCCCGCGTTGATAAGGCGGCGCACGGTGGCGAACTGCTCCGCGCCCGCGCCGCTGTACTCACTATGGCTGCTTCCATAATTATATGAGTACGAGCCGCCGTTGGAGGCTGACGAGCCGCCTGCGCGCATTTTTTGTATCTCCTCGTACGCGGCGTTGACCTCCTGCATCTTCTCGGTTGCGAGATCGGCAAGGTCGCTGTCGCGGTATCTGTCGGGGTGATATTTTCGCGCAAGCTCGCGGTAGGCTTTCTTTATCTCCTCGTCGCTTGCGGACGGTGAAACTCCGAGGACGGAGTACGGGTCTTTATTTGACATGGCTTTTTTCCTCGTTTTTTTCTATATTATCACGCCGCGGCTTTCTGTAGCTTCCGTCAAGGACGGCGGCGGTCACGCGCGGCAATCCCGCGCCGAGAATATTATTAAGTATTTCACGCGCATCGGGATTCGATGCTCCGTCGGCAAGGTCGAGCGCCGCAAGCGCTGCGCCCGATTCCGCGTCGAGCATACACGCGACGGTCTTTTTTTCCTCGTCGGAGAGCGTGTCGGATGAATATGCTATCAAAAAAGGATTGAATCTTCCGCGCTGTGCGTCCTTTTGCAAATCGTCAAGCGCGTCGATAAAGTATATCCAACGTCCGACGTGCATTCCGACGGCTTCTGCTATCAGCTTGCTTTGCCCCTCCAAGCCGTATGAGAGAATGATCGACAATACCTTGCCGAAAAGTGAGGCGAGAACGTCGAGGGAGAGCGTGTCGGGGGTGCTTTCGGCGGCGGCTTCCGCGCGATAAAGCTGTGTTAGTGCGTCGGCAACGGGTCTTGAAAGTTCGGGGTAGCGATTTCCGACCTTGCGTTTCCAGCCGTTTGATGCCAAACGCCCCATGCGCGCGGCAAAACGGCGCATTCCGCGCTCGTCGGCGAGATCGTCGTCGAATTTCAGCGCAGTAAGAAGGGAAGTAGCGGCGGCGGCGTAGCGCGTTTGCTCACAGCTTTTCGCGCAGGTGCGCTTTGCAAGCGGGTTTGCCGCACATCTTTGGCGGCTGAACGCCACGGTGTCGTCCGTAAGCACGAGCCGCGTGAGCGCAAGAAATACCGCGTCGTAGGAGAGCGCGAGACGGGAGGCAGAGCCGCTTACCTCGCCGTGCGACTTGCAGATCCCGCAGTACACCGCGCGGTAATATTCATATTCCCCCACGCGAAGCGCGGGAACGTGCGGTCTGACGTATCCGAACATAGCTGCCTCCAAAATTGCATTCATTTATATAATATATCATTTCTTGCCAAATTTCAATACTAATTTGTAAATTCTTTGATTCTTGCGGCTGTGTACGGAATCTTCTGTAACATTCTTACATTTTTGAGAGCGTTTTATTTGTTAAGTTTCACAAAAAGTTTTTTTGCCTATTGACAAATGTACGGCAATAATGTATAATTGACTTACCAATAAATGCCCTTGGGTGATTTATGCCCATGGCAAATTTTCAGGAGGAAAAAATGAAAAACGCAACAAAGCTTATAAGCCTTGTATTGGCAGTTTTGATGATGGCTGTGGCGCTTGTTTCATGTGCTGACACCGGTGAAGGCAACAACACCACCGCCGGCGCTGTTACGACGAACCCCTCATCCAGTAACTCGGACGTAGTTCCCACCGTTCCGGATGGAGTCACCTACCCCGGTCAGACCATCAACGTAATTGCCAGCAACTACGACTGGTTTAAAGACGAGATCTACGTCGATCAGGAAACCGGAAGTGCAATTCCCGATGCTATCTGGAAGAGAAATGACCTTGTTAAGACGAAGCTCGGTATCGAGTTCGTTTACTCGGGTCAGGATTCCAGCAGCGGTCCCGGTGGAACGAACAAGGTAGTAAGTGAAATCGAAAAGCAGTACGAGGGTGGTATGAACGACTACTCCGTAGCAGTAGGTAACTCCTACACCATGGCAAGCGACACCATGGATAACCATTTCGTTGACCTTACCGATATGGGCGCTTACTTTGATCTTGAGAAGCCTTACTGGTCTCAGGGTATGAACGATGCTCTCAGCATCGGTACCGCTCAGTACCTTGCTACCGGTCCTATGGTTCTTTCGTCCTACAGACTTATCTACGGTACTCTGTTTAACGAGACTATGTTCAACAACCACGAGGTTGCTCTTCCTTACGATAAGGTAGATGCTAAGGAGTGGACCGTTGCTTATCAGAGAAGCATCGTAGAGACCTTCTGTGACGCAGAGGTTGATCAGGACCCCGCTGCGACCTACGGCTTTATTGTAAACCACAATAACATCGGTTGCGACCCCTACCTCAGCGCACTCAAGGTTCCGCTCGTTGTAAAGGACGAGAACAATATGTTTAAGGTAGAGACCGATAGAGACCGTACCGTTAGTGCTATCGGTGAGGTCTGCGACCTTATCTACAACACCAGAGGTACTTATCGCCTTTCCAGCTACGGCAACGACAGCGAGCAGGGTGATCTTGCTAAGAAGTTCTCCGAGGGTACTGCTGCAATGGCACACCTTCGTCTGATGGAGCTTGAGGGCGAGTACATCTCTCAGATGGAAGACGTTTACGGCATTCTTCCTATGCCTATGCTCAACTCCGATCAGGACGGTTACTACACCATGGCTCACGACCAGATCTCCGTTGTTGGCGTTCCCAACACCAGAAAGACCGAGGCTGAGCTTGAGATGATCGGTGCATTCCTTGATCTTATGGCATACTACTCCTACACCGAGGTAACTCCCGTTTACTACGATATGTGCCTTAAGGGTAGATATTTCGAGAACCCCCGCGCTCTCGATATGCTCGATAAGCTCACCGAGGGTCTTTACATCGACCCCGCAGTTATCTACCACGAGATCCTTGGCGGACCTCTTGCAAGCTGGCGTGGATGGATCGGCAGCAACAAGACCAGCGTTGCTTCCTCTGTCACCATTCTTGGTAGAAACATGAACGCATACGTTAAGAAAGTTAACAACGCTTACGAGCAGATCGCTAAGTAATCTTTAATAATTTAATGGACTGCGCTTTAGCGCAGTCCATTTTTCTCTCTTTATGACTTGACAAGGCTCGGAAAGTAATATATAATGTAAATGATTATTGGCTTTTTGTCAGACTTGGAGGAAATGAAATGATAAAGCTCGTGGCATTCGACCTCGACGGAACGCTTACTCAGCATAAAACGACCATTAGCGACGAAAATCGTGCCGTACTTGACCGCCTTGCCGAAAAATATACGCTTCTTATGGTTGGAGCGGGGCAATGTATGCGTATCTATAAGCAAATGCGCGAATATCCAATTGATATAATAGGAAACTACGGCTTGCAGTACGCGAGATACGATGAAAAGCTGGGAGCGCCCGTTGTCGAGCGTGACCTTGTGCTTCCTTGCGATAGGAAGTCCGTAAGCGAAAGAGTAGAAATGCTCAGAAAAAAATACGGCTTTACCGAATACGCGGGCGAGAGCGTGGAGTTTCATCCGTCGGGTTGCGTGACCTTCCCCGTGCTTGGCACGGAGGCAAAAATAGAGGATAAGCTTGCGTTTGATCCCGACCGCTCAAAGCGCCGTAAGATATACGACGAGGTGTGCGAGGTCTTTTCCGAGTACGTCGTGTTCGTCGGCGGCTCGTCCTCTTTCGATATGGCGCCCAAGCCCTACGATAAATACTACGCGCTGTCTAAATATTGCGAGGAGCGCGGTATAGCGCATAGCGAAGCGGTCTTCGTAGGTGACGATTACGGCAGGGGCGGCAATGACGAGTCGGTATTCGTTTCCGATTTCGGCTCGATTAAGGTTGATGATTACAGAAAGCTCGGAGAGTACGTCAAGGAGCTTCTTTAAAAAGGAGATATAAAAATGAAATACAGAATAGGTATCGACCTTGGCGGAACTAATATCGCCGCAGGTCTTGTTGATGAAAACGCTGCAATAGTTAAAAAAGCAAGCACTCCTACGGGAGCTGAGCGCGCGCCCGAGGCTATCGTTGAGGATATGGCGGCGCTTTGCCACCGTCTTATTGCCGAGGCGGGCGTGTCTATTGAGGACGTTATCTTCGTTGGAATCGCAACGCCCGGAATTGCAGACCGCGACAACGGCGTGGTAGTTTACGCAAACAATCTGCCCTTCAGACATTTCCCCATAATCAAGCTGCTTTCCGAAAAATTCCCCGTTGCCAATATGGGAATTGAAAACGACGCTAATGCCGCCGCTTGGGGCGAGGCTGTAGCGGGAGCGGCAAAGGGCTCGCGAAATTCTATAATGATAACTCTCGGCACGGGTGTCGGCGGCGGTATCGTTATTGATAACAAGGTGTATTCGGGCTTCAACTTCGCGGGTGCGGAGCTTGGACACATTGTAATTTCCGCAGGCGGCAAGCCTTGTTCTTGCGGCAGAAACGGTTGTTGGGAGGCGTACAGCTCCGCGACCGCGCTTATCCGAATGACCTCCGAAAAGCTTGACGAGTGCAAGGCGGCAGGCAGAGAGACCGCAATGACCGAGCTTGTTGCCAAGAAGGGCAAGATATCGGGCAGAACGGCATTTGACGCTATGCGTGCGGGCGACGCCGCCGCAAAGGAAGTCGTTGATTCCTACATCTACTATCTCGCTTGCGGTATCGCTAATATAGTAAATATCTTCCAGCCCGAAGTTCTCTCGATTGGCGGCGGAGTTTCCAACGAAAAGGAGAATCTTCTCACTCCCCTCGTTCCCCTCGTAAGAGCACAGCAGTACGGCGGCGACCTCGTTCCGCTTACTGATATAAGAATCGCTCAACTCGGCAACGACGCCGGTATCATCGGAGCGGCGCTTCTTAATCATTAATAACAAAAAGCTCTGTGGCAGAAACGCCACAGAGCTTTTGCTTTTATTGCAGAGCCGAGCCGATAACAGGGCCGTACTGCGAAAGATTTGGAATTATAAAATTAACGCCGAAGCTGTTTTTCAGCGACTCAAAGACCTCGCGCACGGGTTGCATCGAGGTGAGATTTCCCGTAAGCACGATGTCGCGGATATTAAAGGAGCGTGCGGCGAATATCGCCATCATAGCGACGGTCTCCGTGACCATATTGACTATACCGAGCGATATATCGTGGCGCGTGGCAAGGTCGCTGAGCTTGCCGAAGTTCGAAGCGGTAAGGTTTTCGTTTACGTCGGGGTAAATGCCCTTTTTAGAAATATCGCTGATGCGAAGGTCGACCTGCGAAAGATCGCCGCCCTCGCAAAGCTGTTCGATGTGGGAGATCGTGTCAACCCCGAGCATCTTTCTTGACAGACCGATTATAGTACCGCCGCCAACTCCCGTGCCGCCGAGATATTCCGTGGTTATTCCCTCATCCGTGCATTTTGCGTGGATCAGCGCCGTGCCCGTCCCCATACTGACGACGATGGCTTCCTTGAGCCCCGACAGATATATGCCGCCGATGCCGATGCTGTCGAACTCCGACACGCTGTGGCAGGGCAGGGAGTATATGGGTGAGGTCACGAAGGCGGAGCCTGCGCCCGTCATCATTATTCTGTCGATATCGTCAAGGGCAAGACCGTTTTCAAGTGTGAACCTTCCAAACGCTCCGTACACCGAGGTCACGGGATCGGTAGCTCGGACGAACATGGGGGCTATCAGCTTTCCGTCGGGGGCAAATCCGACGATCTTTGTGGTGCTTCCGCCTACGTCAATGCCGATAACGGTCTTTTTATTTTTAGGTTTTAATGTGAATTTTGCCATAATTATCTCCGATTTTTATCAAATTGGGAATTTCTTTAGTTAATTATAACATTATCTTGCAAAAAAATCAATATGGTGGTATAATATTTGGTAAGATTATGCTTTGGGAGGTAATTGATATGTTTGAAAATCCAAACAATAAGATATTGCGGGACAAGGAGCTTTACATATTCGACATGGACGGCACTATATATCTTGGCTCTCAGGTATTTGATTTTGCCGTTAAATTCATAAATGCACTTCGCGCATCGGGCAGGAGAGTGCTGTTTTTTACGAACAACGCCTCGCATACCTCGGATTTTTATCTTACCAAGCTCACTCGCCTTGGTTTTGCGCCCACACGCGACGAAATTATGACGTCGGGCGACGTGACCGTTGAGTTTCTTACCCGTCATCGCGGCGGCAAGAGCGTTTATCTCGTTGGTACGGACGAGCTGGTTGCCGATTTTGCGGCGCGTGGTATAAATATCGTTTCGGGTGACGAGCCGAGCGCGGATATAGTTATCACAAGCTTTGACACGAGCCTGACCTATAAAAAGCTCGACGATGCTTGCCGACTTATCAGAGGCGGCGCGGAGTACCTTTCCACCCACCCCGATTACAACTGTCCGACCGAAACGGGCTTTATCCCCGACAGCGGCGCGATAGCCGCGTTTTGTACCGCGTCGACGGGCAAAACTCCCACGTATTTCGGTAAGCCCTATCGTCAGACCGTCGAGATGATAAGCGAGGCTACGGGCGTTTCGCTTGACAAGATGTGCATCTTCGGTGACAGACTTTACACGGATATAGCGCTCGGCAAAAAGCACGGCGTTACCGCGGTTCTCGTATACACGGGCGAGACTACGCGCGAGGACGTGGCAAACGCACTTGAGGCTGACCGCCCCGACTTTGTATTTGACTCGCTCGCCGAGGCAGACACGGCAATTTTTGGATAATAAAGGAAATTTATTAAATGTCATTTGACGCTGGAATGCTTGCCGCCGTCATCGCGGAAATAAACGCGGGCGCGGCGGGCGGAAGAATAGAAAAGGTATATCAGCCGCAAAACGACGAAGTCGTTTTGCTTATGCGCACGAGGGACGGCGGCCGCCGCCTGCTATTGCGTTGCGGTGCGAACGACCCGCGAATATGCTTTACGGGTGTAGCGAGGGATAATCCCGCCGCTCCGCCCACGCTTTGTATGCTTTTGCGCAAGCATCTTGGCGGTGCGTTTCTCGTTGGCGTAAATCAGCTTGGCTTTGAGCGTGTAGCAAGCCTTGAGTTTGACGCGCGTGACGAGCTTGGCTTCCCGTGCAAGAAGTATCTTATAGCTGAGGTTATGGGCAAAAACAGCAACCTCATATTTACCGACGGCGATATGAAGATACTTGCCGCGCTTCGCACCGTTGATTTCACCACCTCGCGCTTGCGTCAGGTGCTTGTGGGTATGAAGTACGAGCTTCCGCCGCCGCAGGCGGATAAGCGAGACCCGCGCGGCGAGAGCGCGGACGGCTTTTTCCGTGCCGTAAGCGACGCAAGCGGAGAGATGACGGCGGCGAAATTTATAAATTCAACCTATCTCGGCATAGCCCCCGTGGTTGCAAGGGAGATAGTCACGCGCGCCTGCGGACGCGCCGATGCAAGCCTTTGCGACGTAGAGCCGAAGGCTCTTTATAAGGCGTTTTCGGGCGTGTATTCGGATCTGCGCGCGGGCAACACCTTGCCCGTTATCGCATACGACGGCTCAAAGCCTGTGGAGTATTCTTTCCTTCCGCTTACGCAGTACGGAGTGGAGAATTGCCGTATTTGCGAAAGCTTTGGCGAGATGCTCGATATCTATTTCGGAGAGCGCGACAGAGCCGCGCTCGTCAGCGCGCGCGCCGCAGACCTTCAGCGTGCCGTTGCCTCGGCGCAATCGAGACTCCAGCGCAAGCTTGAGGCACAGCGAGCCGAGCTTGCCGATTGCGACAAGGGTGACGAATGCCGCCGCGATGCCGACCTTATTATAGCCAACCTATATCAGCTCAAGCGCGGCGACGAGAATGTGCGCCTAACCGACTACTCGGAAATGCTTCCCGACGGCAGCTTTGCGCTTCGCAGTCTTACGCTTGACCCGCGCCTTACGCCCTCGGCAAACGCGCAAAGGCTTTACAAAAAATACAATAAATCCTGCACGGCAAGGGTAGAGCTTGCAAAGCAGATAAAGCTTGCCGAGCGCGAGCTTGAATATATAATGAGCGTAAAGGACGCGCTTAATCGCGCCGATACGGGAGCGGGACTTGCACAGATACGCGCAGAGCTTGAAAGTGTCGGAGTGTTGCGTGCCCGCAAGGGTGCGGCACCTGCCAAAAGCGTAAAAGCGCCGCTTGGCGAATACGTTACCACCAACGGCTATGAGGTGCTTTGCGGAAAGAACAATCTGCAAAACGAGGAGATCACCTTTCGCCGAGCGGAGAAGGGAGACATCTGGTTTCACGCCAAGGGCGTGCCCGGCTCTCACGTGATTTTGCGCACGGGCGGGGCATCGCTTGACGATATTCCCGACGAGGACCTCAACGATGCTTTGTGTATCGCCGCGTATAATTCAGACGCGCGCGAGGGCAACAACGTAGCCGTGGATTACGTGGACGTTCGCCACGTTAAAAAGCCGCCGTCCGCACGTCCCGGACTCGTTATTTATCACACCAATTACACGGCGTATATAACGCCCGACGCGGAAAAAGTCGCATCTATGAAAAAATGAGATAATATTTTCTGAAATTTGAAAAAAATTTCAAAAAACTATTGCATTTTCGCTCGATATGTGATATTATATTTAACTGTGAAGAAATAGGAGTGTGTGTCCTCTCAGTCTCACCCTTTTCTGTAAAATATTAGGGAGGTTTAGAAATGGCAAACATTAAGTCTGCAAAGAAGCGTATTCTCGTTATCGAAAAGAGAACTCTTGTTAACAAGATCGCTCGCACCAAGCTCAAGACCATCGTTAAGAAGTTTGTTGCCGCTGTTGAGTCTGGTGACAAGGCTGCCGCAACCGTAGCTTACACCGCTGCTGTTAAGGCTGTTGATCAGGCTGCTGCTCGTGGAATCATCCACAAGAACGCTGCCGCTCACAAGAAGAGCCAGTTCACTAAGAAGCTCAACGCTATGGCGTAATTCTTGGCGTATATATAATATACCCAAAGGGGAAAAGGAACGCAAGTCGTGCTTGCGGCCTTTTCTTTTTATCGAGACCGCCGCTTGACAGCCATATTGCGCGGTGATATAATAAAGCACAGAGGTGTTTTTAATGTCTGATATTTTTGATTATCTTAAATGGCGCGGGGATCTTAGCTTTTCTGCCGCTCCGCTGTGCGAGGTGGACGCTCTGATATTTGCGGAGCTTTCGTACATACGTCTTGGCGGTATCGTTTCCGCAAGGACTCGCGGGCAGGGAATATCCTTAAAAAATGCCGCGCGCCGATATTTTGACTCATACAGGGGCAAGGAAATAAGCCTTGGCAAGCTGTTTCCCGACTCTATACTAAAGCTTCTTCGCGTTGCCGCCGAGACTAAACGCTTTTCGGAGGTTCGCGTGCTCGGCTACCGTGACGTGCTTGACGAGGCACGGGGCGAACAGTTTTCCGCGCTCACGTTTTTGGTGGAGGGCGGAACGTACTGCGTGACCTTTCGCGGAACGGACGATAGCATACTCGGCTGGAAGGAGGACTTTAGTATGTCCTTTTGCCGCGAGATACCCGCGCAGACTCGCGCGCTTGCATACCTTAAGAGCGTTGCGGCGAACAACGAGGGCGCAAGCTTTGTCGTGTGCGGTCACAGCAAGGGCGGAAACCTTGCGGTATGGGCGGCAGTACACGCCGAGAGGAACGTGCGCGATGCCATAACTTCCGTCTATAATTTTGACGGTCCGGGATTTTTGCACGACGTAAAAAGCTCCGAGGGCTATCGCGATATTGAAAAAAGGATAAATACCATAGTTCCGGAGCGTTCTATCGTCGGAATGTTTTTCTACGACGGAGCAAGATACCGCACGGTGAAAAGCAGCGCGAAGGGACTTTATCAGCACGATGCTATGTCGTGGCTTACCGAGCCGCGCGGCTTTACTCCCGCTGTGGATATCGACCCCGAATATAAAAAGGTAAATAAAAAGCTCAGCCGATGGATGGCAAATATGAGCGACGCGGAGCGCAAGGCGGTGGTCGAATCGCTTTTCGGTCTGCTTTATTCAACCAAGGCAACGACGCTTACGGAGCTTGCGGCGGACAGCCCCGCGCTTTGGCGGGCGTTCGTCAGGGCGGATGCGGAGACCTCTGCGGCGCTGAAAATAGGACTTCGCGCCTTGTTTGCGGATTTTAAAAAGAAATAAGATCGACAAATCCGCCGTTTTTGAAGGTTTTTTCTGCTTTTTCTTGATATGATGGCGATTTTGTGATATAATGAAATATAATTCTTTTACCGAGGTGTGCCGTGGAAAATGAGCTTTTGCTTGTCGTTGACAGATTTGAGGGCGATTTTGCCGTTTGCGTTGACGACGACGAGAATGTTTTTAATCTTGATAAAACCGCTCTTTCGGGTCTAAACGAGGGAGATTGCTTCCTTGCGGCGCGAGACGGAGACAAGCTTTGCTTCGTCAAAGCTTTGCCCGATGAGACCGCGCGGCGCAAAGCGGAGGCGGCGGCTATGCTTGCCGCGTTGTTTTCAAAAAACAATTGAAAAGGGAATAAGTTATGATAAGAGGTATTTTTGATAGCTTGTACGCAAGCGAGCTCGGTCAGAGTGCATTCTTTGCATCGGGTGCCGCTTACGCGGTGGCGATAATTCTTTGTATGATAGTCGGATATCTGCTCGGCAGTATAAATTCCGCTATCGTGGTTTCGAAATTAAAGTACAAGCAGGATATCAGAGACTACGGAAGCAAGAATGCGGGAATGACCAATATGTTCCGCGTTTACGGAAAAACGGGCGGTCTTTTGACGCTTGCGGGAGATTTCACAAAGACGCTTCTTGCCGTGCTTTTTGCTGATATACTTATCGGAAACGGCAAGTTCTTTATCGGAAGCGAGGGAGCGTACGTTGCAGGCTTTTTCTGCATGCTCGGTCACATATTCCCGCTTTACTATAAGTTCAAGGGCGGCAAGGGCGTGCTCGTTACAGCCGCCACGCTGCTTCTCGTCGAGCCGATTGTTTTTGCCGTAATGTTCGTTATATTTGCCGTTATATTCCTCGGCTCGAAGATGGTTTCTCTCGCCTCCGTTATGAGCGCACTTCTTTTGCCCGTTATAGTCGACAGCTATTATAAGGTGTTGATAGGACACAGCGGCGCGGCGGGCGCAATAAGAATGATAATAATCTTCCTTACCGCAGGCATCGTCGTATTTATGCACCGCGCGAATATCAAGCGCATATACAACGGCGAGGAATCCAAAATGGAGCTGTTTAAGAAAAAGAAGCTTCCCGAAACTTCTGACGAGATAGAAAAAGAAGTTGTCGAAGAAAAACCGAGAGGGGAAAAGGCGGATAAAAATACCAGCCGTAAAAAGTTAAAGAAGAAAAATGACCGATAACGTAAAAACGGCGGCGCGCATAGCCACCCTTGCCGCAGAGAAAAGCGTGCTTCGTAAATGCACGCTCTCAAAGCCCTCGGACAATACCGTGGTGCGCTCCGAAATATCAATGCTTCGGCTTGGCGGCGAGACCGCCTTGCGCCTTGTGACCTATATGAAGGACGGCAAGGCGATACAGAAAAACGTAAGCGCGGATGAGCTTTCAGCACTTTTTGAGAAAAACGCCTACGGACAGATAAATATCATTACCACGCTTGGAGAGTGTGAGCTTCGCCGCTCAAAGTCGGGGAAGGTCACTCTTCTTGGCGGTGATAGACTGCTTCGCGCCATCGGGGATGACGTTTCCGAGGATAAAAAGCTTGCTCCCGAGTCGAACGACAGAAAGAAAAACCGTATACTTGCGGGCGACGAGCCGTTTTTGTACGAGCTTGGTATAAGCGATAAAAACGGACGTATACACGATAAAAAGCAAGGAAAATTCAGACAGATTTGCAGATTCCTCGAATACGTAAGGGATATCGAGGAGCATCTGCCGACGGGCGGGGAGCTTCGTATCTGCGACCTCTGTTGCGGAAAAAGCTATCTTTCCTTTGCGCTCTACCACTATTTTGCGATAGCTAAAGGTCGCAAGGTCAGTATGACGGGTGTTGACCTCAAGCCCGACGTTGTGGAGTATTGCAATCGCGTTTGTGAAAGCCTCGGATTTTCGGGACTTGAATTTATTTGCGGCGACGCGATAAAATACGAGACCGAAACGCCACCGTCACTCGTCGTTTCGCTCCACGCTTGCGATATTGCGACGGATATCGTTCTTCACCGCGCGGCAGATTGGGGCGCGAAGGTCATACTCTCGACTCCCTGCTGCCACCACGAGCTTGCAAATAAGATAAATTGCGAGCCGCTCGGCTTCGTTTCAGCGTATCCGATGCTCAAGCGCAAGATGTGCGACGCGCTGACCGATGCCGCCCGCCTTGCGTTTTTGAAGAGCCGCGGCTACGCGGTCTCGGCGGCGGAGCTTGTAGACCCCGACGATACGCCAAAAAACGTACTGCTTCGCGCAGTAAGAAAAAAGAATTTCGCCCCCGCTTCGCGTGAAGCAAAGCGCGCGGTGGCGGAATACGAGGATATCAAACGTTTCCTCGTTGGCGACGAAAAGCTTTTTGCGGATACTCTCGAATGAAGCTTCACACCGCAAATAAATATCTGTTATCACTCCCGCGCGTTGCGGAAAAAGGACTCGGGGCGCGCTTTCGCGCCTTACAGGAGGCTGCGTTTGCCGCTTTTGGCATAGATAGGGCAGTTTCCGTTTTGCTTACCGTTTCGGGAGACGAGCATTCCTACGTTTGCCGCGCCGTGACTGCGGCTTTTGCCCACACGGGACAGAGCGTAGCGATAGTCAGCCTTGACCCCGACGCATCCGCCGCAGAGATAGTTAAGCTTGGGGGCAATAATGCTTCCGACGACGAGGCGGCGCACGTCGTGACCGTTATACGGCAATCTGCCGCTTCGCTGGGGATAACACCCACGGTTATTGAGGCGAAGCTACTGTGCGGTCTTGCGCTTTGCGCCCTCAAAGGCTGTAAAAACGTGATCTTGGGCTTCGAGCCGACACGCGTTCCGCGTGCATTTTACGATATAGTTCCTCTATCGCGCACCGTCGCGCTCTTGCCTTCGGCGGTAAGTGTATCCGATAGTGCCGCGATCGTACGCAAGGGCGTACTTGAGGTCATAAGCTCTCCGCGCGGTGAGGATGAATATAGGGCGATATCGGCGGTGTGCGCCTCGGTGAATTGCCGACACAGCGTTATATCAAGGTCTGCCGTAGCAGCCTCGGCGCTTACTTATAAGGGGATAGAATTTTCGTATAAGGAGCGCAAGTACGCTATGCGCGGTCATTCCGAAAGTATGATCACGGCGGCTCTTTCTGCCGTTTTGGCGGCTTGTGCGCTTGAAAGACGCGGCGTTAAAGTAAGTGAATCCGACGTCAGAGCCACGCTTCCCGACGTGTCGGTGGAGCATGGGTGCAGGATAGTGTCCTACAACCCGTGCGTTTTGGTTGCCGTTTGCCGAAACGGTGAGTCGTTTGCACGGCTCGATGCCGACGTTGAGCGCATTTGTGCGCATCTTGGCAAAATTCCCCGCTCGTTTTCTGTGCTTGACGACACCGCAGAGCTTGAGTCTGCGTTTTCAGCGTGTCAAGACGGTGAGTGTGCGCTTTGCGTAAAGGGCGACGCGGGTTTCGTGGAAAAAACGCTTAACACGCTTGCAAAATGGATATCTCCACCCGTAAAATAACGAATGAAAGGTGATATGCAATGTCAAAAAAAGCCTGGATTATTATAGTAGCGATCATACTTCTGCCGATAGTGCTTACGCTGTGCTTTTACATAAGCTATTGCGGTGATAATCCCGTGGTGGCAAGCTACGACGGCGACGTTACGAGGATCGCGTATAAGGATAAGATACTTATCGCCGTGGAGGGAGAAGAGGATTACAGATTCAGATACGGCGAATATCTCGGAAAAGTTGGCGACAGAAACTTCGGGCCGTCGCTCTACCGCGTGCTTGACGATGAGAGCGGATGCTATTACGCCGTTGCCGACAGAGACAGAAATTTACTCTACACCGAGTCGGGAAGGCTTGAGGACGGCGTGAAAACGGGCAACAGTACCGTTACGAGAGTTGTTTTCGATAACTACTCGGTCGTTATCGAGGGATTCGATGCGCAAACGGTAAGCAACGGCTTCACGGGCGCAGAGGCTGAAGCGATCGAGCTGAAGCCGTCGGTATACCGTGATGAGGACGGAAAGAACCAATACCGCACTTACGATATATGGGTATCCTACGACGGTTCAGCCATACTCACGGAAAACACGGGCAAGCTCTTTTATCTCACCGAGGAAAAGACTTGGGTGTTCGTACCGCTCGACGTGTACGAGGAGGGCGTGGAAAAGTACGGCGAGAACAGCAGTAAGCTGATATTCAATGCGTATGCGGTCAAGGCGGCTGCCGCGCGACTTATTCTGAGTGAATACATACCTAAATAAACTACCGAAAAACTCCGACCGCGCATACCGTTGCGCAGGCGGAGTTTTTTGCATCCAAAGCCTAATTGTAAACCAAAAACAATAATGGATAAAAATTACAATAAATCTATAAAAAGCAAATAAAATGCTTTTTTCGACAGTTTTGCGACGCTTGAAAAAACGAAAAATAAAAATTTGTGCAAATTGACCATATGATCAGCGCAAAGAGATGGCTTGAGGCGATGAGGAGAGGTAGCGAGGCTTCAAAAAGGTTGCGAGTGCAACCTATCCGTCGGCGGGGTGGTAAAAATGATTAACCTTTGTCCCCGATGTGATTAAAACGTGTGCAAAAAACACCCCTGCAAGCCTAAAAACAACTAAAAAGAGCCGAAGAAATGTAATTTTTATTTACTTTGTGAGCGAAGTGTGATTTTTTTGGCAATACCTTCACACGCCAAAGCAATGCGTTCATTTGACCGCATTACGCATAAGTATGAAAAAAGCTTCAAAAAAACGCCCCCGCCGAGGCTTTGAAAAATAATTTCGTTGACACTTTTTTCGAAATATGTTAATATATATTTTAGAAATTTATTTTCGGCGGGCGAAATCCCGCAAAAACAAAGGTAGGAGGAGTTGTAATGACAACAAAATTCCAAAGAATTGTGGCTCTTCTCCTTGCCGTCTGCACGATTATGGGCTGTTTTATGCTTACAGCATATGCCGCTGATCCGACCACGGATTCAAAGGGTAATTCAGTCACAAGTAACGCGATCGCAGACGCAAGGGAGCTGCTCGATGCTATCACCTATGCAGAGTATCTTGCTTTGTACGGTGACGACGCTATATATCCGTCGGGCACCGAAAGCATCGTGATCAATGGTGTTGACTATTATGCCGATAAGACTACGGCAGAGGTCAAGAAGGAAACCTATGACGGTATCGAGGGTCTCGTTACCCCCGAAAGCGGCGAGGTTACCTGGAAGGTCAACGTTCCCAAGACTGCCAAGTATGCTATCAAGCTTAAATACTGGCCTGTTGAGGGTAAGCCCGCGGCTATTCAGCGTGAGTTTAAGATAAACGGCGCTGTTCCTTTCGTTGAGGCTTATTACATCACTCTTTCGAGAGTATGGAAAAATGTTTACGACGAGGCAAACAAGCACACTCTTGAAAGCGGTGACGAGCGCTACTTCCAGTCGGACTTCCTCGGAAACGAGATAAGACCTACTATGGTGACCGCTCCCGAATGGTGTGAGTATTCCCTTAAGGATATTGACGGCTTCTATCAGGATAGCTTTGAATTCCTTTTCACCGAGGGTGAGAACACCATTACCCTTGAGGGTATAAGCCAGGCTATGGCTATCGCCTCTATTGAGCTTTATCCCTACGAGGAGCCCGTTTCCTATGAAGAGTACATTAAGAAGTACGAGGGTCAGCCCAACGGCGCGGGTAAGATAAAGTTTGAGGCAGAGCTTCCCTATAAGCTTTCCACCAACACCGTATATCCCATTGAGGACCGCACCTCCGCGCTCACCAGCCCCATAGATGCGTCCTGCACTCTGCTTAACACCCTCGGCGGTGAGAAGTGGCAGACCTCGGGTCAATGGATAAGCTATCAGTTTACCGTTGAGACCAGCGGAATGTACGAGATTACCGCTCGCTTCAGACAGGATATCAACGACGGTATGTATTCCTCTCGCGTGCTCTATCTCTACAGCGACGACAGCGTTGCAGAGGGTGCGCTTGGATACTACGACGGTATCCCCTTCAGCGAGGCAAGAGAGTTAAGATTTAATTACTCTACCGATTGGCAGTCCAGCGCTCTTCAGTACGGTAAATCCGTAGTGAACGAGGACGGCGAGAGCGTAGTTGAGCCTTGCGATACGAAGTACTACTTTGAAGCAGGTGTCACCTATACTATGAAGCTTGAGGTTTCCCTCGGCTCGATGGGCAAGGTTATAAGCGACATTGAAAAATCTCTGTCGGTTATTAACAACGCTTACCTGAACATAATCAGACTTACCGGTTCTAACCCCGACGAGTATCGTGACTATTATTTCAGCGAGATAATGCCCGATACCATCATCAATATCATTCTCGAGGGCGAGAAGCTCAAGACTATTGCAAATCAGCTCGCTTCTCTTTCGGGTGAGATGGGATCTAACGTTGCTACGCTTCAGAAGATCGCGCGTCTGCTTGAGAGAATGGGCTCCGACGAGGACGAGATCGCAAAGAACCTTGAGACTCTTAAGACCTATATCGGTACTCTCGGTACTTGGCTCAGCGACGCTAAGAGCCAGCCCCTCCAGCTTGACTACATCGTAATTCAGGCTCCCGATGAAGAGCTTCCCGAGGGCGAGGCAGGCTTCTTTGCGGCACTTTGGCACGAGCTTAAGAGTTTCTTCTGGAGCTTCTTCCGCGATTACAACAACATGGGTGCATCCGCCGAGACTATTTCCGGCAGCGAGACCATTGAGGTTTGGATCGCAACCGGACGCGACCAGAGCCAGGTTCTCCGCAACCTTGTAAATAACGACTTCACTCCCTCCACGGGCATTCCCGTAGACCTCAAGCTCGTTGCGGCTAACACGTTGCTTCCTTCGATTCTTGCAGGTAGCGGACCCGATACGTATCTCGGTCTTAGCGATAACGACGTTATCAACTACGCTATTCGTGGCGCACTTGCTCCCATCGAGAATTACGAGGGCTTTAACGAGGTTGCATCAACGCAGTTCAACGAGGCTGCAATGATGGTTCTTGGTATTGCAGACGCAAATGAGGTTATGCACTACTACGGACTTCCCGAGACGCAGACCTTCCCGATGATGTTCATCCGTACCGACATTCTTGCAAATCTCGGTATCGAGAAGCTTGACACTTGGGGCGATCTTCTCTCAGCCGCAACCGTTCTCAGCCAGAACAATATGACCATCGGTCTTTCCAACGACTATAAGATCTTCCTTTATCAGATGGGCAGTGAACTCTTCTCCGATAACGGAATGAGAGTCAACCTTGACTCCAACCTCGCGCTTGATTCCTTTGAGACCATGTGCGATATGTTCACGCAGTACTCCTTCCCCTATAAATTCGACTTTGCAAACCGCTTCCGTACGGGTGAGATGCCTATCGGTATCTCCGCGTATAACGCAACGTACAACCAGCTCATCGTATTTGCTACCGAGCTTCGCGGACTTTGGGAATTCGTTCCGCTGCCGGGTTATGAGTACGTTGATGAAAACGGCGAGACTAAGATCAATAACTGCTCCGTTTCTACCGTAACCGCAACCGTTCTTATCAACAGCGACGGTGCAAACGCAGAGACGCTCCACAAGAACGCTTGGGAGTTTATGAAGTGGTATTCGGGCGCTGAGTGTCAGATCAACTACTCTAACGAGATGGTTGCTATCCTCGGTGACTCCGCAAAGCATGCTACCGCAAACGTTACCGCTCTTGATTCGATGCCTTGGACCAACAAGGAATACACGAACCTCAAGGCTCAGTTTGAGAATCTTGCTTCTATTCCTAACTATCCCGGTACTTACATCATTCAGCGTTACACTCAGTTCTCCTTCCTGTCTGCGTATAACGACAAGCTCGATCCCACCGACGACCTTCTCGGATACATTCCTACTATAAATAAGGAAATATCCAGAAAGAGAGCAGAGTTCGGACTTGAGACTCTCGAGGTCGGAGAAACGCTGGCAAGCAAGCGTCAATTTATGATTCTTGCCGCGCTCGGCGCACTCGACGGACACGGACTCACGAGTGCAGAGGAGGAAAGATACAATTCTCTCGTTACGATTCTCAGCGACGCGGACAAGACGACCTACGCCGCAGAGATAGAGGCACTTAAGAAGGCGCTTTCGGACGTTCCTTCGTACAGAGCTTATTGTGAGGACGTTTATATCGACGCACTCAGAGCCGCAGGCAATGCTCTCGAAGCGGCTAACGCCGAGCTGTTCGGAAACATCTGCAAGTATATCAATACTTGTGCTGACGCGCTTAAGTCGTATCAGGCATCTTACCCTGCTCCCCAAATGGGATAAAGCATTGGATCTAAAATCAACGTAAGGAGAAACAAGTACATGTCAAGTAACACAGCAACAAAAAAGGCTGTATCCAGAAAAGATATGTCACGTTGGCAGTGGACATGGAAAGAGATGAAGCGCAACTGGGTGGCGTACGTTATGATCGCTCCCTTCTGCATAGTTTTCACTCTCTTTACCGTGGCACCCGTTGTGGTCTCGCTTTTGATAAGCTTTACGGACTTCAACTTGATGCAGGTCCCCAACATCGTGTGGCTGGATAACTACATTCGCCTTTTCCTTGATGACGATCTTTTCCTGACTGCCATCAAAAACACGTTCATCTTCGCAGTAATCGTTGGCCCCGCTTCCTATTTGATGTCACTTATGGTTGCGTGGTTCATCAATGAGCTTAGCCCCCGAATTCGTGCTATCGTAACGCTCATATTCTACGCCCCCTCCATTTCCGGTCAGGTTTATCTTATTTGGGGTACGCTTTTCTCCAGCGACTCGTACGGCTGGGTAAACGCAACGCTCCTTGACCTCAACCTTATAAGTGAGGAAATAGCGTGGTTTGAAAACGCATCTTACATTATGCCGCTTTGTATAGTGGTTGCACTCTGGACCTCTCTTGGAACTTCGTTCCTTAGCTTTATTGCAGGTCTTCAGGGTATCGACCGTTCGATGTATGAGGCGGGCGCGGTTGACGGTATCCGCAACCGCTGGCAGGAGCTTTGGTACATAACCCTGCCTTCAATGAAGCCGCAGCTGATGTTCGGTGCGGTTATGTCCATCACCAGCTCCTTCGGCTTTGGCGGAGTCGTTACCGCGCTTTGCGGATTCCCCTCCACCGACTATGCCGCATGGACTATCACTCACCACCTCGACGACTACGGAGGACAGCGTTTCGAGGTTGGATATTCTTCGGCAATAGCAGTTGTGCTCTTTGCCATTATGATCGGAGCTAACGGCTTGGTCAAGAAAGTATTGTCAAAGGTAGGACAGTGATATGGCAAAGAAATTAAGAACCAGAAAGCATAAGGTCGTTCTTAACCGTTCGGCCGGCGGCGACGCGGGTATCACTGTAATCCTTACTCTGCTTGGTGCGTTTATGTTCCTCCCTATGTTCTACGTAATCATGCAGTCTCTGAAGCCCCTTGATGAGCTTTGGATGTTCCCCCCGCGATTCTACGTTATTAACCCCACGTTCTCCAACTTCGGTGATCTTTTCACCCTTATGAACACCTCTTGGGTACCGTTCTCCCGTTACATATTCAACACTGTATTCGTGGCTGTAACCGGTACGCTCGGAAACCTGTTCTTCGGCTCTCTTGCCGCTTACGCGCTCGCAAAGATCGCGTTCCCCGGCGGAAAGACGATATTTAAAACGATCCGTATGTCGCTGATGTTCCATCAGACCGTTACGCAGATCACGAACTTCATCATCATGAGTGCCCTCGGCATGCTTGATACCCAGTGGGCTATCATCATTCCCGCATGGGGATCCACTCTCGGTCTTTACCTGATGAAGCAGTTTATGGAGACCAACGTTCCCAACACCGTTCTTGAGTCCTCAAGACTTGACGGTGCGAGCGAGCTTAAGACCTTCTGGGTTATCGCAATGCCCATGGTTAAGCCCGGTTGGCTCACCCTTATCGTTTACTGTTTCCAGAATCTTTGGAACTCCGGCTCCTCGATCTACATTCACTCCGAGCAGCTCAAGTCATTCAACTACGCGATCGGTCAGATCACCGCGGGCGGTATCAAGCGTGCGGGCGCATCTGCTGCCGCAACCGTTGTAATGATGATGGTTCCTATCATGGTATTCGTTATTACTCAGTCGAACATCATCGAAACGATGGGTTCGAGTGGTATGAAGGACTAAGGAGGTTACGCAATGAAGAGATTTATTAGCATTATCGCCTTGGTTTTCGCACTTGTTATGATATTTGCAGTTCCCGCAAGTGCATTCAGACCCTATCAGACCTATACCTACGCAAACACGGACGAGGGCTTCCCCCTCCATTCTCCCGACGCCTACACTCCCATAATGGCGGTAGACTCCACGTATATGGGACTTGAAGTACCCTTTGACGAACCCCGTGACATCGTAGTTGACGAAAACGATAACGTTTACCTCGTTGACTCCAAGAACGATAGAATCGTAGTTCTCGACAAGTACTTCAAATTCAAGTTTGACGTAGACACCTTCGTAAACGAGCAGGGAGTTAACGACTGCCTGAACAACCCGAACGGTGTATTCGTAAAGAACGGCGTTATGTACGTTTGCGATACCGACAACGCGCGTATCGTTACCTTTGACGTAAGCGGTAACTTCCTTCGCATCATAGCAGAGCCTGAAAGCTCTCTCTTTGATGAAGGCTCGGCGTATATGCCCGTTGCCGTTGCCGTTGACGATTACGGCAAGCTCTACGTAGTATCTATGTCCAACTACGAGGGTATCATCGTTATGGACTACGACGGCGAGTTCATTCGCTTCGTAGGCGCGCAGAAGGTTTCTCTTACCGCTTGGGAAAAGATCTGGAGAATGTTCCAGACCGACGAGCAGAGAGAGCTTGGCGAAGCAAACATTTCTACAACTTATAATAATATAGACATTGACGCTGACGGCTTCATCTATATTACCACCGACGGTATTGATGAGGAAGACCAGCAGGCTGCGATAAACGGTAAGGATAAATCCGGCGACTTCGCACCTGTAAAGAAGCTCAATCCCGCAGGCGACGAGGTCATGGCAAGAAACGGCTTCTGGCCCCCCTCCGGAGAGCTTGATATATCTCTTACCACCGCAGACGGTTCAACGGTAGTAGGCGCTTCTAAGATCGTTGACGTAGCAGTAGGACCTGAGAAAACTTGGTCCATCATAGACGAGAAGAGAAGTAAGATATTCACCTACGACGAGCAGGGTAACCTCTTGTTCGCATTCGGTGATTTCGGTAATCAGCTCGGCAACCTTGAGAATATCGAGGGTCTGTGCTACACGAGCGACGGTAAGCTCCTTGTTCTTGATAAGATACTTGACAATATCACCGTTTATCAGAGAACTGAATACGGAGATATCATCATCCGCGCACTTGCAAACCAGAACTCCCGTCAGTACGACAGAGCTATTGACGACTGGTTTGAGATCCTTAAGAGAAACTCCAACTTCGACGCAGCTTATATAGGAATCGGTGATTCGTACTACCGTAACGGTGAATACGCACTTGCACAGGAATACTACAAGGCAGCGTACGATACGGAGGGCTGGTCCAAGGCATACGCAGAGATCCGTAAGGAATGGATCGGCAAGTACGTATGGACTATTCCGATTTTCATCGTTGCAGTAGTTCTCATCGTTTCCAAGCTGTTCAAGAAGGCAGGTAAGATCAACAAGCAGGCTGCTATCGCAGGCGGTAAGCGCACTTTTGTTGAGGAGCTTGTTTACGGCTTCCACGTTATCTTCCATCCGTTCGACGGCTTCTGGGATCTGAAGCACGAAAAACGCGGTTCACTCCGCGCCGCGCTGGTTTATCTGGTAGTTACGGTATTCGTATTCTTCTATCAGGCGATCGGTTCGGGTTACCTTGTAAATCCCCGCGAGAACCAGACCTCGGTATTTATCCACATTATCGGAGTTCTTCTCCCCATAATGCTTTGGGTAATATCCAACTGGTGTCTTACCACTCTGTTTGAGGGCGAGGGCAGCCTTAAGGACATCTTTATTGCTTGCTGCTACGCTCTTCTCCCCGTAGTTCTTATCTTCATCCCCACCACGATCGCATCAAACTTCGTGCTTCTCGAGGAGCTTGACCTCGTCAACGTTCTCAACTCCTTCGCATTTATTTGGGCAGGACTTTTGATCTTCTCGGGTATGATGATAACTCACGACTATACCGTGAGCAAAAACTTTGTTACCATTCTCGGTACGCTCGTTGCTATGGTATTTGTAATGTTCGTTGCGATCCTCTTTACAACGCTTGTTGCAAAGATCGTAAGCTTCATTGCAAACATCGTTACCGAGATCGGATATCGCTTATAACGGCAGGAGGATAAAAAATGAATAAGATGAATAGAATTATTGCATTGATTCTGACTGTCGTAATGCTTATCGGAACTCTTATGCTTGAGGTCGGAGCGGCTACCGCTGTCGATATCATCTATGAAAAGGATGAAAAGGGCAAGGACACCGATATCATTGATTACGAGAAAACGGTTGCTCAGTATCTTACGCTTAAGTTTGAAACACCGCAGCAGAAGCTTGCTACTATGTCTATGATGGTAGAGAGAGACGGCTATCAGCTCTGGGTCGACGATTTTACGGGCGAAGTCGCCACGGTAAACGTTGCAACGGGCGAGATCCTTTTCTCCAACCCCTACGACGTAGCTACTTCGGGTTCTACCGCAACGAGAGCTGAGATCATGTCTCAGATCGTCGTTACCTATATGGATAACGATGCTAAGAAGGAAATGAACAGCTTCGTTGACGCCGCTCAGCGCGGACAGATCTCCGTAAAGTATATTAAAAACGGTGTCAGAGTCGAGTACAGCATAGGTCGTGAGGATGCGAGAATGCTCGTTCCCCGACTTATCGAGAAGGAAAGATTCGAGACCAAGATTCTTGATCCCTTTGCAGATGAGATCAATGCCGTTTCCGCTGAGGAAGGACTTCCCGTTCTCCAGTGGAGAGATTACCACTACGATCTTACCCTTCGCGATAAGATAAGACAGGAATCCAAGAATCAGCTCTGGCATAGCTTCAATATGGTCAGAAACTACTACCAATATCTCGAAATGGGTTCTAAGGGCGGTGACCAGCACGTTTCAAAGGTAATAGACTCTATGAGCGTTTACTACTTTGAGACCAATACCAACCTTACTCAGCTTACTAAGGTCGAAAGCCTTATTAAGACCTACGTTCCTTCCTATACCTACGAGGATCTTGAGGCGGACCATACTAAAACTCAGTATGTAAGCTCAGACCTCATTCCTCCCGTATTCAAGATGGCTCTTGAGTATACGCTTGACAAGTGGGGCGTAAGCGTTTGCATGCCTGCAAACGGACTTCGCTTCAACGAGTCCGTCTACCAGCTTGAGAACGTCAGCGTTCTTCCTTACATGGGCGCGGGCGCAAACTACGTAGGCGAGGATAAGAAGGACGTTATCACAGGTTACAACTTCTTCCCCGACGGATCGGGAACTCTCTTCCGTCACGAGGACCTTGCGGGTAACGTTGGTACCAGCGTTTCGGGTAAGGTCTACGGACAGGACTACGCATACAACACCATTCTCGGCTCACATCAGGAAATTATCAGATACCCCGTATTTGGTATAGTTTCCAACGATGCCTACTACAACAGAACCTACGAGGAGCAGCTCGTTGAAAAGCCCGTTCTTGATGAAGAGGGCAACGAGAAGAAGGATGAAAACGGCAACGTTATCACCGAGCAGGTTAAGGAAATGGTAGAAGTTGGCGCTGAAAGAGTCGATCAGGACCGTGGCTTCGTTGCCATCATTGAAGAGGGTGACGCGCTTGCAGAGCTTTCTACGTACCACGCAGGTTCGCTTTCCAAGTACAACGCCGTCAATATGCTCTTCAGCCCCAGACCTAAGGATACCTACAACCTTAGAAACGCAATTTCCGTTGCAGCTAATGCATCGTGGACCGTAGTTTCCTCCCGTAAGTACACGGGCAACTACACCATCCGATACATCATGCTTACCGACGATGCTACCGCAAAGTCGAAGGGCATTACCGATTACTATGAGACCAGCTGGATGGGTATGGCAGAGGCTTACCGCGATTATCTCTACGAAACGGGTAATCTCGACGCCCTTGATACCAACGAGGTCAAGGAAGACCTCCCCGTATATATCCAGACGTTCGGCGCTCTCGAAACTATCGAGAAGTTCCTTTCCATTCCCGTTGAGGTAATGACTCCTCTCACCTCTTTCGAGGACATCAAGACCATGCATAGCGAGCTTGCCGCTGAGGGCGTATCGAACATTAAGTTCAAGCTTACGGGTTATGCAAACGGCGGTATGAAATCCAATATGCCCGCTGACCTCGATTGGGAGGACGCAGTAGGCGGTGAGGATGGATACAAGGAGCTCTTGGCTTATGCAAATGCAAACGGCTTTGAGCTGTTCCCCGACTTCGACTTTGCTTACGTAAGATCGGAGGCTGACTCCCTCTTCGATAGCATGGTATTCCGCAATCACCTCGTTAAGTCTATTAACGACACCTATATGTCCAAGAGATATTACAGCGCAACGAGACAGACCTACATCGGACGCTTTGAGCTTGCAGTATCTCCTGCATATTACGCAAACTTCTACGATGAGCTTGCTCAGAATCTTCTTAAGTCCTATGCCGACGGAATGCCCACCGCGATCTCGGTAGGAACGCTCGGAACCGAGCTTAACTCCGACTTCGACGAGGATGAGCCTTACAACCGTGAGGACTCCAAGTCTCAGACCGTCGCTATCTTCGAGAAGATCGACAAGGACTTCAATTCCGTAATGACCGACGGAGCAAACGTTTACACTTGGAAGTACATCGACCACATCGTAAACGTATCTCTTGACTCCAGCCGTTACATCAGATCCAGCGCAGCAGTGCCCTTCATCGGTGTTGTTCTTCACGGTAGCAGACAGTTCGCAGGAACTCCTCTTAACATGGAAGGAAACATCGGCTATAGCTTCTTGAAGGCTATCGAAAACGGCGCAAGCCTTAACTTCACTCTTTGCTATCAGAACTACGACGAGTTCAAGGAATATCCTGACCTCAGCGAATACTATTCCGTACGTTATGATATTCTTAAGAGCGAGGTAGTTGAGTACTACACTCTTCTCAATAGTCTTACCAAGGACCTTCAGCTTTCCAAGATAGTAGCTCACGACTTCATCATCGGTGAACGTGTTCCCGACGCGGATGAAAAGCTTGCTGACGAGGAACAGGCAAAGAAGGAGCAGGCTGAAAAGGAAGCTGCCGAGAGGGAAGCTGCCGAAAAGGCTTATCAGGCTGCTATCAACCACGGTAGAACCGTAGCGCTTGCCGAGATCAGCAAGGCACTCGCTACCGTTACCGAGAGAACGCAGACTACCAAGAACTATGCCGAAACACTTCGCGGACTTCTTGATCAGCTCGTAGCACTCGAGTCCGAAACTCCCGCTGCAGGAGCGACCGAGGAGGAAGCAGTTTCCGCAAAGGAAAAGCTGCTCAAGGATATCGACGGATACCTTTCCTCGATTCAGGCGAACAACTCAATGCTCAACGAAGCATTCGCAATCGCTAAGAAGGCTAACACCAACGCTTCTCTTGCTTACGAGCACTACGTTACCAAGAACGCCGAGGGCTTCTCTCAGGCATTTAAGGATGACGTTGCTGCAAGCTACAACGGTGTAATCTCTGCTTACGCAAGTATCTCTACTAACGTAACCGAGGCTTACGCTGCAGCAGTTGCAGTATTCGAGGAGGCTAAGGCTGTCCTCGGTGAGCTCAACTACGTTCTCGTTGATCCTAACGCCGAGCCTGAAAAGGAAGAGGAGAAGGATGACGATAACGACGGTTACAACTACACCAAGTACACCGACGATAACGACAACATCGTTCGCGTCGAGTACGAGAATGGCGTATTCTTCATTCTTAACTTCAACTACTTTGACGTAACCGTTAAATACAACGGTCAGGAGTACACCGTCGCAAACTACGGCGGAGTCAGAGTAAATGCAGACGGCAGCACAACGTCGTTTGCCGTAAATAATTAAGGAGGTGCAGAACAGTGACTAACGATTTGGAACTGAAAAACACCACAAGTGTTCCCCAGAAGAAAACTAAAAAGAAACGCGCTGCATCTCTTGATAAGCGTAAGGCGCGCGCGGGCTGGTGGTTCGTAATGCCCTTCGTGCTTGGATTCTTTATCGTATACATACCGATCATATTTGACTCGCTGGTATACAGCTTCAGTACGGTCGAGTATACCGATTTCGGTCCTGTAACACATTTCGTGGGCTTTGAAAACTATAGCTACGCTATCTTCTCCGACCCGAAATTTGCCGAGACCTTGGTTACGGGTATGACTGAGCTTCTCTTTGACATTCCCGCAATCATTCTGTTCTCGCTCTTTATGGCTGTTCTTCTTAACCAGAAGATGGTCGGACGCGCAGCTTTCCGTGCTATCTTCTTCGTTCCCGTTATAGTTTCTACGGGATTGTTTGAAACCATAAACGCGGAAAACCTTATGGAGCAGAGTATGGGCGGCGGCCCCAACTCAACCGTTGACGGTATCGCAAGCGGTACGGGGTCGAGCGCGGCAAGCCAGATAGTATCTGCCGTAGATATCGCCTTGCTCTTCCAAAGCATGAAGGTCGGACAGGGACTTGTTACGTATGTTGCTGAGATGATCAACAACATATACGACATAGTAAACCGTTCGGGCGTTCAGATGCTTATCTTCCTTGCGGGACTGCAGTCCATCTCTCCCGCAATTTACGAGTCCTGTCAGATGGACGGTGCAACGGGATGGGAGACCTTCTGGAAGATCACCTTCCCGATGATCAGCCCTATGATCCTCGTTAACGCCGTTTACACCGTAATCGACTCGTTTACAACCAATTCCAACACGGTTATGAGCTTTATCTCAAAAACCTACAACACTCAGAAGGAGCTCAGCGCGGCTATGTCTTGGATATACTTCTCGCTGATAATTCTGATTATCGCAGTAGTGGCGGGTATCTGTTCGGCATTCGTCTTCTACCAGCGCAGAGATTAATGAAAGGAGGACAAAATAATGAATGCACAGCAAACTACTCCTGTCATTAAGAAGGAATCTAAAAACAAGATAAAGGTCGAGTTTGAAAGAACCCCTCTTAAGGAACGTCTCAAGGCGAAATTCGTCAACGCGGCGTTTGTCGGAAGTGTCATTTGGTATATTATTCGCTTCGCCCTGCTTCTTGGCATCGCTTATATCATTTTGTTCCCCTTCTATACGAAGATCGCGGGCTCGTTTATGGGTCCCAACGACTTCGTAGACGTTACCGTAATGCTTATCCCGAAGGATTTCTCGCTTGATATGTATAAGTACATACTCCTTGAGAACCACTACTTCGAGGCATTCGGAAACACTCTGTTCCTCGCCGCTTCCACGGCACTTGTTCAGACGCTCACCTGCTCGTTTATCGCTTACGGTCTTGCAAAGTTCAAATTCAAGGGCTCGACCTTTGTGTTCGCCGCCGTTGTATTTACGATGGTCGTACCGCACAGCGCGCTGCAGATGTCGCTGTTTATGAACTTCCGATATTTTGACATATTCGGAATAGTCAAGCTACTCTCAGGACACGTCGTTGAGGGAATTCAGATATTCGACCCCAATAGCACCAACTTGTTCATAAAGAATGCCGCCGCCGACGGTGCGCTGAACCTTATGAACACCAACTGGCCGCTTATGATCCTCTCGTTTACGGGACTTGCGTTCAAGAACGGTCTGTTTATCTTCCTTCTCCGTCAGTTCTTCCGCGGAGTGCCTGACGAGCTTGAGGAATCCGCATACATCGATGGTTCGGGCGTTTTGCGTACCTTTATACGCATCATTCTGCCCTTGTCCATCCCGATGATGATAACGGTATTCCTGTTTGCGTTCTCTTGGCAGTGGACTGATGACTTCTACACGACTTTGTTCTTCACGAACAACAAGACGGTGCTTATGTCCAACATTTATAGCACCATCCCGAAGACGCTCAGCCAGCAGTACAACGGTTATGCAGGATGGACCCTCTACTCCTCCGCTATCCGTAACACCAGCGGTCTCCTTATTATGATTCCTCTGGTAATCATGTTCCTCTTCTGCCAGAAGTTCCTGGTACAAGGTATCGAACGTTCCGGTATTACCGGCTAATAAACAAGGGTCTGCGCCAAAAGCGCAGACCCTACGTTTATATAAAGTAAGGGGCTGTCTCAGTTAGATGCAGAAGTGGCGATTTTGCCGTCGTCGGCGTACGAGGGTACGCGTGATGGCAAAATCGCGGCTAAAAAATACGTATAAAAATCGAAATCCGAAAGGATTTCTACCTAAAAGACCGCTTTCTTCATCTTTTTATGATGAAAAAAACGGTCTTTTTTTCTTTACTTATTTTTGTATTTTTGTTCTGCGCTAAATGAGGCAGCCCCTTTTTATTTAAGCATACCCGCAAGCGTTGCTTGGGCAAGTGCGAGCGCCTCGTCTATCTTGGAGGCGTCAGCGCCGCCTGCCATAGCGTTGTCGGGGCGTCCGCCGCCCTTTCCGCCCGTTACGGCGGCAACCGCGCTTACAAGCTTTCCTGCGTGTGCGCCGGCCTTTGCGGCATCAGCACCGCATACGGCGATGAAGTTGAGCTTTTCACCGTTGACGGCAATAACCGCTACGGTGTCGGGGTGGTTTGCCTTTATCTCGTCCGCAAGAGAACGAGCGACCTCTATAGCCATACCGTCAAAGCGAACGGCGGCGAGCTTTACAGAACCTATTTGCTTTGTGTTAGCGAGAATTGAGTCAAGCTTGGTAGCCGCAAGCTTGGAGTTAAGGCTGTCTATTTCTCTGCGCGCACTTGCAAGCTCGGCGGAGAGTGCGGCAGCCTTCGTGCCGATATCAGCGGGATTCTGGCACTTAAGCTCACGCGCAACGTCTGCGATAAGCGCATCCTTCTCGTTCAGAAGATCAAGCAGACCTGCGCCCGTAACAGCCTCGATGCGGCGAACACCAGCGGCAACGGAGGACTCGGAAATGATCTTGAAAAGACCGATCTCGCCCGTGTTGGAGCAATGCGTACCACCGCAAAGCTCGGTGGAGAACGTGCCCATTTTAACCATACGTACAACCTTGCCGTATTTCTCGCCAAAGAGCGCGATAGCACCGTTTGCCTTTGCGGTCTCAACGTCGGTCTCGACCATTTCTATCTTCAGCGCGCTGAGAATGCAGGAGTTTACAAACAGTTCAACGGCGGCAATCTCCTTCTTTGTAAGCGGCTGGAAGTGCGAGAAGTCAAAGCGGCAAACGGTATTGCTGACGTATGAGCCGGCCTGCTCAACGTGGTTGCCGAGAACCTTGCGCAGTGCCGCCTGAAGCAGATGTGCGGCAGAGTGGTTGCGAGCGATGGAACGGCGGCGTGTGTCGTTTATGTCAGCGACAACGCTTTCACCAACGCTGAACGTTCCGTTGATAACGGTGCAAAGGTGAATATAAACACCGTCGGATTTCTTCGTATCGTAAACGTTTATAAGCTTGCCCTCGGCGTAGATAGTGCCCGCGTCGCCTATCTGTCCGCCGCCTTCTCCGTAGAAGGGGGTGCGGTCAAGGATGATGGTGCAATCTCCCTCGTTGACGGAGTCAACGGAGTCGTCACCAACGAGGATAGCAAGTATCTTCGCCTCGGAACGATAGTCGGTATATCCCGTAAACTCGGTCTTGTCAAGCTCGGAAATGAGGGACTTGGACGTGGAGCTCCAACCGCTGATATTAGCGCGAGCCTCGCGCGCGCGGTTCTTCTGACGGGTCATAAGGTTGTTGAAGGTGTCCTCGTCAATGGAAAGCTTGCTTTCCTCTGCAATCTCGCGAGTGAGGTCGATGGGGAAGCCGAAGGTATCGTAAAGCTTGAATACCTCCTCGCCCGAAATCGTGTCGGCGTTGCTGTCAAGTGCGCCGCGGATGAGGTTGGTGAGGATGGAAAGACCTGCGTCAATAGTAGCGTCAAAGCGTTCCTCCTCGATGGAAAGAACCTTCTTTATATAATCGGCGCGATCGGAAAGCTCGGTGTATGCGCCACAGCTCTCGGCGATAGCGATATCTACCACGTCGGTGAGGAAGGGGTGATCAATGCCGAGGAGCTTACCGTGGCGGCAAGCGCGGCGGATGATACGGCGAAGCACGTATCCGCGGCCCTCGTTCGAGGGAACTACGCCGTCGCATATCATAAACATTGCGCTTCTTGCGTGGTCGGTGATAACGCGAATGGAAATATCGTTTTTCTTGTCGTCGCCGTAGGTCTTGCCGGAAATCTCGCAGACCTTGTCTATAACGCGGCGGATGGTGTCAACCTCGAACATATTGTCAACGCCCTGCATTACGCAAGCAAGACGCTCAAGTCCCATACCCGTGTCGATGTTCTTCTGTTCAAGCTCGGTATAGTTACCGTTACCGTCGTTGTTGAACTGCGAGAAAACGTTGTTCCATATTTCCATATAGCGGTCGCACTCACAGCCCGGCTTGCAATCGGGGCTACCGCAGCCGTATTTCTCGCCGCGGTCGAAATATATCTCGGAGCAAGGTCCGCAAGGACCCGTTCCGTGCTCCCAGAAGTTGTCAGCCTTGCCAAGACGAACTATTCGCTCGTCGGGAATGCCTATAACGTCGTGCCAGATAGCGTACGCTTCCTCGTCGTTTTCGTAGATGGAGGGCCACAGAAGCTCCGCGGGGATCTCCATGACCTCGGTGAGAAATTCCCAAGCCATGGGAATCGCTTCCTCCTTGAAATAATCGCCGAAGGAGAAGTTTCCGAGCATCTCAAAGAACGTGCCGTGGCGTGCGGTGTGACCTACGCGCTCAAGGTCGGGCGTACGGATGCACTTCTGGCAGGTAGTTACGCGGTTGCGCGGCGGAATCTCCTCGCCCGTGAAAAACTTTTTCATTGGAGCCATGCCCGAATTTATGAGCAGGAGGGATTTGTCGTTTATCGGAATAAGAGGGAAGGACGGCAGGCGAAGGTGTCCCTTGGATTCAAAGTAAGCAAGGTATTTTTCGCGAATGTCGTTAAGCGATGTCCATTTCATGACAGTTTGTCCTTTCAATTTCAACATAGATAATTTATTATATCACCCGGTATACAAAAAGTCAATATTTATATAAAAAAACGCCGTTTTTCAGTTTTTGCATAAAGACGAGTGCGGATGAATATATTCTAACGGAGGTGCGTTATGGACGATTTAGTTATTCCAAGCAGGGTATTAGAGGCGTTGCCGCCGCGTGTCAGCGGGGAGATAACCGATGCCGTCCGCGATTTTTCGCGCGTCGAGGAGCTTAGGCTTCACGCCGACAGACGAGCCACGCTTACGGTGGACGGGAAGAACGTTTTTATTGCCGTTTCACTTACACGAGCCGAAATGGACAGCACCCTTTTTTCGCTTTGCGGCGGCTCGCTTTACGCCTATAACGATACCATTTGCAAGGGCTATCTGAGCATAGGGGACGGAATACGGATAGGAGTGTGTGGACGGGCTGTGACGGAGGGTGACAGAGTGCGCGGCGTGTATGAGGTCACGACCATCGCCGTGCGCATACCACATAGGCACGATGGCTGCGGAGGGCGCATATGTCGGCTTCTTGACGAGCTTTCGTACAGCGCGGGCGTGCTTGTGTATTCGCCGCCCGGAGTTGGCAAGACTACGCTTCTTCGCGCGGTGGCGCGTCGGCTTGCATCGGGTAAGGGGGCGCGCCGAGTTGCCGTGGTAGATACGCGCGGCGAGCTTGGCTGCTTTCTTGACGGTGCTTCGCTTTGCGTCGACGTGCTTTCGGGATACCCTAAGTCCGCAGGCATCGAGATAGCGGCAAGAACGCTTGGCGCGGAGGTCATAATCTGCGACGAGATAGGGCGCGACGAGGTGGAGGCTGTAAGGGGAGCGCACAACTGCGGCGTGCCTCTTATCGCAAGCGCACACGCCGACAGTGCCGTGCGCCTTATTCGGAGGGCAGGGCTTGACAGATTGCACGAAAGCGCGGGCTTTGGAGCGTACGTTGGAATCAGCAGGCGTGTCGGCGATGAGGACTACGAATATAAGATAGATTATTGGGAGGACGTCCAAAATGCTGGCACAGCCCTTGTTGTTTAAGCTTGCGGGCGCTTTGGCGCTCCTTGGCGGGGGCGCATATGCAGCATATACCGAGTCGGCACGCGACAGAGCGCGACTTTACCGAATGGACTGCCTTATTGCCCTTGTAAAACAATTACGCACGAAAATAGAGCGATATCTCACCCCCGTGGGCGAGATACTTCGCCAATGCGACGCCGAGGTGCTAAAGGGATGTTTTACGGGAGTTGATAGCTGTCCGCGCGAAAGACCTCGCGACGTAGGCGAGCTTGTTTTTCAGCTTCGGCGCGGCGCGTATTTTGAGGACGGAGGGGATGCGCTGTGTGCGCTCGCGGAGCGGCTCGGCAGGTCGTATAGGGAAGATAGTGTTCGTGAGTGCGACGAATGTGTGCGCGAGCTTGAGGCTGTACGCGCTACGCTTGCGTCGGAACTCCCCAAAAAGAGAAAAACGCGAGCCGTTATGGGACTTTGTGCCGCGGCGGCGGCGCTAATAGTGATAATATGAGGTAAAAATGGACGTAAGCTTGATTTTGAAGGTCATAGGAATTGGCTTTGTTGTGGCTGTGTCGGCGCAAATACTCGGCAAAACGGGTAGGGACGAGCAGGTGACCTTC
>JAZPZM010000023.1:0-8506 GCA_045544735.1 Eubacteriales bacterium
TGGCACGCGGAGCGTGACGGAGAGGGCTTACGCGCCCCCTCTCAGTCGCTAACGCGCCAGCTCTCCCGCAGGGAGAGCCTTATATGTGCAAGCACCGCAAATACTTCATAGCCGTATTTTTTGGTGCTATTCCCTAATAAACCAGTTGGGTGCTAACATCAGGCGCCGTTTTTCTGCGGAAAAACGGCGAGATTCGCTCGTCGCGGCGCGGAACAACGCTCCGCGACTTCGGAATGACGCAAAGAAAACGCATATCGTTTTCAATGATATCCACCTGCGGTGGATGATATCCGCCTTCGTCGGATGAAATATTTCGCTTCGCGAAATGTGAAATATTTTGCTTGCGCAAAATGTTAAGGTAGCTTTTTGCTTTCGCAAAAAGCGTTCTATAAAAAACAAAAGCGGAAGAAACTCGCGTTTCTTCCGCTTTTTTCCTTAACGTTTGCCGAAAGGCAAACACATCACTCGCCGTAGGCGAACATCACTGCGCCAACGGTGCAACATCATTACGGCGAAGCCGTACATCATTTGCGCCAACGGCGCATCTTTTATTGCGCGGGCGGTGTAGTAACCTCCGCGGCGGCAAGGAGAGCGTCAAAGATATCCTTGTTGAAATCCACTATCTTATATCTGCCTTCTCTGCCCGAATTGACTATCGGATTGATATATATCTCGGACACCTCGTCGTTGATGTAGAATACCTGATCCGCGATGCTGATCCTGTAATACTGCCTTTGCTTGAACACGGTATCCGTGTCGTCGTCATCGTCGAATTTTTCATAGGTGCAGCCGTTGAGCATATCAATAAAAGCCTTTATCTGCGTCTGGTCCTTGATGGTGTATATTCCGCCGCCCTTTCTCACGTCGTTGATGGTGATAAGGTCAGTCTCGTCGATCGAGGCAAAGGGTCGACCGTTGGGATAGCACGCCGAAAGCAGAATGACGCAAAGCGCCAAAATAGCAACAAAAGATATTTTGCGGGAACGAAGCATTTTTGATGTTCTCCTTTTAATTTTAGCTTAGTCCTCGGCTACGAATGCGATCTTGAGGCCTTCCATGGAGATGTTCATTTCCATAGCCTCGTTCATCTTGTCGAGGGGGTACTTGTGGGTAAGAAGGTCGGTGATGGGCAGACCTCTGTCCTGAGCTTCCTTGAGGAAGGAGAAGGACTGGATCCAGTCCTGAGCCTGATAGGTCCAAGAACCGATGACCTTAACTTCCTTGTTGCAAAGGTCGAGGTGGGGGTTGTAGGTGGTGTCGCCGTTGTTTACGAAGAAGCCAAGCTCGCAGTAAGAGCCGCCGCGACGGACGTAGCTCCAAGCCTTGGAAGCCGCCTTGGGAGAGCCGGTGCACTGGAAGAGCATTTCTGCACCAAGTCCGCCCGTGATAGCCTTTACCTGCTCGGTAGCGTCAGCGTCGCCTGCGTTTACGGTGTAAGCCGCGCCGAGTCTCTTTGCCATAGCAAGACGCTTTTCATCCATATCGCAAGCGATGATGTTGCGAACGCCGAGGCAACGAACCATAGCGAGAAGGAGAAGTCCGATAGGTCCGCAGCCCTGAACGAGAACGTAGGAATCGAACTTGAAGTCGAATATCTTCTTAGCCTGCTCAACTGCGTGAACGATAACAGCCGCGGGCTCGATAAGGATGCGAAGATCGCGGTCCATATCGGAAACGTTGAATACGACGCCGCCTGCGTTGACCTTCATGTACTCGCCGAACCAGCCGTTGAAGTAGTTAGCCTCACCGGGCATAAGTCCGAAGATCTCGCCACCCTCGCAAAGGTGAACGATCTCGGGCTTGAACTTGCAAACGTCGCACTCGCCGCAGGGCTTAAGTCCCGTAACGATCTTGTCGCCTACTGCAAGGGGCTTGCCCGTGTAGTCCTTGGTTATATTCTTGCCGAGCTTAACGATGGTACCCGTACCCTCGTGGCCGAGCTGAACGGGGCAGTATCCGAAGGGATCGCCCTTGAATTCGTGAACGTCGGTGCCGCAAATGCCGCAACCTTCGACCTTAACGAGAATCTCGTCGTCGCCGATTTCGGGAATGGGAAGCTCCTTGAGCACCATCTTGCGGGGCTCTTCAAGTACGGAAATTTTTGCGGTCTTGGGGATATCAAATTGTGCCATTTTAGTTTTCCTCCGTTAATATAAATTTATGTAGGGAATTGGCTATTATTAATTATACAATATTTACGCGGGAATGTCAACTATAAAAATAAAGCGGATGGCAACGCCATCCGCTTCTGTTGTTCTGCGCTAAATGAGACGCCCCTTCTGTTTAAGTTTTTAGGGCATGGGGACGAATCCCGACTGACCAAACTCGTTTTCTCCGAAGATGGAAGCGATGTGCTTCGCAACGTCGATGTTCTCAAGGGCATAGGTGCTGTCTACCCATTCCTTAACGCCGCCGCCGAGGGCAAACAGGGGAACGTTGGTGTTGGTGTGGTTGTTGCTGGTGTAGATGAAGTTGTCTCCGTCTGCGGTAATGCCGCCGCACTCGTGGTCAGCGGTGATAATAAGCGCGGTGGTGGGGTGGAGCATAGTGAATGCGATGCAGTACGCAATGCACTCGTTGTAGCGCTCAACGCAGTTCATCGTGGATTCGTGGTCGTTGTTGTGGGAGTTCTTGTCGATATACGCTTCCTCTATCATAATGAAGAAGTTTTCATTGTTTGCAGAAATCTGACCGAGAGCCTCGCGTGCCTTGGGAACGAGCTGACGGCGGAGCGAGGACGAGGTCGCGCCCCAAACGTAGTCTACGGCGTTCTCGGCAACGAGCGCGTCTATCTGTTCCTGAAGCACTGCGGAGTCGTCTCTGTTATTGAGGTGGCAAAGGAAGCCCGAGGGGGTAGCACCCGTGATAACGTCGGTGGTAACTACTGCGGTGTTGTAGCCCTTGGAGTGTGCAAGCTCGCGGACGTTCTGCACGCTCTGGTTGGTAAGCTCGTCAACGGGTATCATTCCGAGGTAGCCGTTAAGCGTCTTGTAGCCCGTAGCGAGCGCGGTCGCGGACGCGGCGGAGTCGGTGTAGGTCGCAACGCCGTTGATAACGGACTGCGAGTAGGTCTTACAGGTGGTAACGACGGGGAGTCTTGCGGCTACGAACTCGTCTATCTTCTGCGTTTTGATGGTCATATCAATGTGGCTCTGACCCATACCGTCGCCTATCATAAGGATAGCGGACGTCGCCTTGGGGAAGGTGAAGCTCGTTGCCTTTGCGGTGGTGGGGAGTCCCGTTACGTCAAGGGTGACGTTGGTGCCGTCGGTGTTTGCAAAGTTGTTGACAAAATCGCCTGCCGCCGCGCCTACGTAGTAGGACGCGCCCTGCATAACTATCTTGCTACCCGTCTGCCAGAGTATGTATTTATCGTCGCCAAGAGAAATCTTTGCCGCTTCCTTCGAAACGGTACGGTTCGTAGCGCCAACGAGGAATTCGTACTCGCTCTCCTCCTTGGAGTCGTCGACTACCTCAAGCTTATAGCCGAGGTTGGAGTTGATGTAATCGCCGAGCGCAACTGCGGTAAAGTAGGTGATGCGGTCGGAGTCCTTCGGATAAACTATCTTGTAGTTTTTGATATCAACGCCGTTTATCGAGAGATTTCTGAACATATAAGGGCGGCTCTCGCGCACGTCGGGTGCGGCGGAGTTAAGCACGATGGAGGTTGCGCCCGATACTACGTATTTTTCGATGAAGAAGTCAACTGCCTTTTCAAGAGTAGCGTCGCTTCCGCCCGTGATGATGATACGGTCGTTTTCAAACGCAACGCCGTAGTCAAGCTCACGCATCATTTCCTGATACTTTACGGATTCGGGGCGGTTGGTGTAGCCGATAAGTATCTCGCAAGCCGTTGCGGGAACTTCCTCGTTCTTGCCGAGGGTGTCAGCCATAAGTCCCGGCTTCGTGCCGAGGGTGTCGCCAATGGCGTTGCGCACCTTCTGCGCAAGTGCTATGGTTTCGTTGCTTGCATACTCGTTTCTTACTACCTTGTAGGAAGCAAGCTTTTCTACGGGTATTTCTACGGGGATATAGGGACCCGTGGTTTCCTCGGGCGCGGTCGTGCCGTCCGTTGTTCCGTCGGTGCCGCCGACGGTCGCGGGGGTGCAGCCGACAAGCGCGAGGGTAGCCATAAGAATAGCTAAAAATAAAGCCGTTGCCTTTTTGAACATAATTTTCCTCCGAATTTGAATATTATTCAAATATTTTTACTAATTATATCACACTTGTGCGCCGCAAATGTGAACTTTTGGTTAATTTTGTTATGGTATGGTGACGAAAGCACAGATGGGAAGGTGGTCGGAAAGGAAGAAGCCGTCGCGGTCGTATTCGTCAACGACGTAGGTGCGTTCTGCGTCGCAGGGCAGATCCGTGAAGATATAGTCTATCTTTATGGGGGTTTTAAGCCTTCCGAAATCGTGGAACGTGCCGCCGCACAGGCGCGTAGCGTCGGTAACGGGTGCATCGCAAAGCGCGTCGGCGGTAAAGGAACGTATTGCCGCGGAGTCGGGCAGGGCGTTCATGTCGCCCGTAAGGATAAAGGGCAGACCGATCTCGGCAATGCGCTTTTTTATCACAGCCGCGCCGCGCACGCGGGCGTTTTCGCCCTCGTGGTCAAGGTGCGTATTTATAAATAGGAAGGAAGCGTCCGCATCCTTGTGCTTTAAGACGAGGGCGGTGTATATTCGGGGAAAGCCGCTCTGGTCGCCGTCAAAGCGCGAGCCCGCGACGAGGGGCGTGTCGGACAGCCAACGGTTTTCAAGGGAGAAAAGCTCCATATTTTCGTGCTTGTATGCAACTATTACGGATTCGCCGCGCATATTGGCGTCTCTGCCGCAGCCGACGGTTACGTATCCGCGCTTTGCAAGCTCCTCGCGCAGATAAAGTCGCATGGGGTTGGTCGCCTCCTGAAAGCCGATGACGTCGGGGGAATGCTTTTCGATAGAGGCAAGCACGGTCTCGCGGCGGTTAAGGAAGCGATGTACGCCGTCCCCCGCTACGTCTACGCGAAGGTTGAAGGTCATAATTTTAAGCTCTGCTGACATAATTTTCTCCTTATTGGCTTATTGCTTCTTTTTGGCGGCGAAAACGAAAGCCGCAAGTGCCGCAACGGACGAGAGCGCGAACAACGCGCAAAGTCCGAAGATGATAAAGGTTATGCTGTCGCTGTCAAGTAAGCCTGACGGCGCGTTTTGCGCGCTTGCCGTGGTGTCTGCGCTCGGCGCGGTGGTCACGGGAGCTTCGAGCGTCGGCGCGGTGGTTACGGGAGCATCGTCCGTTGGCGTATCCGTTACGCTTGGTACGTTTTCGGGCGGCGAGGGGGCGGGGGCTTCCTCGTCCGCTTCGGGCTTTACGATGATGGAATCGTTAGGGAGAGCGTCCCCCGAAAGCTTGTCGGACGACTCGTTGAATCTCGTCGGCGTGGACATAAAGAACGCGGCGACGAGGAATATGCAAAGGAATGCGGCGGCGATGGGGACAAAGCGCGATACGCGCGGTATCTTCTGCTCCCTGACTCGCGCGGCGGCGGCATCCGTCTTGACCGACGACATTATGTGCGCGTGGAGTCCGCGCGGCAGGGGAGTCATTTCGGGAACGTCCACAGCCTCGTCCGTTTTTACGGTTATTTCAAGATATCTGCGGCATTCGGGGCATACCTCGGCGTGCTCGAAAAGCTCGTTTATTTCCTTTTCGGTCAGCTCGCCGTCTATATATTTATCTGCATACGAGGCAAAGCGGTCAAGCTGTTCACAGCCGTGCCCCGATATATTTTTGTTTTCCAAGACCTTGCCTCCTTTCGTGGTACTCATTTTTATGACGCTTATCGCGGCGGAATGTTCCGCTTTTTTAATATTTCGCACAGTTTCTTGCGCGCGCGGTGCAGGCGGCTCTTTACCGTTCCTTCGGGGATGCCGAGAAGCTCTGCTATCTCCGCGTAATCCGCGTTTGCCATATGGCGCAAATATATCATTCGGCGCATATCGGGCGGCAATTCGTCAACTGCGGCGCGAACCTCCGCCGCCTCGGCGCGGCGGACGTAGTCCTCGTCGGGCGTTGGCGACGTGTCGGGAACGTCTATTTCCGTTTCCTCGCCGTCCTCGTCGGTGTAAACGAGCGGCAGGGGAGCGCGCCTTCGCCTGCGCAGAACGTCAAGCGCGGAGTTTCGGCAGATGCGAAGGACGTAGGAGTACAGCGCCGCCGTCGTGCCTCGGTATTCGGGCAGGGCGCGCCACAGCTTTAGAAAGGTGTCCTGCGTTGCGTCCTCGGCATCCTCGCGATGCTCCGTCAGCGAGAGGGCAAGCCCGTAAACGTAGCCCTCGTAGGCGTAAACTATCTCCTCGAAGGCGGCGACGTCTCCCTCCCTCGCGCGGGAAAGCACGTCCTCGCCGACGGCGGCAGGGCGTTTATCTGCACTTTTCAAGAGGCTCGCCTCCTTTCGCGGTTTTAGTGGTTTAGGGTAAAAGCGCCCGAAGCAGAGCCTCCTCGATAGCGGCGGCACTGCTTTGCGACATTATTTCGGCGCGTGCGCGCGTTGCGCCGTGAAGTCCCTTGACGTAGTGGGAAAGCGTTACCTTCACCTCGGCAACGCCCTGACGCTCGCCCTTTTCGGCAACGCTTCGGCGCAGTTGCTCGACGGCGGTGGCGGCTATCTCCTCGGCGGTGGGCGGCGCGTATTCCGTGCCGCCGAGTGCTGAGGCTATCTCGTTGAATATCCACGGGTTGCCCATAGCGGCTCTGCCCACGGCAAAGCCGTCACAGCCCGTTTCCTTTTGCATTTTCAGCGCGTCGGCGGCGCAATTTATGTCACCGTTGCCGAAAACGGGAATTCGCACCCTCTCTTTGACGAGCCGTATCACGTCGGGCATAATGCCGGGGGTGTAGAACTGCTCGCGCGTTCTTGCGTGTACGCACACGGCGGCAGCTCCCGCGCTCTCGGCGGCGGCGGCGCACTCGGGCGCGTTTAAGCTGTTTGAGTCCCAGCCTGCGCGGAGCTTAACGGTCACGGGCAGGGAGGAGGCGCGGCAAACGGCGTATACTATATCGTATATTTTTTCGGGTGTGCGCATCAGCGCACTTCCCTCGCCACAGCTTACCACCTTTTTGACGGGACAGCCCATATTTATATCCACGGCGGCGGGCAAAATGCCGCAAAAGCCGCGGTACTCGCCGCTTGACAAAAGCCGCGCCGCTTCAGCCATAAATTCGCTATCCGAGCCGAATATCTGAATGGCGGTGGGTATCTCGCCGTCTATTTTGCAAAGGGCGGCGGTCTTTACGGGCGCGGTCGCGCGCGCCTCTTGCTCGTAGACGAGCGCCTTTGCCGATACCATCTCGCTCACGGCGTATTCCGCGCCCCTGTCGGCGCAGATCTTGCGCATAGCAAGGTCGGTCACGCCCGCCATCGGCGCAAGCATCAGCCCGTGGCGCAGAGCGGTATTTCCTATCTTTATCATCATTTCACCATAATAATCTTAATAATTTAATAATATCACAGAAAATGGTACAAGTCAATATTAAATCGGCACTTGACGGAAAGTGGGAATAAGTGGTATAATTAGAAAAAAGGCGGTGGTAAGATGGCAGAAAAGATAAAAAGCAATATTTCTCCCTCCTCGCCCGTCAGCGTGCTGTCGGGTGTTGGACCTACGCGCGCGGCGGCGTATGCCAAGGCGGGCGTTACCACGCTTACGGAGCTTCTTTACCACATTCCCCGCGCATACGAAAACAGGGGGGATATAAGACTGCTTTCGGAGTCGTATACGGGCGGCGGAAAATCCGCGCTCGTGCTTACGATAGCCACCGAGCCGCGTGCGGCAAAGCTTCGCGGCAGGATGACGGTGGTAAAGCTTCGCGCCTTTGACGAAAGCGGAACGTGCGAGCTGACCTTTTTCAATCAGCCGTATCTCAAGCAGACGTTTACCGTCGGCAGTGAGTGGCGCTTTTACGGCGTAGTCGAGCGCAAGGAAACGCGCAGCGGCGTAAGGTACTATATGACCTCGCCCGCGTTTGAGCCGTGGCGCGAGGGTGCGCTCCCCGATTTTTGCGCGGTGTATCCGCTGTCCGAGGGACTTACGCAAAAGCAGGTGGCGCAAAACGCCGCCGAGGCGATACGCTACTGCCTGCCGACCCTTCCCGATCATCTCCCCGACGAGATAAGGACGGCGCGCGGGCTTTGCACGCTCGCCTTCGCTATAAGGAATATACATTCGCCCGAAAGCTATACTGCTCTCGCGGCGGCAAAGCGCAGGCTGATATTTGACGAGCTGTTTTTCTTCTCACTCGGTCTTGCTATGCAAAACAAGCGCGAGAAAAAAAGAGGCGCGTTCCCCTGCAAAAAGCAAAATATTTCCCCGATGCTACCCTTGCTTGGGTACGAGCTTACGGGTGCGCAAAAGCGCGTTATCGGTGAGATCGCCGCAGATATGCGCACGGACGTGCCGATGAGCCGCATCGTCGTCGGCGACGTTGGCTGCGGAAAGACCGCAGTTGCGGCGGCGGCGATGTA
>JAZPZM010000024.1:0-20570 GCA_045544735.1 Eubacteriales bacterium
TATAAAAATCGAAATCCGTGAGGATTTCTACCTTAAAAAAACCGCTTTCTTCATCCTTTTGGACGAAAAAAACGGTCTTTTTTTCTTTACTTATTTTTGTATTTTTGTTCTGCGCTAAATGAGACAGCCCCTTTTTTATTCTTCCTTATTATTTTCCTCGGTGCTTTCGTCCTGAGTCGTCGTATTGTCGGGTTCGGATTGGCTCATCATAAGGTTGGGAGCTTCGTATCCCTCGGTGACAACGTCGGATATCTTCTTTGCTTTCTTGAAGGAAACGACGATCAAGGTGATGATAACTGCGGATACGATAAAGAAGATCGCGCCCGCGATAATAAAGATAGTTGCCTCGGTCTTCCTGTTTTCGGCAAACTCCTCGGCGTTTGCGCCGTCGTATTTAAAGTGGAGATTCGTCTTTACACCCGGAAGCTCGGCGTTGTATTCCTTATACAGCGTGTCGAAATCCTCGTCTATATCGTCGCTCTGCTTGTCAAGCGCATAGCAGGAAAAGCATCCCGACAGAAGCACGTCACCGGGCTGAAGCGTGTCGTCATTAAGATAATCAAGGCAGGTCTTGGAGATATCCGAACTTTTGGATACTTCAAGAGACGCGTAGCACAGCGCGCCCGTGCTGTCGGCGAATAAAACTATGTAATCGTACTCAACGATGTTGTCCTCGGTGTCCTCCCAAAAGGCGGCGTACGAGTCAACGAGGCAAAGCTCGCTGAAATAGTATTCGTTTTCGGTGCTTATCTCGGAATATTTAACGCTTGCGGCATCAACCACGGGCTTTTCGCCGAGTCGCATAATGCCGAGCGTCGCGAAGACAACGGCGATTATTAAAAACACAACTGATATCATTATCAGCGCGGGGGTCTTGGGTGCGGATCTTTTTGCAAACATAGCAGTTCTTCCTTTCATAAGTCGGTTTGTGCTGTAATTATAACATCTTCGGGGATAAAAGTCAACTAAAATCAACCAATGCTTGACATTTTTTTTGGAATAAGCTATAATCCAAATGTAAGGAGGGTAATGCTATGAAAAGATTTTCATTTGAAATAAACGAGCGCGGACTTCGCATTTTTGCCGACGGCGCTCCCATAATCGACGGTATGGCTATGCGCCTTTCCGTAGTGCGTGCGGCGGGGATCGAATATATCCCGTGCGAGCTTATCCCCGACGGCGAGTGCGTCAGGGTGCGCTTTTGCCGCGCGGAAAAGTCTCCCTACACGGAGTCAAAGGACGCGGAGATCGTTTTTTCCGAGGCGGACGGCGTGCTTATCTTGTCCGCGTCGGTGACGCTTGCGCGATATACCTTCGCACCGTCGGGCGCGGTGAGCATTGATTTTTCCTTGGTCGGCGCGGCGGTGGCGACCTCGCTTTATCAGCGCGACCTTTGTTGGCTGTATCCGCATTTTTGCACGGATACGGACTCTCTTTTGCAAAATACCGAAAGCCTTTCGGCGCACGTCGGAGACAAGCATATCTGCGTGCTTTCAGTAAGTGGGGACTCGGCGGCGGCAAGGCTTGGTGCGGGCGGATTTTCCCTGCACACGCGCGTTTTCGGTGCGAGAGAAATTTGCGACACGTTTGCCGTTATCTCCTGCGCGGACGAGCCGTACTCCGCTATGGATGCCGCCGTGGGCGCGGCTCTTTGTGAAAAGTGTGCGGAGCGCACTCCGGCGTTTTCCGAGACGCTCGGCGGTCTTGGGTGGTGCACTTGGGAGAGCTTCGGACCGTTCGTTTCGGCTGAAAGAATAATAGAAAAGCTTGACGAATACGCGGCGGCGGGCAGAGTGCCGCGCTGGGTGCTGATAGACGACGGCTGGGCGACCTACCGCGATAACAGATTGCTGTCATTTTTCGCCGACGAAAAGAAATTCCCCGACGGACTCGGTGCGCTCGTGAGGCGTATGCGCGAGGAATACGGCGTAAAACACGTCGGCGTGTGGTGCGCAATTAACGGTCATTGGGGCGGACTTGACGCGGAGCACGAATACGCCAAAAAATACCGAGAAGGGCTTTATACCGCCTATAACGGCGCACTTCTCCTCGGCAAATCCCATGGGGAGACGTATCGCTTCTGGAACGAGTGGTTCACATATCTGCGCGGCGAGGGGATAGATTTCGTCAAGATCGACAACCAAGGCAACGTGCCGCAGTATTACGACGGAGAATTGCGCGGCTCTGCCGCGTGTGACGTTATACATAAGGGGCTTGAAGCGGCGGCGAAAGAGCATTTTGACGGTGCGCTCATCAACTGCATGGGCGCGTCGCTTGAGCAGGCGATGGCGCGTGAAAGCACCGCCTTCGTGCGCTGTTCGGGCGACTATATGCCCAAAAAGCCCGACCACTTGGCGTATCATATAACGCAGAGCGTGTATTGCGCGGCTATGCTCTCGCGCTTCCACGTTTGCGATTACGATATGTTTTTCTCGGAGCATAGCTGGGCGCACGCAAACGCTATGACCTGCGCTATCAGCGGCGGACCGCTTTACACGAGCGACCGCGTGGGCGCTACCTGCGCGGACGTGCTTTGCCGCCTTTCCGCGCCCGACGGAAGCGCAGGGCGCTTTGACAGCGCCGCCGTGCCGACGCTCGATTGCTTTTATACCGATTGCGCCTCGGCGGGCGTTCCGCTCAAGGTCTTTTCCTCGGCTGGCGAGAATTTTGCCCTCGGCGCGTACGGCTTTACGAAGGGAAGGGCGGTAAGCGGCGCGTTTGACTTCACCCAACTGCCCGCAGGCGTTGCGACGGCTGAAAAATACCTCGTTCACGATTATTTCGCCGACAGATATTTTATCTTCAATAAGGGCGACGTGCTTCCCATAGAGCTTGAGTACGAAGCGTGCGCGCTTTACTCGTTTTATCCCGTGAAAAACGGAACGGTAGCCGTAGGTGACCGCCGTCGATACGCCGAGGCGGCAGAGCCGCCGTGCTTTATCGGAAGCGTGGACGAACTACTTTGAATTTTTACCAAAAAATGATAAAAAAGCGTACTTTTGTGCGCTTTTTTTATTGAAATGTTACTTTATATGTGATATACTATATAGAAAGATACAAAACGCAGAGGTATAAAAAATGCGTAAGACAAAAATAGTATGTACGATAGGTCCTGCAAGCAACAGCGAGGAAGTGCTTCGCGGGCTTTGCCTTGCGGGAATGAACGTTGCAAGGCTCAACTTCTCCCACGGAACTCACGAGGAGCACGGTATCGTTATCAACCGCATCAAAAAGGTGCGCAAGGAGCTGTCGCTTCCCATCGCGATAATGCTTGATACCAAGGGTCCCGAATACAGAATAGGAATGTTCGAGGACGGTAAGATAACGCTTGCCGACGGTGACGAATTCACCTTTACCTCGGATAAGATAATGGGAAATCAGCACGAGGTGTCCGTAAACTATGAAAATCTCCCCAACGAGCTGTCTGCAGGTGACACGATACTGCTCAACAACGGGCTTTTGTCCTTCGTCGTCAACAGCGTAAAGGGCACGCGCATAAACTGCACCGTGCGCCACGGCGGCGAGTTGTCCAGCCGCAAGAGCATGAGCTTCCCCGGTAAGGTACTTAGCCGTCCGTATCTTTCGGAGCAGGACAAGAGCGATATCGCCTTCGGCGTTGAAAACGGCATTGATTACATCGCTTGCTCCTTCGTCTCGAACAAGCAAAATCTCATTGACGTGCACGAGCATCTTGTGTCGCTCGGCGCTTCGGGCATAGAGCTTATCGCAAAGATAGAAAATCAGGCGGGCATTGATAATATTGAGGAGATATGCCAGTACTGCGACGGCACGATGGTGGCGCGCGGCGATATGGGCGTTGAAGTCCCCTTCGAGCAGCTCCCCGCAATACAGAAAAAGCTTATAACCAAGTGCCGTATGCTCGGTAAGCGCGTTATAACCGCCACCGAGATGCTGGAGTCGATGATAACCAAGCCCCGCCCCACGCGTGCGGAGATATCCGACGTTGCAAACGCCGTATACGACGGAACGAGCGCAATTATGCTGTCGGGCGAGACTGCGGCGGGCGCGTTTCCCGTTGAGGCTGTGTCGATAATGTCGAAAATTGCCGAAACAGCGGAAAAGAGCATAGATTACAAGTCGAAGTTCTACGCTACGGAGTTTAAGATAAAGAATTCCTCCGACGCCGTTTCCCACGCTACCTGCGCGATGGCTATGGATATAAACGCAAAGGCGATAGTCGCTTGCACCATTTCGGGTATGACGGCGCGTATGGTCTCGCGCTTCCGCTCTCCCGTTGACATTATCGGTCTTACCACCGACGAGGTAACGTGGCGAAAGCTCGCGCTTTCTTGGGGCGTAACGCCCAAGCTTTGCGAAAAGTTCACGTCCACCGACGTTCTTTTCTACTACGCAAAGAAGATTGCTATCGAAAGCCTCTCGCTCACCGAGGGTGACAAGCTCGTTATCACGGGAAGCGACGAAACGGGCGCAACGGGCAAGACGAATCTTATCAAGATAGACGATATCTGATGAGGGGCAGGGTGTGAAAAAGGTATATAACGCGTTCTTTTTGATGAACGTGATATTTCAGTCGTTTTTCAACCTCGTTCTTCCCGCGGCGATTGCTTTCGGAATAGGATATTTGTTGGTGTGGAAGCTTTCTTTCCCCGAATGGATATACGTTCCGCTGATAATAGTGGGCGTTTTTGCCGGACTTTTTTCTATGGTGAAATTCCTTATCTACACGCTCAAGACCTTTGAAAAAATAGAAGAAGAACAGAATACTGCGAGAGATTGGAGGTACAAATCCGATGAATAAAAAGGGTATGCCGCTTGCGGAAACGCTCGTCTTGCTTTTGGGTGAGGTTGCGGTGGGCGCCGTTACGGTGCTTGCGTTTTTCCTGCTCGGTCGGCTTAATTACCGCGTATTTACGGGATTTGCGCTTGGGTGCGCGGCGGTGCTTTTCAATTTTATCTTCCTCGCCTTCGCGGTAAACCGAGCCGTTGACGCTATCATGGCGGAGCGCGGCGATGCGGAAATGGACGACGAGGCGGCGGCAGAGTTTGCCGAAAAGCACAAGGCACAGCTTCAAAAGCGCGTACAGCTATCTCAGGCGGCGCGTACGCTTGCTATGGCGGCGGTGCTCATTCTCGCGCTCGTTACGGATTACTTTGACGTGGTCGCCACGGTGATCCCCTTGCTTTCGTTCCGACCGCTTCTCAACGCGGCGGCGCTTATATGCAACAAAAAGAAATGATTTTAATAAATAAAAAGGAAAGGAGAGAAAAACGTGGATATAAGTATTACAGGTCCTAAAATATATTTTACCATTCCGATTTTCGGCGGGATAAACGTAACGCAGACTATGGTTTCTCTTCTTGCGGTGACGATACTCGTCACGGTAGTCGCGTTCATACTGACGCGCAAAATTGAAAAGCGTCCGGGCGGCAAGCAGGTAATAGCCGAAAAGCTCGTCGGAATGCTTACGGACATGGTCGTTGAAACGATGGGAGCGCACAATAAGCGCTTCGTTCCCTTTATCGGAACGCTTTTCGTGTCGTCCATGCTCGGCTCTCTTATAGGAATGACGCAGATTTTCCGCTCCACCACCGCCGACCTTTCCACTACGGCGGCGTGGGCAATAGCCACGATATTGGTCGTGTGGTACGGAAACATCAAAAACTTCGGACTTCTTACTTGGCTTAAGGGCTTTACCGAGCCCATACCGCTTCTCACACCGATGAACATCATCAGCGAGATAGCCACCCCCATTTCTATGGCGTTCCGTCATTTCGGTAACGTAGCGGGCGGCGGTGTGCTTATGACTATCGTTTACGGTGCGCTTTCGGGGCTTTCGTCCCTTGTGTTCGCTTGGCTGCCCGAGGCGGTCATCGAGTTTATTCCCCCCGTATTTCAGGTGGGTATTCCCGCGGTGCTGTCGATATACTTCGACCTCTTCTCGGGATTCGTTCAGGCTCTTGTCTTTTCTCTCTTGTCGATGGTGTACATCGGTATGGCTAACCCGCCGAGAGAAGAGATACAAAAAAATAAATAAAATTTTTGGAGGATAAAAATTATGGAAACAGCAATTATTGCAGCAGCAAGAGCACTTGGCGCAGGACTTTGTATGGGTATCGGCGCTATCGGCCCCGCTATGGGAGAGGGACGCGCGGTAAGCGCGGCGCTTGAGGGTATGGCACGTCAGCCCGAGGCGGCAGGTACTCTGCGTACCAATATGATACTCGGATGTGCAGTTACCGAGACCACGGGTATTTACTCGCTCGTAGTTTCGCTCCTTCTCATCTTCTTCAAGATAAGCTAAAACCTTCGGAGGTATCTTATGGAAGGATTTGAACAGTTTATAGGCGTAAATTTCTGGACTATGATCTTCGCCTGGTGTAATCTGCTTATCCTTTACTTTATACTCCGCAAGCTGCTTTTTAAGCCTATTATGAATATGATAGAGTCAAGGCAGAAGGAGATAGACGACATTTACGAAAAGGCAGAGGAATATCGCACCGACGCCGCCAAAACGAAGGCTGAATACGAGTGGAAGCTCGATCAGGTCAAGGCAGAGGGCGAGGAATATCTGAAAAACACCGTAAAGCTCGCGCGCAAAAAGGAGGAGGAGATCCTCAAAGAAGCGGGCGAGAGGGCGGAGCGCACCTTGAAGCGCGCCGAGGAGCAGATAGAGCTTGAGCGCAAGCGCGCCGTAAACGACGTGAAGGACGAGGTTTCGGGTATGGCTATCGAGATAGCCGCCGCCGTTATCGAGCGAGACATCGACGAGACGGAGCACAAGGAGCTTATCGACAGCTTCATTTCGGGTATGGGTGAATGATATGATGGACTACGGCGAGTACGGACGCGCCCTCTTTCTTGCCGCCGAGGAGGCGGGCAGGATCGAGGAGATAGCCCTTGATATCAAGGCGGCGGGAGCGGCGGTCGAGGAAAACCCCGACTATGTAAAGCTGCTTGACACGCCTGCCGTGTCAAAAGCGGAAAAGCACGCCCTCATTGACGGCGCGTTTTCATCTCTTGACGAATACTGCGTTAATTTTCTTAAGCTTTTGAGCGATAAATGTATCTTCTTTTCGCTTGGCGAAGCGGTAAAGGCGTTTTGCCTTTTGTACGACGAGCATCATAATATCGAGCGCGTCGAGGCAGTTACGGCACGTCCGATGACGGCGGAGCAGCTTGCGGCCATGAAGGAAAAGATAGACAAAATGACACTCAAGTGCGCGGTGATCACGAACACGGTCGACCCATCGGTGCTTGGCGGCGTTGCGATAAGGTATTCGGGCGTTCAGCTTGACGGCACGGTGAAGCGCAGACTTGACGATTTGGCAAAGAGTCTTGAAAAAACAGTTATTTAAGGTAAAGTTGGTGATAAGATGAGGTCTAAAACAGAGGACATCAGCAAGATCATAAAAGAACAGATAAAGAATTATTCAAGCCGTATAGTTCAGGATGAAACGGGCTACGTTATTTCGGTAGGCGACGGTATATCCAAGGTATACGGGCTTGAAAAATGCTGCTCGGGCGAGCTGCTTGAGTTTTGCAACGGTAGCTACGGAATGGCGCTCAACCTTGAGGAAAATTCCGTCAGCGTCGTGCTTCTCGGTCAGGACGTCGGAATCAGCGAGGGAAGCGTCGTAAAGCGCACGGGCAGAGTCGTGTCCGTCCCCGTAGGCGAGGTGCTTATCGGCAGAGTCGTTGACGCACTCGGTCAGCCCATCGACGCTATGGGTCCTATCGTGACCGACACGTATAGCCCCATTGAGCGCAAGGCGTACGGAATTATTGAGAGAAAATCGGTTTCCGTTCCGCTTCAAACGGGCATCAAGGCAATCGACTCGATGGTTCCCATCGGCAGAGGTCAGCGTGAGCTTATAATAGGCGACAGACAGACGGGTAAGACCGTTATTGCTACCGATACTATTATAAATCAGCGCGGCAAGGACGTTATCTGTATCTACGTTGCGATAGGACAAAAGCAGTCGACCGTTACGGGCGTTGTGGAAACTCTGCGCCGAAACGGTGCTATGGATTACACCATCGTGGTGTCGGCAACGGCATCCGACCCCTCGCCCTTGCAATATATAGCACCCTACGCGGGCTGTGCTATGGGCGAGTATTTTATGGATAAGGGCAAGGACGTTCTTATCATATACGACGATCTTTCAAAGCACGCGGTCGCATATCGCGCGCTGTCGTTGCTTATCAGACGCCCTCCGGGACGCGAGGCGTACCCCGGCGACGTTTTCTATCTGCATTCAAGGCTTCTTGAGCGTGCGGCAAGGCTCTCTCCCGAGTGCGGCGGCGGCTCAATGACGGCGCTTCCCATTATCGAAACGCAGGCGGGCGACGTTTCGGCGTACATTCCGACGAACGTTATCTCCATAACCGACGGACAGATATTCCTTGAGGGAGAGCTGTTCCATTCGGGCGTTCGCCCCGCGGTAAACCCAGGTATTTCGGTATCCCGCGTCGGCGGAAACGCGCAGATAAAGGCGATGAAGAAGGTTGCGGGACAGCTTAAGCTTCTTTACTCGCAGTACCGCGAGCTTCAAAGCTTTGCGCAGTTCGGCTCCGACCTTGACGCAGACACCAAGGCGCGTCTTGAGCAGGGCGCAAGAATAGTTGAGGTCTTAAAGCAGGGCAGAAACGCGCCCGTTGACGTTGAGCTTCAGGTTGCTATCATTTACGCCGTTGTAAACAATATGCTTGCCGACGTTCCCGTGGGCAAGATAGGCGAGATGGAAAAGTATCTCTTTGAGTATCTCGTCGCAACGCGCGCGGAGCTTCTTGCCTCGATAAGAGAGAGCGGAGCGCTCAGCGCCGAGAGCGAAGCGGAGCTTAAGGAAGCTATAAACTACTGCAAAAACAAGTTTTTGGCGGAAAATAATCTGTAAAGGAGCAAGCGTATGTCAGGCGCATCAATGAATGAGATAAAGGCGCGGATGAAAAGCATTAAAAGCACCATGCAGATAACCAAGGCAATGGAGCTTGTTGCTACCTCGAAGCTGCGTCGGGCAAGGCAGAACGCCGACAACGCGGCGGAGTATTGCCGCGTGCTTGATAAGGCGGTTGCGCCGCTTATTTCCTCGCCCGAAGCAAGGGAGAACGCTCTCTGGTTTTCCGAGGGCGAGGGCAAGGACGTCTTGTATATCGTTATTGCGGGTGACCGCGGGCTTGCGGGCGGATATAACTCAAACGTGCTGAAGCAAAGCGGTGCGGGCAAGGAAAACGCGGTCTTTTTGCCGATGGGTAAAAAGGCGCTGGAGTTTTTCGACCACCGCGGCTGTGAGATATTCTCGCGCCGATGCGACGTCGTTGCGGATCTTAGCGTGGGTAATTGCTTTGAGGCGGCTCGCGCGGTATGCCGCGATTTCGCAAATGGAAGATTCAGCCGCGTGGAGCTTATCTATACCGAATTCGTTTCAATGCTGTCGCAATGCGTAAAGCGGCGCACGCTGTTGCCGCTTACGGCACAGGAGAGTGCGGTCGATTCGGACGTGCTTTTGGAGGGCGACGTTGCCGCAATGCTTGATGCCGCCGTGCCGAATTACGTCGGCGGAGTGTTGTATTTCGCGGTATGTCAGGCGGTAGCGGCGGAGTCAGCCGCACGCAGAACGGCAATGGACTCGGCTAACAAAAACGCCTCGGAGATGATAGACACGCTCACGCTCAGCTTCAACAGGGCGCGTCAGGCGGTAATAACGCAGGAGATAACGGAAATCGTTTCGGGTGCGGAAGCACTTTAAGAAAGGAATAAGATGGAAAAAAACATCGGCAAGGTCGTAGCTATAATAGGACCTGTTATTGATATAAAATTTGAAAAGGGGCATCTGCCAAAGCTCCTTAACGCTATCGAGATCGAGCACGACGGCGGCCGCGTGGTATGCGAGGTGGCAAGTCAGCTTGGCGACGATACGGTAAGATGTATTGCCATGTCCTCCACCGACGGTATGAGCCGCGGTGTTGACGCTGTGGACACGGGCAGCGGTATCAGCGTTCCCGTAGGTAGGGAAACGCTTGGCAGGATATTCAATCTTCTCGGCGACGTTATCGACAACGGCGAGGAGATAAAGGATGCGGAAAAATGGTGCATCCACCGCGATCCGCCCTCGTATTCCGAGCAAAGCGGAACGAGTGAGGTGCTTGAAACGGGCATCAAGGTCGTCGACCTTATCGCGCCTTATGCAAAGGGCGGTAAGATAGGTCTTTTCGGCGGCGCGGGAGTTGGTAAAACGGTTCTTATAATGGAGCTTATCAACAACATTGCCAAGCAGCACGGCGGACTTTCCGTGTTCACGGGCGTTGGCGAGCGCACGCGCGAGGGTAACGACCTTTATAATGAAATGAAGGAGTCCGGCGTTCTTTCAAAGACCGCGCTCGTGTACGGTCAGATGAACGAGCCTCCCGGAGCAAGAATGCGCGTTGCCCTGTCGGGACTTACTATGGCGGAGTATTTCAGAGATAAGGAGGGGCAGGACGTGCTTCTCTTTATAGACAACATATACCGCTTTACTCAGGCGGGCTCTGAGGTATCCGCGCTTTTAGGACGTATGCCGTCCGCGGTTGGATATCAGCCCACGCTCGCTACGGAGATGGGTGCGCTTCAGGAGAGGATAACGTCCACGAAGAAGGGCTCTATCACATCCGTTCAGGCGGTCTACGTTCCCGCCGACGACCTGACTGACCCCGCGCCCGCGACGACGTTTGCACACCTTGACGCGACCACCGTTTTGTCGAGAAGCATTTCCTCGCTCGGTATATATCCCGCGGTCGATCCGCTCGATTCCACGTCAAGAATGCTTGCGCCCGAAACGGTTGGTGAGGAGCATTACCGCACCGCGCGTGACGTGCAGATGGTGCTTCAACGCTATAAGGAGCTTCAGGATATAATTGCCATTATGGGTATGGACGAGCTTTCCGACGAGGATAAGCTGACGGTAAGCCGCGCCCGTAAGATACAGCGCTTCCTCTCCCAGCCCTTCTCCGTTGCGGAGCAGTTTACGGGCATGCAGGGAAGATACGTGCCGCTCAAGGAGACTATAAGAGGATTCAGAGAAATTCTTGACGGCAAGCACGACGACCTGCCCGAGTCTGCATTCCTCTTCGTCGGTGATATCGACGAGGCGGTAGAAAAGGCGAAGAAGGCAAAAGAGGAATGAAATGAAGGAATTTCACGTTCAGATAGTTGTGCCTGAGGGCAAGGCGTTTGACGGAAGCGTCACGGGGCTGAGCGTTATGACCACCGAGGGAAGAATAGGCATTCTCGCGGGGCACGTCGACCTTTTTGCGCCGCTTGGAATCGGCGAGCTTAAGCTTTCGTTTGCCGACGGAGAGCACCGCGCCGCTTGTTCGGGCGGATTCTTATCCGTTTCGGGCGGCGAGGTCAGCATCGCAGCCGTGAGCTTTGAGTTTTCCGAGGACATCGACCTTGAAAGAGCGAAAAAGGCAAAGGAAAGGGCAGAGCGGGTGATAGCGGAGAAAAAGGACCGCGCCGCCGTCGATGCCGCCAAAATAAAGCTCGCACGCGCCCTCACGCGCATCAGCGTTGGGGAGAAAAGAAAATAAAAAACTGCCCAATTACTTTGGGCGGCATTGCCATTTTGACGAAAGGTTTTGGTCAAGCTTTTTCAAAAGCTTGCGCAGTGGAGGGCGCGTAGCCCTCCTCGACCTCCGCAGAGGTCGAAATTTCTCCTATGGCGTTTCTTTTTGATAGCTTTTTCTTTGCGCCTGCTTTCCGCAAAGAAAAAGCGGCTAACAAGCTTATGAATTTTGACAAACCGTAGTTTTTTCGACAGGGTTTGTCAGTAGACGGACTGCCCAATTTACTTGGGCAGTTTTTATATTGAAACCGTCCTTTATTTGTGATATAATGAATTTACTTAAATTTTGACAGAGGTAGATATGCTTTTATCACTTTTTCTTACCTTCTTAAAAATAGGGCTTTTTACCTTCGGCGGCGGCTACGCTATGATATCAAATATCCGCGAGGTCGTGGTCGAAAAAAAGAAATGGCTTGACGAGGACGAGCTGCTTGAGGTCATTGCTATTGCCGAGTCAACGCCGGGCCCCATAGCCATAAACCTTGCAACGTACGTCGGATACAAAAGGCGCGGCTTTCTTGGCAGCCTTGCGGCAACGGCGGGCGTGGTGCTTCCGTCGCTTGTCGTCATATATTGCATCTCGCTTTTTCTTGATGCGTTTATGGCTAATAAATACGTGGCGTACGCCTTCGTCGGCATAAAATGCGCCGTTGCCTTTCTCATTCTCTCGGCGGGCGCGGATATGCTTCGCAAAATGAAAAAAACGCCGCTTAATATTATCAGCTTTTGTGCCGTTTTTGCCCTTATGCTCGCGCTGGAGCTGACGGGCGCAAGCTTCAGCTCCGTGTTTTTGATACTCGCGGGCGGCGTAGTGGGCGTAGTTGCCGCATCTTTTGCAAGGCGCGGGGGTGAAAAATGATATATCTCACTCTTTTCCTTGAATTTTTCAAGATAGGGCTTTTCTGCTTTGGCGGCGCGTTTGGAATGATACCGCTCATCGAGGAGACCGTAGTGAAGTACGGTTGGCTCAGCGAGGGCGAGTTTTACGCCTTTCTCGGCGTTTGCGAGTCTACACCGGGACCTATTGCGGTCAATATGGCGACGTATATCGGCTCGTCGCAGGGTGGTGTGCTTGGCAGTATCGCGGCAACGCTCGGCGTGGTAACGCCCTCGTTTATCATAATTTTGCTCGTCGCTTCCTTGCTCAAGGGGATTACGGATAACAAGCATTTCCGCGGCTTTCTTTCAGGCGTGAAGCCCGTTATCATCGCGCTGATACTCTCGGCGGGCGCGGTGCTGGCGGCGAAAAGCGCGGGATATTCCTATCCGCTTACCTTTTCCCCCGATCTTGCCGCCATTACGATATTTGCGCTGTTGGCGATAATTTGCATCGGCTCGCGCCTTATATTCAAAAAGAAGATGCCGTCTATCGCGCTCATTTTGATATCTGCTGTACTCGGAATAGGCGTGTCGGTCATTTTTGAGCTTGTTTAGCCGCGCAAATAGGCTTTTAGGCTTGACATTTTCGCGTTTTAATGATAAAATATATATGCAAAAAAGCTCGAACGGCAAGCCGTGCGGGCGATTTTTGCGAAAGACCATTTAATTTTAGGAGATTGAAATGAAGGATAATAAGAATTTTGGATTTTCACATAAGTGCGGCATACTGCTCCCCATAAGCAGTCTGCCTTCTAAATACGGCATCGGCTCTTTCGGTAAGGAAGCGTACGAGTTCGTGGATTTTCTTGCGGACACTCACCAGAAATGCTGGCAGGTCCTGCCCCTTAACCCCACGTCCTACGGCGACAGCCCCTACCAGTCCCCCGCGTCCATCGCGGGCAACCCCTATTTCATCGACCTTCCCACGCTTTACAGCGAGGGACTTCTCACCGCTGACGAGCTTGCCGAGTCCGAGCATGACACGCAAAGAGTAGATTACGGCTGGCTCTTTAACACGAGATACACCGTGCTTCGCAAGGCTTACTCTCGCTTTACGGGCGGCAAAAAGTACGATAGCTTCTGCGCTAAAAACGCCGCGTGGCTTGACGATTACGCGCTCTTTATGGCGCTTAAGGGCTATTATAACCACCGCGCGTGGACGGAGTGGGGTGTAGAGCACCGCGATTACGAAAAGGCAAAGAAGTGGGCGGCGGATTTTGCCGAGGATATCGGATTTTGGAAATGGGTGCAGTATGCGTTTATGACTCAATGGAAGGCACTTCTCAAGTACGCGCACTCCAAAAAGATAGTGATAATCGGCGATATGCCCATATACGTTGCGCACGACAGCATGGACGTTTGGCGCAATACAAAGCAGTTCTTGCTTGACGAGAACTTCAATCCCACCGTCGTTGCGGGCTGTCCGCCCGACAGCTTCTCGCCCGACGGTCAGCTTTGGGGCAACCCAATCTATAACTGGGAGCTTATGAAGGCGGAGAATTTTGCATGGTGGTGCGAGAGAGTCGGCGCGGCGTTCGAGCTTTACGATATACTGCGCATCGACCATTTCAGAGGCTTTGCATCGTTTTATTCCATTCCCTACGGCGACACTACTGCGCACAGAGGTAGCTGGGTAAGTGCACCGGGTAAGGAGCTTTTTGCCGCCATTCGCGCCGCTCACCCGAAGGCGAAGATAATTGCCGAGGACCTTGGCTTTATCACCGACGACGTGCGCGAGCTTCTCGCGTTCACGGGCTTCCCCGGAATGAAGATACTGCAGTTTGCGTATTTTGAGGAGAACGGCGAATATCTGCCCCGTATGTACACCACCGACAACTGCGTGGTATACCCCGGCTCGCACGATTCCGACTGTACCGCAACGTGGTGCAAGAATCTTTCGGGCGAGATAAAGGAAAGATTTATCAGATGCACCCACCGCCGTCGCGGTCAAAGCGCAACGTGCGCCGTTATCGAGTCGGCAATGCGCAGCCGCGCAAATCTTGCCGTCGTTGCTATGCAGGACTACCTCGAGCTTGAAAACGACGAGGCGAGAATGAACACTCCTTCACTTGCCGAGGGCAACTGGCAATGGAGACTGAAAAAGAATTACAAGCGCCGCAGCGTAAAGGAGAAGATCTCAGAAATCGCAACCTCCACGCACCGCGCATAAACAGGGCTGCCTCATTTAGCGCAGAACAAAAATACAAAAATAAGTAAAGAAAAAAAGACCGTTTTTTTCGTCCAAAAGGATGAAGAAAGCGGTCTTTTAGGTAGAAATCCTCACGGATTTCGATTTTTATACGTATTTTTTAGCCGCGCTTTTGCCCTCTGGCGTACCCTCGTACGCCTACGACGGCAAAATCGCGACTTCTGCATCTAACTGAGACAGCCCTTTTTGTTCTGCGCGAGGAAAGCTTTTTTAAAATCACCGAATTTATAGAATTTGGTTACAACTTGGCAATATTGATGTGCTATAATAGATTAAAACGGCGGGGATATCTCCGAATGACGCAAGGGGTGAAGATATGGCTAAAATACTCATCGTTGAGGACGAGAGGGCGATAAACGACCTTATAAAATTCAATCTTGAGCTTGTCGGGCACGAGTGCGCTCAGGTATTTGACGGCGCGGCGGGCTTGAATGAGGCTATGAAGTTCAAATACGATCTTATCATCCTCGACGTAATGCTTCCCAAATATTCGGGCTTCGATATTATGGAATATATCAAAGGAACGCCCGTTATTTTCGTCACGGCGAGGTCTGCGCCGCAGGATAAGATCAAGGGTCTGCGCCTTGGGGCGGACGATTATATAACGAAGCCGTTTGATATCGTCGAGCTTGTGGAGCGCGTAAAGGCGGTGCTTCGCAGGACGCACGCGGACGTGGGATGCTTTGAATTTGACGATATCCGCGTTGAGTTTGATAACCGCCGCGTGTATAAAGGCGGCGCGGAGATATCGCTAAAGCCGCGCGAGTTTGATCTGCTTGAGGTGCTCGTAAATAACCGCAACCTTGCGCTGTCCCGCGAAAAGCTCTTACAGCTCGTTTGGGAATTTGATTACGAAGGGGATACCCGTACCGTTGACGTCCACATTCAAAGGCTTCGTCAGAAGCTTGGCATTGCGGACAGACTTCAAACGGTCTACAAGACGGGTTATAGGCTTGAGATATGAAAATGCGATTTTGGCAAAGGACGTACGTTTTCACCCTCGCGCTCTTTCTCTTATGCTTGAACGTCGGTATTCTCTCGCTTACGGTCTACACCTATCATAAGAACGTAGAGGCGACCGAGGCAGCCGCAAGCGCGGAGCAATACTATATTGCAAAGAGCTTTGAGCGCGACTTTGAGGATATGGAGCAGTCAAGCGCCCACGCCAGCCCGTCGCTGCTGATGCTTTCCTTCGGAACGTACTATAAAAGCAAGGGGCTGTGCCTTGCGTTCAAGGAAGGGGGCGAGGTCGTTTATACGAGCTTTCCGAGCGACGTTCGGGTGGAGAAGGGAACGCTTGCGCATATCGACCTTTACGCCGACGAGCGACACGTGCTTATTTCCTCTGAAATATGCGGCGGCAAATATGAAATGATATTTGCAAAGAACGTATCGTATCTCGACACCGAGCTTCGCGCGCTGATAATTACTTACGCGCTTACGGCGCTCGGCGTGTCATTGATTTTGGCGGTGTGCTTGTATTTCATTCTGAAAAAGCTCTCCGCGCCGCTTGAGGAGCTTCGCAAGACCACCGCGCTCATAGAGGCGGGGGATTTTTCCGTCACCGCAAAGGAGCGGGGAGACGACGAATTTACGCTCCTTGCCAAGAGCTTTAACGCTATGCTTGCCAAGATAAACGAGCAGATGGCGGCACTTGAGGACGAGGCGGAGAAAAAGCAAATGCTCGTTGACAATATGGCGCACGAGCTTCGCACGCCGCTGACGAGCATTCGCGGCTACGCCGAATTTATTGAGAGGGCAAACACCACCGAGGAACGCAGGCTTATCGCGGCAAAGTATATCGTGTCCGAAGCCGAGCGGCTTGGAAAGATATCAGAAATTCTGCTTGACGGTGCCGTGATACGCGAAAACGAGATTGAAACGTCGGGCGTAGACCTTGGCGCGGTTCTTTCGGACGTTGCCGAAAAACTGCAAATGAGAGCCGAAAAGGTGGGCGTGGAGATAGTCTGCGACACCGCGCCCGTGGTAGTGCAGGGCAACGAAACGCTGCTTTCAATGCTTTTTTATAATCTTACGGAAAACGCGATAAAGGCTTGCGCGTCGGGCGGCAGGGTGCGCCTATCCTGCACGGACGCAGGGGCGATAGTCGAGGATAACGGCAAGGGAATGAGCGAGGAGCAGCTATTGCACGTGACCGAGCCGTTTTACCGCACCGACAAGGCGCGCTCCCGCGCCGAGGGCGGCGCGGGGCTTGGGCTTGCGCTCTGCAAGCAGATAGTCGGCGCACACGGCGCAAATATGCGATTTGAATCAAGGATAAACGAGGGTACGAAGATATTCGTAACTTTTACAACTCGGCAATAAGTCGGAGATAAGTTGGCGATATGCGCACGATACAATATATCCGCAGGGATGAAGCACCTGCAAAAAAACGAAAGGAAGGAACGTATTATGAAAAGAAATATTAAATTTTTTGCGGTCGTAATATCCTTGCTTCTTTTGTCTGTCGCAATTCTTGCGATATGTATGTACGCCATTGTCACCGATAACGGAGGAAACGAGCCTTACGATATCAACGCGGAAGATGCCGACCCAAACGCCATGTGGGTCTCTCCGATGGGGCAAGAGGCGATGCGTGAGAAATACGAGCAGTATATCCACAAGGTCGGAAGCACGGCTACGGTATTCACGCAGGAGCAGTATGGAAAGCTGAAGGATTTGCGCGAAAGCGGAAAGCGCGACCCACTCACGTACGAGGAGATAATTTTCCTTATCAACGATTCCATCAGTATGTATTTTTCGTATTATGAGATAAGGCTTACGAACGCGCACGCCGACGGCATAGGCTGTGCGCCGAATCGGATCAATTCATCCTCGGTCATATACGCCTATCACGGCGATTTTTCGGAGTATAAAAGCTATTCCGAGGCGAATGCGCGGTATAAGAAAATGCTTGAGGATATTTACCACATCATCTATTACAGGATATATATGCACGATGCGGGATTTGAAAGGGTGACCGAGGAATTAGCTTGGGATGGTACGGTGTGCGTTTATGACGACGGCTCGCCGTCTAACGGGAGGAACGGTAGAGTTCCGCGCTACGTCATGCAGGCGTTGTCGCTAAACGGCGGCAGAAGCGCGGGGCAAGATAATAAAGACCACCTTGTCAGCGAGTGGAAAAAGATAGTTGAGAACAGAAATAGCTCGTCCTCGGATAAGGTGACGCTTACCGCGCCTCTGCTTAACGTCTATCACGATTCAACGGGCACGAGCTTGCGGTATCAGTTGTTTATTACCGAGCCGCAAGAGATGCGAAGCACGAGAATATACCCCACCACCGAGCTTATGAAAAAACAGCCGAAAAGGGAAAGCTGGATGAGCTTTGAGGGTATCGACGATAAGATATGGGATCCGTCCTTTACCCTCTATCCCGATGAGCAAAGATTTTCTATGTCCTTGGATTCCAAGAATTCGTTCCCCTTCGTCGGAAAATACGTCGAGGAGGGCGGAGTCCTTACCTTGATTCCCGATAACGTCGAGCTTGGAGCAAGCGAGGAATACCGCTACGTGTTCGTTTACGAGGACGAGGCGTTCGTATATTCAAGCGAGCGTTCATCGCCGCCCCCCATCGTTATCGTTCCCGCCGTCAAGGACGGCTTGAAGTTCCGCCACGTCAAGGACAATATGTATTCGCCGTATTCGGAGAAGCGTATAGCCACGATAAGGGATCTTACGATCGAGGAGGGAATACCTACCGAGCAAGCGCGGGAAATCTTCTTTACGGATGATGAGTACGCTTATATCTTCCCGTCCCAAAAGAGCGAATACGTTATCGTTACCTTCGCCGACGGCAGCGAGATGCCCGTGCGCGAGGCGCTTGATAAGGGATATATCACCATACGCGCGCTTGACGTGTTCTCGATAAAATATACTTCCAAAGAAATTACCTGATCGCGCACACCCCGAAAGGAGAAAGCCTTATGAAGCAATTGTTTTTATTCATCGTTGCGCTCTCTTGCACGGTGAGCCTTATCGGCTGTGCGGGCGAGGAGATAACGGGAAGCGTGAGATTTTACTCCGCGCCGACGCGCGAGCGCACCGAGCCCGCGGCGGCGGTCACGGTTGAATTAAGCAGGGAGCAGGCTAAGGCTATCAGGGAGATAATTGAAGAAATTGACGAATGGACGGACGACTGTCTCGTTACCCGTTTGGAATTTCGTTTTGACTGCGAGGTAAAGCTTTCTGACAGCGAGCATATCTACTATATCGGCTACGAACAGCACGTCATTTACTACGACCATTATTTTTCGGGAATATCCGACGAGGATATAGAGTTTATAAAGGATATCGGCAGCGCTAAAGAATGAATTCCGACGATACCCGTATCAACTGATAGTTTATTGATTTTTGTAAGATAGTGTGATAAAATGGAGTGTAAGGATTTTTTGAAAGGAGAATGACAATGACAAAATTCAAAAAGATCACTTCCTTGCTCTTGGCGCTTATGCTGATTGCTTGCGTTTTCTGCGCTTGCGGCGACGCTCAAGGAGATACGGAGGAGACTACCCCCGCGCCGATAGAGCCAAAGACTGCCGACGAGCTGTGGCAGCTTTCGATGGACAAAATGAACTCATTGAAAAACTATACGCTTACCACAAGCGGAAAAATGAAATTCGATATGGAGGTTCCGTCGCAGGTCACCGGTTTTCTGACGTCAAAAACCTCCATAGTATCTACCTTCGTCGGTACGGCGGCTTACTCCTACTACGACGGCGTGCTTCGCCATTTGGAGGAGTCCTCGTCGACACTCACCGTCAACGGCAAGGAGGAGGAATCCTCATGCGATATCAAGGGCTACCTTGACGGCAAGATGTTTGCCTGCTACGAAACGAACGGAATTAAAAACCGTTTTTATTCTAACGTAGATCAAGCGGATTACGAGGCGTTTATGTTGGAAAATAACGACGAGGGAATTGAGGACACTATGAACTCCGCCGACTTCGGCGAAAAGAGCTTTTCGCAAAACGCCGACAAGAGCTGGGACATAACTATGTCGAAGCCCTCGGGCGAAAGTCTTGATTTTCTGAAGGAGATGACCGCCGCTCTTGCAGGTCTTGTCAGCGTAAGTGACGCGACGTTCGCCGCTACGATACGCGAGGATTTCACCATTTCCGCGATGAGGGTGGATTTCGTGCTTAAGAACGAGCGGGAGAGCGCAACTTCCTCGATGGTGATCGAGGCAAAGGTCGAAAACGTCGGCACTACCGTTGTAAAGACTACCGATATTTCCCGTTATACCGAGGTGGACGACCTGCGCGTGCTGACGTGGGCGGACGATGCCTTAAAGGACAGACTTGACGCGGATGCGGGCAAATTTGAGCTTACTCTTTCGCAAAATATTCGCGTTGGCGCAGAGGAGTATAAGTCAAACGAGAGCGATTCGGGCATTTTCTCGTCCGAGGGCGGATATAATTACAAGATAATCTCGGAAAACGACGGCGGAAAATTCGAGATGAGCTACAAGGGCGGAAAGCAAACGGTGACCAATCTCGATACGAAGCAAGGTCAAACGAGCGACGTTGATGAATTGTCGGCAAGGGCGTTTATAAGAGGACTTATGGATTGCGGAGAATTCTCCATTGACAACGTGACGGAAATAAAAACGCTTTCCGACGGCAAATATCAGCTGATTACTACGAGACCCGATATGAGCTTTGCCGAGCAGATCACGCAGAAGGTCGATGCGGGAAGCCCTATGGGTAGCGCGACGTATACCTTTACCGTCGTGGACGGCAAGCTTACCGAGTACGAATGTAAGCTTAACGCAACGTGGCGTGCAAATGGCACGGCTTGCTCCGTAACTATCGACGGCAAGTGCTTTTATTCTTAAGATAAATTAAAAAACGGCGTGGGGCAAATGCAAAATGCATTTGCC
>JAZPZM010000025.1:0-57933 GCA_045544735.1 Eubacteriales bacterium
AGTTCGAATATCCCTCCTGCGATATCGATCACGATATGTTCGACAAGATCGAAGCTCTCGTCGGCGAGGACGTCAAGGCGGCGCTCGACACCGACGACAAGAGGATCCGCGACGCGGCTCTTCAGCCCATTTACGAAAGAGTTTATCAGGAGCTTGAGGAAGAATATCCCGAAAGCAAGGGCATGATCGACGAATGCCTTTACAAGCTCCAGAAGCAGATCGTCCGCAGATGGCTTCTCGACGAAAAGAAGCGTGTTGACGGCAGAAGAATGGACGAGATCCGTCCTCTCAACGCCGAGGTATCGCTCCTTCCCCGTACTCACGGCTCGGGCCTCTTCACCAGAGGTCAGACTCAGGTCCTTACCATTGCGACCCTTGCACCCGTTAGCGAAGCACAGCTTCTCGACGGTATTGACGAGGAAGAATCCAAGAGATATATGCACCACTACAACATGCCCGGCTATTCCGTAGGCGAAGCAAAGGCGGCAAGAAGCCCCGGCAGACGTGAGATCGGTCACGGCGCACTTGCAGAGCGTTCTCTCGTTCCCGTTCTTCCTTCCGAGGAGGAATTCCCCTACGCTATCCGCCTCGTTTCCGAGGTAGTTTCCTCCAACGGCTCTACCTCTCAGGCATCCGTTTGCGGCTCGACTCTTGCTCTTATGGACGCGGGCGTTCCGATCAAGGCTCCCGTTGCAGGTATCTCCTGCGGTCTTATCACCGAGGGCGACAGATGGATGACCATGCTCGACATTCAGGGCGTTGAGGACTTCTACGGAGATATGGACTTCAAGGTTGCAGGTACTCATAAGGGTATCACCTCCATTCAGATGGACCTTAAGATCGACGGTCTTACCCCCGAAATCATCAAGTCCGCGCTTGAGACCACTCACGCAGGACGTGACTACATCATCGACGAGGTTATTCTCAAGGCTATCGACGCTCCTCGCGCAGACGTAAACGAGAGCGCACCCAAGATGCTCACTATCAAGATCGATCCCGACAAGATCCGCGAGGTCATCGGTAAGGGTGGCTCTGTAATTCAGAAGATCACCGCTGATACCGGCGCGAAGATCGACATCGAGGACGACGGAACCGTATACGTTGCCGCAGTTAACCGCACCTCTGCCGAGGCTGCAAAGGCTATCATCGACGCTATCTGCTTCGAGCCTGAGATTGGCGCAGTTTACACGGGTAAGGTCACGGGCATCAAGGAGTTCGGTTGCTTCGTTGAGTACGCACCCGGTAAGGAGGGAATGGTTCACATTTCCAAGATCGCCGATCACCGCGTAGAGAAGGTCGAGGACGTTCTCAAGCTCGGCGACACCGTAAAGGTTAAGTACATCGGGCTTGACAAGAAGGGAAGAATGGACTTCTCCATCAAGGACGCACAATAATTCTATAGCTGCAAAGGGGCAAGATTTGGACAATTTGGGCAAATTTTGCCCCTCTTTCGAATATTTGGCATTGTATATGCAAAAAATCAATATGAATTTACCTATTTTTAAAGGAGGCAAGGGATGAACCGCCGCGATTCGTCAACAAGGGACTATTTCCCCAATCCAAGACCTACGAGAACTGAACGGCTTCGCCGCCGCAGACGCAAGCAGATCACCATACTTGCCATTCTCGGCGTGCTTGCGCTCATGCTCATACTTTCCGCCATTTTCGTGCTTAAGGACGCGGTGGGCGGCAACGGCGAGGATACTACGCCCGACACCTCCGCGGTGCTTGGCGGAGAGACCGAGCCCGACGAGGAGACGGAGCCCGACGAGGAGACCGATCCCGACGAGGATACCGATCCCATCGTAGAGCCCGACGACACGACCGTGCCGCCCGCTTCGGGTTATACCTCCATCATTCTGTCCGCATCCGATGCAGGAGCAGGACCGCTCGTGCTCGTTGGTACGACTCACCCTTACGCTTTCCCGAAGGGCGAGGCTGATATAGAAAATCTCTACGACGCAAATGAGAAGGTGACCGCTCCCGACGGAAGCGTAAAGTCGCTTTATCAGCTTGCGGGCTCGCAAAATATTTCGCTTGATTCCACGGCGCTTACGCATTTTAAGGCTATGTGCCGCGCGCTCGTCACCGAAAAGGGATATAACGTTTATATTGACAATAACGGCGGCTACAGGAGCTACGCTACGCAGGACGCTCTTTACAAGAAGTATCCTCAGACCGCAGTTCCCGCGGGACAGAGTGACCACAACAGCGGCTACGGAATCAATATGGCTGTGTTTATGAACGGAAGCGTATACAGCTTCGCATCCTCGAACGAGGCGTGCCGCACGATACTCGCGTGGGTGAACGCTAACGCGCACAAGTACGGATTTGTGCGCCGCTACGATCCCGCAAAGGCATCGCAGACGGGTATGGCCGCGGGTCTTGACGATTGGCATTACAGATACGTCGGCGAAGCTCACGCCTATTATATGAAGCAAAACAACCTCTGCCTTGAGGAATATATCGCCGTGCTTGAAAATTATTATGCGTACGGTCAAAATCACCTTAAGGTCACTACCGATTCGGGCAAGAAGTATGAGATATATTTCGTTGCGCAGACGGGAGACAATACTGCCGTTCCCGTGCCTACGGGCAAGAATTACACCGTTTCGGGCAATAACCACAGCGGATTTATCGTAACGATAGAGGCGTAAGGTATGAAACGAACCAAAACGCCGCTCGCTCTTGTTTGCTTGCTTCTCGCGCTGTGTCTGTTTAGCGGATGCGGACTCATCGTTTACACCGACGAGCACGCCGCAAAAACCACCGCGCCGAGCAATCAGGGGGCTATGACCACCGCACCCGCGTACACGACGGGGGAGATCCCGCCCGAGGCAGAGCTTATCGATCCAAGCCTCAAGGAGCAGGCGAAGGAGCGTCTTGATAAGGTGTTTTATATGGATATGACGGGCGCAACCGTGCTGGTTGCCGTTGCCGACGAGACCGCGAACACCTTCTCTCAGGGCGAGAATACGCCGCTTTATACTGCGTACGGCGAGCGTAATAAGATGCTTACCGACAAGCTCGGCTGTGATTTTCTCGTGGTAAACACGAGCGTCGAGCAGATGGCGGCTGACCTTAGCGCGTCGATAAAATCGGGAAGCACCACGAGCTATTATTCCGATATTTTGCTAATTCCGTCCACCCACGCCGCGTTTTTCGCCGCGTCGGACTTGATACTCGATCTGCGCAGTCTGCCGTTTTACACCGCCGCAAGCGACGGAAACAAGGGCGCGGGATATTATAACGGCAAGAGCTTTTTTGACCTCGGCTCCGTTACCGAAAGCCCTGAGCTTGTTTACGCGCTTTATTTCAACCGCGATATGACGGAGGCGGACGGCGCGGAGGAGCTTTACGCCGCCGCGCGCGACGGCTCGCTCACCTTTGACTATCTATTTGCCTTTTCCGAGCGCATTTCCGTTTCGGGCGGCTCGCACTCGCTTAGCGTTGGCGGAGCGCACGACGATGCCTCGTTCCTCGGCGATATCGCCGCGATAAGGGGCGGCGTGGATTTCGTTTCGGGAAAGTCGGGCGGATATCCGCAGATAAGCCATTCCTCGTCCGCGCTTGATGCGGTGGATGCTCTCGTCGCTCTTTTGCGCGAGACCTCCTTGTATCTGCCGAGCGCACCCGAGGGCGAGGGCGCACCCGCCGCAAAGACGGGCGCGGAAATATTTGCCGAGGGCAAGTCGCTTTTTCATATGGGGACGCTCTCGGAAATGAGCAGTTTTTATAACAAAAAGACCGCTTGGGGAGTCCTGCCGCTTCCGACGCTTGGCGGCGAGCCGTACGCCGTAGCCTCGCAGGATAGGGGAGTGCTTTGCGTAAGCGCAAACAACCGACGCCCCGACGTGATGGGCGTTCTGCTTCCCGCGCTTGACGCGGCATCGGGCGAGTGGATAGACGGCGAGTACGCCGCGTACTGCGCCGAGAACTATATCCGCGACAACGACTCGTTCCATATGATAAAGAAGATACTTTCCGAGGAGATATACGCCGATTTTTCGTATCTCCACTATGAAAACTGCAAAGATCTTGACGCGGCGACCTTCGGCGCGTTCCGCACCGCCGTGCTTAATGGCTCGACTCCGTCGGAGAGCATAAACGCAGTTCTTAAGGACGTTAACAAGGCACTTAAAAAAATAAAATACTGATTTAACGCCTTTTCGGAAAAATTTGCCGAAAAGGCGTTAAAATTTGCAAATAATGCTTGATATTTCTTTACATTTGTGGTATATTATATAATGTAAAAATTTGCGAAAGGCAGGTTAAATTTTATGACCTACAACAAGAAAAACATTGAAGATATCAACGTATCGGGTAAGAAGGTACTCGTCCGTTGCGATTTCAACGTTCCGCTCAAGGACGGCGTTATCACCTCGGATAAGCGTATCGTAGAGGCTCTGCCCACCATCAAGTATCTGCTTGACAACGGCGCGGCTGTTATCCTTTGCTCCCACATGGGCAAGCCCAAGGGCGAGGCTAACCCCAAGTTCTCTCTTGCTCCCGTTGCTGCAAGACTTACCGAGCTTCTCGGTCAGAACGTAGCACTTGCTCCCGACACCATCGGTGCGGAGACCAAGGCTATGGCTGCTGCTCTCAAGAGCGGCGAGGCTCTCCTTCTTGAGAACACCCGTTTCGACAAGAGAGAGGAAAAGAACGATCCCGAGTTTGCAAAGGAGCTCGCTTCCATGGCTGAGATCTTTGTAAACGATGCATTTGGCGCGGCTCACCGCGCACACGCCTCCACCGCAGGCGTTGCCGATTATCTGCCCGCAGTTTGCGGATACCTCATTCAGAAGGAGATCGGCGTTATGGGTAAGGCTCTTGAGGATCCTGCCCGTCCCTTCGTTGCTATTCTCGGCGGCGCAAAGGTTTCCGACAAGATCGGCGTTATCAACAACCTTATCGAGAAGGTTGATACCCTCATCATCGGCGGCGGTATGGCTTACACCTTCTTCAAGGCACAGGGCTACAGCATCGGTACTTCCATCTGCGAGGATGACAAGATCGAGCTTGCTCGCGAGATGCTCAAGAAGGCGGCTGACAAGGGCGTTAAGTTCCTTCTCCCCATTGATAACATTATCGGTAAGGAATATGACGAGAACACCGAGTTCTCTACCGTTGACTCCGACAGCATTCCCGACGGTTGGATGGGACTTGACGTTGGACCTAAGACTCAGAAGCTCTTCTCCGACGCTCTCGTTGGTGCAGGAACTGTAGTTTGGAACGGTCCTATGGGCGTTTCCGAGTGGAAGAACTTTGCCGCAGGTACTGAGGCAGTTGCCAAGGCTGTTGCAGAGAGCGGAGCAGTTTCCATCATCGGCGGCGGCGACAGCGCAGCAGCAGTTGAGAAGCTCGGCTACGCCGCAAAGATGACTCACGTTTCCACGGGCGGCGGCGCATCTCTTGAGTTCCTTGAGGGACTTGAGCTTCCCGGCATCGCTTGCCTCCAGAACAAGTAATTGAGGTGACAGATATGAATCCCGCAAAGAGAAGAACCGTTATTGCAGGCAACTGGAAGATGAACTTCACTCCCGCCGAGGCGCGTGAGTTTATCGCAGGCGTTAAGCCCCTCGTTGCAGGCAAGGATAATTGTGATATTATTTTCTGCGCTCCCTACGTAACCATCGCCGCCGCTATGGAGGCTGCCGAGGGTTCTAACATCAAGATCGGCGCGGAGAACGTACATTTCGCCCCCAAGGGCGCATACACGGGCGAGGTCAGCGCCGAGATGCTCACCGCTATCGGAGTTGAGTACGTTATCATCGGTCACAGCGAAAGACGTCAGTATTTCGGTGAGACCGACGAGACCGTAAACCTTCGCACCAAGGCGGCTCTCGAGGCAGGAATGAAGGTCATTCTCTGTCTTGGCGAGGTCAAGGAGCAGAGACTTTCCGGCATCACCAACGAGGTAGTTGGAATGCAGACCAAGCTCGACCTTGCAGGCATTACTGCTGAGCAGCTTAAGAACGTTATCATCGCTTACGAGCCCGTATGGGCGATTGGCACGGGACTTACCGCAACTCCCGAGCAGGCAGAGGAGACCTGCGCCGCTATCCGTAACGTACTCGTTGAGCTTTACGGTGCAGAGGTAGCCGAGAGCGTTACCATTCAGTACGGCGGATCTATGAATGACGGCAACGCCGCAGAGCTTCTTGCAAAGCCCAACGTTGACGGCGGACTTATCGGCGGAGCATCCCTTGTTCCCGCAAAATTCGCCGCTATCGTCGACGCCGCACAGTAATTAAATAAAAAAAGAGCCGCAAGGCTCTTTTTTTATTTACATTTTTGCTTTTTCATAAGTAAAATCAGCAATCCGACAAAGGTTATAAGCGAGCCTAATCCCATGTCAGCCATATTTAAGGCATTTACAATTTTTGTATTTGGTAAAAAGATTGCTATAAAGGGAATCAGCACCTTGGCTATCAAAGGGTTAAATACGACTGCCCATTTTGGGAAAACGGTTTTGCCTGTAACTATGGGAAATGCTATGGCTATTGTCATAACAGTATATATTGTCATAAATACGGCACTGAACGGAAGCACAAGCCACAAGGTGAAGTCGATTATGCTTTGCGGAATATCTGATAATCCGCCTGCGCAATTCAACTTGCATAAGTACATAAGAGCAATGCATATTACGTGAACTGTTGCGCCGCCAAAGGCAATAGCCCGTGCGCCGATTTTTGTTAGTTTAGCGCATTTTGGGGATTCGCCTTTGGAAATTATGTCCGCTATTGCCTTGTATCCGTAATATTGCAATGGAATTCCTATCGCGCCGAAAAAAACACCGCAAGCGAGCTGAGGCAAGGATAGCGACGCATAGCCTAAAATCATTGACATGATGGGGGTGTCTGCGGTTGGATTGACGACCCAACCGATTGGCATCTCTCCCAAAAACACAGTTATAAGTGATGCTATTATTCCAAGCAAAAACAGTTTTTTTGTTTTTATAAATTCTTCACGTTCCATAGACTATCTCCGTTAGGTTTTGGTTGATAAAATTATATAGGAAATTTGTCATCTTTATTTTTGCGGTTGAGAGCCCTCTCCGTCGGCTACGCCGCCAATTCTCGCTTCGGCTCGGTCACGCTCGGGCTCTGACACCACCCCGTGGTGTCATTCACTCCCCTCGCGCCGCTTCGCTACCTCTCCCGAAGGGCGAGGCAAATGTTAGCCGCCGCTCTTTGCGAAGCCGTTGAATAAGGCTATACACAATTATCGGCGATCGCCATATAAGGCTCTCCCTCTGGGAGAGCTCCCGCGACAGCGGGTGAGAGGGGAAAATCAGGGCATTTTTTCCATTCGCTCTTTAATTGTTTTATCAATTATGTGGCAAACACCGGCAAAATTTTTATCTATGCTTGCATTGGAAAAACGCAACACAGAAATCCCATATTTTTTGAAAACTTCACTTCTTGCTTCGTCGCGTGCCTTTCCTTGCGCAGTGAAATGTTGAGAACCGTCAAGCTCTATAACAAGTCGGGCGCTGTGGCAATAAAAATCTGCAATAAAATTGTCTATAATGCGTTGCTTGTATATTTTTATGGGATAACATTGTAAAAAATCATACCATAAATGCTTTTCCTGCCGTGTCATGTTACGTCGCAAAATTCTTGCAATATTTAACAGTTTATTGTTTTTCTTTATATCCATTTTATTTTTTCTCCCTCTCCGTCGGCTACGCCGCCACCTCTCCCGAAGGGCGAGGCAAATGTTAGCGTCGCTTTTGAGTAAAGCCGTAGAACTCGGCTATTTACCATTCGCGTTGATCGCTATATAAGGCTCTCCCTCTGGGAGAGCTCCCGCGATAGCGGGTGAGAGGGTTATCTCCGCGTTTCAGGCTCTGATTTATTACATTATATCACAAAATCGGCAGAGGGACAATGCCTCTGCCGAAATTTGTGAATACCTATTAGAGTAGCCAAAGTTGCTTTTACTCAAACAGCTCCGCTATAAGCTCGAAAAGCTTGAATTTCAGGCGGTATTTGGGGGTGCTTTGCGTTTCGGTGATGATGCCGTACTGCTTGTCGGTTATGCCGACCTCGACGGCATCGTCCGCGCCGTCCTGACGGTCAGCGGGGGAGAGGGGGAGCGTTGCTTCCGCCTTTTTCTCAAGCGCGGCGGACAGGCACAGCGGCGGAAACAGCACGCACCACCAATTCTGCCCCTCGCCGTCACCGAGGACGACACGCACCGAGGTGTATTCACCCGCGGGATACGCCGCGCCATCGTACACGCGCTCGGGGTAATTTTCCTGACCCACGAGCATATCTGCGCCGTAGTCTACGCCGTTTTGCGAAAGCACCTCGGCGGCGGCATCAAGAATGACCTCGCGCGAGGCATTTACGCGCTCGACGGCTTCTTCTTTGTCGGAGCAATCGCCCAAAAGCGTGGCAGTCGCGCCGAGTATCGCGTCACGCACCTCGTATTTTATGCGCTGATCGTCATCGCTGTCCGAGTTTGCAATGACGTGCAGGCGCAAAACGCGCTCGTACACGTCATCCTTTTTCGCGTGCGTGGAGCAAGCCGCCGACAGTATCATAACGGCGGCGAGCATTATCGGAATAAGGCAAAGGCGGTTTTTATTATGAATGGATCTTTTCGTTTTCATTTTCGTACTCCTTCGTTGATATGTAGAGTACCCTTGTCTTCCGATAGTTACATTTTATTCTTTCCCATTCCCACCGCCATTATACGCGCAAAATAAAAAAGCGGAAAATTTTTCCGCTTTTATAGATTAATAGCTTTGACACTAAAGATGAGGTTAGTAGCTTGCGATATTTTAAGATTTCCTATAAGTGCGCGGCATCGCTAAAAGCGGTGCCTAACGTTTGCCTCCCTCCGAGAGGGAGGGGGACCACGAAGTGGTGGAAGGAGCCTGCGTTTTTATGGAATAAGTGCTTGTGATATTATGCACGCGCTCTCCTTCAGTCTCGCGTGCGCTCGACAGCTCCCTCCCGGAGGGAGCCATATATGGCAGCCGTCCAAAATACTGCAAAGCCGTGTACTACGGTATCCTCAAAAGCGATAGTCAACTATTGCCTTTCCCTGAAAGAGATGCTTGCACGACAGCATCAATATACCTGCATACCCCGTGAAAGTTAGTATTGATCTGATAATTTTTGAATCGTATTATTTTCAGATCATATCCTTCCAAAATTTCTGTTCGAAATTCGTCTTTGTGTTTGCCGTCTTCTGTGTAATGCTGTGATCCATCAATTTCAACAATCAGCTTTGCCTTGTGACAATAAAAATCTGCGATAAAATTATCTATTGCTTTTTGGCGTTGGAATCTTATTTTATATTTTGATAAAAAATCATACCATAGACGGTCTTCCTGCGGAGTTGCGTTTTTTCGAAGATTTTTTGCAAGAGTAATGTTCTTTTTGTTGTATTCAAGCGACATATTTACTCCTCCAAATATTTACTACATTCATTATAGCACAAATTGTTTTGTCCATCTATAATGCGATTACAGACAGCATTGAGCCGCGGATGCCGTTTTGGCGGCGGTGTGAGTAGTAAAGGTCGGCGCGGCAGTAGGTGCAATCCTCGCTCACGTCGACGTTTTGGCGCGGCACGCCCGCCGCGTCGAAAAGAGCAAGGTTTGCCGCGCGCAAGTCTGCGCGGTACTTGCCGTTTTCCGTCGGGATAACGAATTTTTGCCTCAGTTGTGCGTCAAACGCGGCGTAAAAATCCTCGCCGACCTCGTAGCAGCAGCTTCCTATCGACGGACCTATCGCGGCGTAGATATCGCTCGGCGCAAAGCCGAGGGCGAAAAGCTCACCGAGTGCCGCTTCGACTATCCTTGCCGACGTTCCGCGCCAGCCTGCGTGCAGGGCGCAAACGGCGCGCGTTTCGCCGCCGCGCTTTGCGCACATCAGAATCGGCACGCAGTCCGCGGTCTTAACGCCGAGCGTTACGCCGCGCTCCGTGGTGATATAGCCGTCGCACGAAAAGTCGCATTCCGTAAAATATCCGCGCCCCGCGTCTGCGACACTCACTCGTCTGACGGTCGAGGAATGTATCTGCGGCGCGGAGATTATGCTTTTTTCGTCCACGCCGACGGCGGCGGAAAACAGCGCGAGGTTTTTTAGTACCGTTTCGCGCTCGTCGCCTCTGCCGAACGCGAGATTGAGGGCGGACGTGTGCGCCGCCTCGCTCACGCCGCCGAGCCGCGTTGAAAAGCCGTGCGGCACGTCGATAAGCGGCGAGTAGGCGAAGGTCACGCCGCCCGAAGTTTTATATTCCATATTTTTCCCTTATAAAAGGTGGGCGCGGAATGGTGCTACCTACCGTAAAGCAGTTTTTCAGCAATATCAAAAGGGACAAGATTTTCTCGTCCCTTTTGCACACTACCTTGCTTGCAAGGTATAGTGTGTTATACCATATTTTGTTTTCGGATGGTAAAGGAGTGGTGTTTTTGCTTACGCAAAAGTGATGTTACTCACTTCGTTCGTAATGATGTTGTTCCCGATGGTCGCAATGATGTGATGTTTGCCCACTGTGCCGAAGGCACAACATCATTGCCGAAGGCAACATCATTAGGCGAACCCGACATCACTTGCACGCAAGGGCAAACATCGTTCGGTGACCTGCGATAAAGCAGGTCACCGAGCCGCGCCCACTTTTTGTTATTAGTCAAACAGCTTGCCGTACTTGAGAAGTCTCTCGTACTTGTCCTTTGCGGCATTTTCTGCCTTGTCGAAGAGCGCCTCTGCTCTGTCGGGGAACTGCTGTGCAAGTCTGCTGTAACGAGTCTCGCTGGTGATAAAGTCGCGGTAGCTTGCGGTAGGCTCCTTGCAATCCACGGTAAGAGGATTCTTGCCTTCTGCCTTGAGGGCAGGGTTGTAACGGAACATCTGCCAGTAGCCTGCGTCAACCGCTCTCTTCATCTCGAGCTGGCTGTTGAACATACCGCCCTTGATACCGTGCATCTCACAAGGAGCGTAACCGATAATGAGGGAAGGTCCGTGGTAAGCCTCAGCCTCGGAGAGAGCCTTGAGGAACTGGTTCATATCAGCGCCCATAGCAACCTGTGCTACGTATACGTAACCGTAGGACATAGCGATCTCTGCAAGGTTCTTCTTGCCGATTGCCTTACCTGCGGCTGCGAACTGTGCAACCTGACCGATCTGGGAAGCCTTGGAAGCCTGTCCACCGGTGTTGGAGTAAACCTCGGTATCGAATACCATAACGTTTACATCCTCGCCGGATGCGAGAACGTGGTCAAGACCGCCAAATCCGATATCGTATGCCCAACCGTCGCCACCGAAGATCCAAACGGACTTCTTAGCGAGGTAATCCTTTTCAGCAAGGATAGCGGGAGCTACGGGGCATCCTGCGGCTGCTGCAGCCTCAAGCTCTGCAACGAGAGCCTTGGTAGCGGCGGTGTTAGCCTTGCCGTCGTCCTTGGTTGCAAGGTAAGCCTCAGCGGCTGCCTTGAAGGAGTCGGAAGCCTTGTCGGATGCTGCCATTTCAGCAACTTTTGCGATGAGCTTCTCGCGGATGGTCTTCTGACCGAGAGCCATACCGAGACCGTGCTCGGGGTTGTCCTCGAAGAGGGAGTTAGCCCAAGCGGGACCCTTGCCGCTTTCGCGGTTTACGGTATAGGGAGTTGCAGGTGCGGAGCCGCCCCAGATAGAGGAGCATCCGGTTGCGTTGGAAATATACATTCTCTCGCCGAAGAGCTGAGTGATAAGGCGAGCGTAAGAAGTCTCTGCACAACCTGCGCAAGAGCCGGAGAACTCAAGCAGGGGCTGCTTGAACTGGCTGCCCTTAACGGTGTTGTCGCCGTAGGGAAGCTCCTTCTCGGAAACGTTAGCTACGCAGTAATCGAAAGCTTCCTGCTGCTCGGCAACGGTAGCTGCGGGAACCATGGTGAGGCAACCGAGCTTGCACGCCTTAACGCAGAGGGTACAACCCATACAGTCAAGGGTGGAGATGCCGATGGTGAACTTGTAGTCGGTCTTAAGTGCGGGCTTGTCGGTGTACTTGGTGCAAGCGGGAGCGTTTGCAGCCTCGTCAGCGTTCAGAGCGTAAGGTCTGATAGCGGCGTGGGGGCAAACGAAGGAGCACATATTACACTGTACGCACTTGGAAGCGTCCCAAGAGGGAACGGAAACTGCAACGCCTCTCTTCTCGTAAGCGGCAGAGCCCTGGGGGAACGTACCGTCAACGTAATCCACGAATGCGGATACGGGGAGGGAGTCACCGCGCATAGCTCCAACGGGAGAAGCGATGTTGTTAACGAAGTCAACGAGATCTGCGCGCTTGCCCGTTGCGAGAGCTGCGGGAGCATCGTCTGCGCAGGTTGCCCAAGCGGCGGGAACGTCTACCTTAACGTAAGCGTCAGCGCCTGCGTCGATAGCGTTGTAGTTGAGGTCAACGATAGCCTGACCCTTCTTGATGTAGGACTTGTATGCCATCTTCTTCATGTACTCGATAGCGTCTTCCTTGGGAAGAATGCCTGCGAGGGAGAAGAATGCGGACTGAAGAACGGTGTTCTTAACCTTACCGTTACCGATGCGGTTGAGGGCGATACCCGTACCGTCGATTATGTAGAAGTTAATGTTGTTCTTTGCGATGTACTGCTTAACAGCGGAGGGGAGGTGAGCGTCAAGCTCGTCTACCGACCAGTTGCAGTCAAGCAGGAACGTGCCGCCGGGCTTAACGTCCTGAACCATATCGTACTTGTTGAGGTAGGACTTGTTGTGGCAAGCAACGAAGTCAGCCTTGTTGATGTAGTAGGGGCTCTTGATGGGAGCATCACCGAAGCGCAGGTGCGAGATGGTGATACCAAGAGTCTTTTTGGAGTCATACTGGAAGTATGCCTGAATGTTCTTGACGGTGTGGTCACCGATGATCTTGATGGAGTTCTTGTTTGCACCAACGGTTCCGTCGCCGCCAAGCCCCCAGAACTTGCAGGAAACAGTACCTGCGGCAGCGGTGTCGGGGCAGGGCTTCTCCTCAAGGGAAAGTCCGGTCACGTCGTCAACGATGCCGATGGTGAAGCTGTTCTTGGGAGCAGCTGCAGCGAGGTTCTCGTAAACTGCGAAGATGGAAGCGGGGGTGGTGTCCTTAGAGCCGAGACCGTAACGTCCGCCAACGACCTTGATGCCCGTCTTGCCGTTCTGTGCAAGGGAGGTAACAACGTCGAGGTAGAGGGGCTCGCCGAGAGAGCCGGGCTCTTTGGTTCTGTCAAGAACCGCGATGGACTTAACGGTTGCGGGGATAGCCTCGATGAGCTTGTCAGCGCGGAAGGGACGGTAAAGTCTTACCTTTACAAGACCGACCTTTTCGCCGTGAGCGTTCATGTAGTCGATAACTTCCTCTGCAACGTCGCAAACGGAGCCCATAGCAACGATAACGCGGTCAGCGTCGGGAGCGCCGTAGTAGTTGAAGAGCTTGTAGTTAGTACCGAGCTTTGCATTTACCTTGTCCATATACTCCTCGACGATAGCGGGGAAGTTGTTGTAGTAGGTGTTGCAAGCCTCGCGGTGCTGGAAGAAGATGTCGCCGTTCTCAGCGGAGCCGCGGAGTACGGGATGCTCGGGGTTGATGGAGCGAGCGCGGAAAGCGTTGATGGAGTCCCAATCAACCATTTCCTTGAGGTCCTCGATATCCCAAGCCTCGATCTTCTGAATCTCGTGAGAGGTACGGAAGCCGTCGAAGAAGTTGAGAACGGGAACTCTGCCCTTGATGGAAGCAAGGTGAGCAACTGCACCGTGGTCCATGATCTCCTGCTGGTTGGTCTCAGCCATCATAGCGTAACCGGTCTGGCGGCAGGCGTAAACGTCGGAGTGGTCACCGAAGATGTTCAGCGCGTGGGAAGCTACGCAACGCGCGGAAACGTGGATAACACCGGGAAGAAGCTCGCCGGCGATCTTGTACATGTTGGGGATCATAAGGAGAAGTCCCTGAGAAGCGGTGTAGGTGGTGGTAAGCGCACCTGCTGCGAGAGAGCCGTGGACTGCACCTGCGGCACCTGCCTCGGACTGCATCTCCATAACCTGAACGCGCTCGCCGAAAATGTTGCGTGCGGGCTTGCCAAGAAGGTTCTTGTCAACTGCGGACCAGGTGTCGGTGATTTCAGCCATGGGGCTGGAAGGGGTAATGGGGTAGATTGCGGCAACCTCGGTAAACGCGTACGAAACGTGCGCGGCGGCGGTGTTACCGTCCATGGAAATCTTTTGACGCTTGATAGCCATGTTTTTTTGTTCCTCCGTTTTATATTTTGTTTTTTTAAAACCTATTTTTATTAGATATGAAGATTTTCTTCATACCCACCCTATATAATATCACTTTTTAATGAAAAAGTAAATAGATTTTTATGAAAAATGTCCGCCTTTTTGGCGGACATTCAAAAAAGTTTCGGGATATTTCTAAAAAACGCCGAAATTGTTAAAAATAAAACGCTCAATTATAGAAAATTTCGTCCTCGTCGGGCGTTTCTTCCTTTTTCTCCTCGGCGATGAAAGCCTCGTATTCCTCGCGCTCAAGCTCGGACACGGGCGGCTCGCCCTCGGCTTCGCGGTACGCGCCGACGGCTATCGCCATAACGAGCGTAAGAAGGACGATGGGGAGCGTGAGCGTGGACATCTTGCCAAGCAGAAGGAGCATAAATACGTATACCGCGGGGATCGCGGCAACGGCGGCGGCAAAGCCGCGCTTGCGCCAAAGCACGAATGCAAGCGACAGCACCGCGGCGGCAAAGAGCACGAGCACGAGTCGCTTGTAATCGGGCGTTTCAAGCGTGTTTACCGTGCCGTAGACAAGGCGCGCGCCCATACTGTCAACGAGGTCGTCGCGGAAATTGGATATCATATTCTCTGCCGCCTCAACGTCGCCGCGCGTCACGCGGAAATAAAGCGACTCAACGACGTTTTTAATAGGGAGCATATCGCGCGGAACGGTAACGCCGACCTCGTCAAGATAATGCGCGTATCCCGACGTTGCGCTGACGATCTTTTGAAGATAAATGGAATACGCACCGCCGACGGCGGCAAGGACTCCGCAGGCTACGCCGCCCACGGGACAGCCGAGTGTCGGACGGCGGCGGCATTCCGCCGCGGCAAAGACGATAGCGCCGACGCAATGCGAAAGCGAGAGGGTTATGACGGTAAGCGGGTATTTCGTCAGCTTTTCCGCGTCAAACAGCGTAAGCGCGTAGCAGATGGGGAGCGTTGAAATTACCATCGACACGCCGCTGAAACGGCGCAGCAGAAAGCCGAGTCCGCCCGACGCGAAAAGCAGAACGGATAGCAGAAAATAATCCTTGCTTATTGGCGATTGGCGGAAGAAATACTCGATTTTCGACAGCACCTCCTCGCGTTGCTCCTCGGGGAGCTTTACGTCCTCCTCCTCTTTTTCGAGCAGGGCGTCCTCGCTGTATTTTTCATCGTACGCTTTAAAGTCAAAGCCGAGGTAATTCGTCAGCACGAATATAAGGGCGAGGACGGCAAGGCAGATGGCAATTCCGTCCGTGAATTTTTTCAGAGTTTTCATTTTTCGTTCCTTTATTTTTTGGCGATGCGCCGACACTCGCCGATGGGGGCGTTTTTCATGCGTGCGATTATCACGCGGTCGACCTCGCGCGGCGATTCGACGGTGAAGATATAATGCTCACCCGCGATGCCCGCGGCGCGAAGCTCCGCGTTGCAGTCGCCCATATAGGTCGGCAGACAGTTCACTATCATCGAGCGGTGGCGGAAAACGCGCAAAACGGGAAATTTTTTGCCCATTCGGTCGGTAAGGCAAGCCTTTCCGAGCTCGCAATCGCGGCACGAGCCGCATTCCTTGCCCACGCATTTTTCGGTTATCATAAGCGGCAGTCTGCCGTAAACTATCACTCGGCTGTCGCCGCCGATATCGCGTATGCGCGGAAGTGTAAGCTCGGGCGAGAGGATAAAATCGGCAAAGCCGAGCTTTTCCACCGCCGCGGCGGACTCCGCGTTGCACACGTTAAGGCGGAAGTCGCCGTGGGGGATAAGTCCTACCTCGGTCGCAAGGTCAAGGTGTCCGACGTTGCCGACGAGCGCGTGCGTCGCGCCCGCGCGCTTGGCGGAGAGGAGAAGATTTTTCACCTCGGCTCTTTCGCTGTCGGGGATAACGGGGGGCAGAGCCACGCCGTCAAAGCGCACGCCCACACGCGCTGCCGCGCCGTGAAGCTCGACGGGGATAAAGGCAAGGTCGAAAAAGTCCCGTGCCTCCGACGTGTACTGTCGGGGCGAGGAAAAATACGCGGTCCTTATGAGCTTGCGCCTGCCCGTGGGCGCGTGCCTTTCGTACGCGGCGGCGCGTGAGCCGCCGTCGGCACGGGTGGGCAGGGGCGCGCGCGTTACAGCTTTGGTTTTTGCGTTGCCCGACGCGCCGCTTTTTGCCTTGTCCGAGTCCGTGCGCACGCCAAGCATCTTGCGCGAGATGGTATCGGTGTAGTAAGCGTCGGTAAAGCCCGAACGGGAGAAAACGTCCGCAAGGTAGCGCATCTCGCGCTCGGTGGCGGCGCGGCGCTCGTCAAGCAGCGTGCGCCACACGCTCGTTACGGTCGCAACGTATTCGGGGGCTTTCATTCTGCCCTCTATTTTAAGCGACGCGACGCCCACGTCGATAAGGCTCGGCAGGTGCGCGGCAAGGGAGAGGTCCTTAAGGCTCAAGGGATAGCCCTTGCCAAGCGGCGTAGAGTAGGGCAGGCGGCAGGGCTGTGCGCACTCGCCGCGGTTGCCCGACCGACCGCCTACTATCGAGGAAAACAGGCATTGTCCCGAATGGCAAACGCACAGCGCGCCGTGGACGAACACCTCCGCCTCAATGGGCGAATTTTTGCAAAATTCCGCTATGTTTTTTGCCGACAGCTCGCGTGCAAGCACCATGCGCTCAAAGCCGAGCGCGGCAAGTCGGTGTGCGGCGGCAAGATTGTGTCCCGACATCTGCGTGCTTGCGTGAAGCGGCAGATCGGGGAAGGTGCGGCGAAGCGCCGTAGCGCCGCCGAGGTCCGCGACGATGAGCGCGTCCACGCCCGCAAGGTACGCCGCCTCTGCGGTGGCAAGCCAATCGCGCATCTCTCGGTCGTAAACGAGGGTGTTAAGGGTGAGGTATAGCTTCGCGCCCGCCTCGTGCGCTTCGGCTACCGCGTCGGGCAGAGCCTCAAGGGTAAAGTTTTTTGCGTTGACTCGCGCGTTAAACGAGCCCGCGCCGAGATACACGGCATCCGCGCCCGCGCACAGCGCGGCGCGAAGCGCCGCGGGAGAGCCTGCGGGAGCTAAAAGCTCGGGCAACTTTTTTTCATTCATTTTATCTCTCTCCCTTCAAAAAAACTCTTGCCTTTCGGTGCTTTTGGTGTTATAATTACATATACGTAAACATTATACTACAAAACGCGAAAAACTTAAAGAGTTTTTTTGAAATTTCGGAGTAAAAATGGGACTTGACACAAAAAGATTTTCAAAAAACGACAGCGGCTTCGTTTGCGCGCATTGCGGGCGCGAGGTCGAGCCGCTTGGATATACTTCAAGAAATCATTGTCCGTTTTGCCTTTGGTCGGTGCATATAGATATAAATCCCGGCGACCGCCTTTGCGAATGCGGCGGCGCGCTTGAGCCGATACGCACCGAGCCCGATGCAAAAAAGGGCTACGTAATCATCCATAAATGCCAAAAATGCGGTGAGATACGCCGTTGCCGTGCCGCCCACGAGGCAAAGGTACAGCCCGACGATATTGACCTGATAATAAAGCTCACCGCGGGGAAAGGGGAATAAAATGAACGTTTTCGAGCTTGTAAAAAACGGCTATTCAATAGCGTACAGATACGGTCTTGACGACGTTGCCAAGGAAGTTGGCGGCGGCAAGGACAGGGTGGATTTCGAGGTGCTTTGCGCACAGAAGATAGTTGCCGCTATGGCAGAGCGCGAGGTGGAAACGCCCATAACCGTTGATATCTGTGGCAAGGAGGAGCTTGTTCTCGTCGGCAAAACGAACGAAAAGGAAACTGCCGAGTTTCTTAACGGCCTTGCGTACAACGAGTACGGCTACGCCCTTATCGGCAAAAGGCTCGTCGTTACGGGCTGGAACGATACCACGACAGAGCTTGCGGTCGACGAGGTCATCCGCCATATCACCGAGGGGGCTGACGTGCCCGAAAGATGCGTTTGCGCGTTTGACGGCTGGTACGTCGATTTTCCCGAACCCGCGCTTAAGGTAGGCTATATCAACGACCAGAACGCAGGTCATCTGCTTGCGTACTACCCCGACGCGACGCTTGCGGATTTTCTCGCATACAGACAAAAGCTTGAGGGCGAGGGATTTGTGCTTTACGATGAAAACGATATCGAGGGCAACGTTTTTGCGACCTACACCTCGAAAAAGGGCAAGATACATACCTATTTCGTACCCGTCGAGTGCGCTATCCGCGTAGTTACTTGCCTTGACGGCGGCTATAATCTCCCCTCGCTTGAGCCGATACCCACCGAGAAGAAGGGCGATTGCTATATGACGCAGCTCGGTATGGCGTACAAGGAGGGAAATTTCGGAAGCGGATATTTCCTTACGCTTGAGGACGGCTCGTTCATCGTCGTGGACGGCGGCGGCGATAAGGCACAGGACTGCGAAAAGTTCTACCGCGCTATGAAGCGCCTTACGCGCGAGGCGGACGGAAAGATCCGCGTTGCCGCGTGGATACTTACGCATATGCACTGGGATCACACGGCAAATTTCGTGAGGTTCTGCCGCGAGCACAGAGACGAGGTCGAGCTTGAGGCAATGTACTGCAACGTAGCCTCGCGCGCGTGTGTTTACAACGCCTACGACCCGCCGCTTCCTCACGTTCATTTCAACGAGATACCCGAGCTTTTCCCCGATATGAAAAAGTACATCATCCATACGGGAATGAAGTTTTATATAAGGAACGTCCTCGTCGACGTTTTCTACACGCAGGACGACCATTTCCCCGAAATAGTTCACTACTACAACGACACCTCTGCGGTCGTAAGACTTGCCATCGGCGGACAGACGGTGATGTTCCTCGGTGACGCGCGCTACGCCGCGTCGAAGGTCATCTGCGAGCGATACACGAAGGCGCTGAAGAGCGATATCGTGCAGGTGTCGCACCACGGCTTTGACGGCTGTACCACGGGCGTTTACGATAGGATAGACCCCACGGTGTGCTTCTGGCCCACGTCAAAGAGCCACTACAAGGTAATGGCGTCGGGCAGTATGCACGAGCTTTATTTCGTCGACACGCGCCTGCATTACGAGATGAGGGTGCATACGCATATCCCCGCCGACCCGACGCAGACTATAAAGCTCCCCTACGCAAAGGGCGACGAGATAGTGGAAGAGGAGTGAAAACGCACAGCGTTTTCACAATGATGTATTTGCCTTGCGGCAAATATGATATACGCTTCGCGCATGATATCCGCGCGCAGCGCGTATGATGTATTTGCCTTGCGGCAAATATGAAGGAAAAAAGCGGAAGAAACGCGAGTTTCTTCCGCTTTTAATTTTTTTCATTGGACAGTCCGATAAAATAGTCTGCGCTTACGCCGTAAAAGCGGCAAAGCGTTATAAGGTCGTCTATTTTCAGCTCGGCGCGTCCGTCCTCGATGTGACTGTAGCCCTGCTGGGATTTGTTCAGTATTGCGCCGACCTCCTTCTGCGTAAGGTCGTTATCCTCCCTTAACGCTCTCATCCTCGTGCGGTAGTTCATGCTGACCTCCTCGATACGCGGTACTATAAAAATCTTACCACACTCATAAATTGAGTATTGACATTTACTCAATATTTGAGTATAATTGTTTTATATAGTTTTTCTTTCGCACGTTTTTTGATTTTGAGGAAGGATTTTAAATGGTCGATATAGGTAAAAATATAAAGCGATTACGTCAGGAGCGGTGTGTAACGCAAGCGGAGCTTGCAAAATCGCTCGGCGTGACGTGTCAAGCCGTTTCAAAATGGGAGACCTCGTCAAACGCCCCCGATATCGCCCTTATACCGAAGATCGCCGCCCTTCTCGACGTTTCGATAAGCGAATTATTTGCAGAAAATTAAAAGCGGAAGAAACGCGAGTTTCTTCCGCTTTTGTTTTATAAATTGCTTTTTGCACCGCAAAAAGCTTCCTTAACATTTTGCGAAGCAAAATATTTCACACGGCGAAGCCGTATTTCACCCAACGAAGTTGGATTTCACCCGTTCCTACGGAACGGATTTCACTGTGAAAACACCAACGGTGTTTTCACTTTTCAAGCATCGCCACGTATTCCTCAAGGCAGAGCCCGTTTTCGCGCATGACCGCCGCGTGGTACTGACCCACGAAGCGCCAATGATAAGGCTCAAAGCTCATTCCCGTTATCTTTTCCTTGCCCTTGGGATAACGCAGGATAAAGCCGAACTTGTGCGCGTTTTCAAGAAGCCATGCGTATGCCTCCTCATTCTCAAACTTCACCGAGGTCGAGGAAAGATTGTGCATATCGCAGGAAAATCCCGTCAGGTGGTCACCCGTGCCGGGAGCGGCGGAATACGAGGAGGCGACGCGCACGGCATCGTCGGTGGTCAGCGTGGTCTTTCCCTTTGAAATATACTTTTCGTTAATATAGCTCTTACCGAGCACGTCGTACGCCTCGTCGCTGAACCATTTTCCCGTCGTTTCAAAATGCGTTTTGTAATAATATCTTTCGTTATAAACGTATATGTTGAACTGCTTTTCCTGCGCCGCGTACGAGCGGTACGCCATAGTCACCACCACGTCGGTGTAGCCCGCCGCGTACATTTCTATGAAAAGCGCCTCAAGCGCCTTTTCCGCGTAGAGCGACATCGTGTAGTTTTTGCCCTTTTTGGAGTTCAGAACGCTCGTGATATCGGGCGGCTCGTAGGTCGAGTCGGCGGGGTGCGACGAGTTTATAAGCAGTAAAAACGCATCGCGGTCGGCGGGGTCCATATATTTGTAGTAGGAAGAAAGGTCCTTTGTGAACTCGTATCGCGGCGTGTCGCTCGGCAGTATTACCGCCGAGGGTGGGAGCTTGTCCACCGCGGGCGTGTCAAGCGGGGCTTCGTTTTTGAGAAGGAACGAGCCTCCCTCGCTCACCTCCACCGTCAGCGTGGTCTTGTCGTCCGAAAGGGTAATGCTGACTCCGCTGACGTATCTGCTTGCAAAATCGGCACTTACCCACAGCGAGCCGTCGCGCAAAAAGCACGGCGCACCCATATTAACGCTTGCACCGTTGACGACGGCGTGTCCCGCGCCGACGGTGAAGATAGCCTTTTCGTCGGGCGGCGCGGAGAATATCATAGTCTCGCTGTCGCCGCTTGCGGTAAGCCCCGCGCGTGCGGCGATATCGCTCATATCAACGAAGTATTTTCCGTTTATATAAACCGACGAATACGGCATGGTAGTCTTTTCCTTGCCCGCGTAGTACGTAAGCTTGTCGGGCAACGGCTCCGCCTCGTCGTGCGAGGTGAGCCCAAACAGAAAAATGCTTGCGGCGATGGCGCAGATGATCAGCAAAAGACATATAAAAACGCCGAAATATCCCATTACCGCCTGCTTTATGGCGAGTACGGTTTTCTTTCTTTCTTCTTTTTTCTTTGCTTTTTCGGCTTTCTCGCGCTTGCGCCTTTCCGCCTCGGCGGCTCGAGCCGCCGCCGCACGCCGCGCCGCCTCCGGATTTATGGGCGCACCCTCGCGGCGCGGAGCTTTTGGGGGTACGGGTGGCGCACTCGGTCCGGAGCGCGGCATACCTTGCGCTTGCGCCTGCGACCTTGGCGGCTGTTGAGGATGTTGCGGCTGTTGCGGTCTCGGCTGTTGAGGACGCTGTGGTTGTTGCGGGGGCGCGGCACGGCGGTTGTTTTCAAGATGCGTAAAAAGTGCAGGGTCAACTATCGGCGCTTTGGCTTCTATCCTCGCCTTCCTCTGCTTGTCCTCGTAGTCCTTGCGTTTTGCCTCGTGTTGTGCCTTGAGGTCAGCGACCATCCTGTCCTTTCCCGTCATTTTTGCGCCTCCTTTCCTTATATTTATATGGTTGATTTATTTTTTCGCCTTCGTCTCGATAAGGAAAAAATACGGAGACGTGGGAGAATTTACGATCTTTATTTTGGTAATGCAAAGCTTGAAGCGGGACAGCGAGGAGAAATATTCCTCTATCATCTTGCCCTCGGCATCTCCTTCGGGGTGACCCGGATAGACCGCTACGGTCAGCACCGCGTCGTCACCGAGAAGCGATATTGCCGCCTCTATCGCGGGCATCGTGGTCTCGCGCATCGTGGTGATGCTCTTGTCGCCGCCGGGCAGCCAACCGAGGTTGAACATTCCCGCCTTTATCGGCTCGTTGATGTATTTCGCGGCGTTGTGGTGGGAGTCGAGAATCAGCGTGTAGTTGTCGGGACAGCCGACCTCGCGAAGCCGCGTGCGCGTGGACTCCACCGCCTGCGCTTGAACGTCGAAGGCGTAGACCTTGCCGCGCTCGCCGACGGTCTTTGAGAGAAATTCGGTGTCGTAGCCGTTTCCCATCGTAAAATCGGCGCAAACGTCACCCTCACCCAGATGCGTGAGTATAAATTGCTTGTGGAGTGACAAAAGATCTATCATTTCACACCTCTATTATTTGTAATTTTGAGAAAATTATTCCTTTATTTGTTTTTTCTGTGCAGATCGGAGCGTAAAAACTTCATCGCCCTCTCTACCGCGTCCTTGGAGTTGCCCCACGGCTCGTCGTCATAGCGGTAATCGAACTTTTTGCAGAACCACGAAACGTCCTCGCAAAGCGAGTCGAAGTAGGGAAGCACCACCGCCTGCGCCGCCTTTGAAAACTCGCCGTAGCTCTTTTTGGAGAGCTTTGCCTTGGCGACTTCAAGCATCGCGCGGAAGTGCGGCAGACAGAAGTACGGCTGGGCGGAGAACTTCTCCCTGAATGCCTCGTCGGTGCTCCAAAGATATATAAGGTTGTCTATAAGTAAGGTGAAATTTGCGTTTACTCTGCCGCAGACGTAACAGCTTTCCTCAAGCTCGGCAATACGCGAGCGTGCGGGGTAGCCCGTAACGAGAAGCGGCTTGTCCGCTATCTCGCGGCGTATTTCGGCAAGGTGGCTCTCAAGCGTGAGCGCCATTCCGAGTCGGTTCTTGCGCTCGAACATCATATTGCTGTGCGTTGCGCAAAAGCCCTGCTTGTTGGTCTGTATGCGCACGTCGGGCTCCATCATCGACGCGCCGAGTATCAGCTCAAGCTCGTTTTCCTCAAGCATACGAAGGAGCGAGCAAACGGCGCAACCGCAGGAGTGGTCGTCGCGGCTCATATCAAAATGCTCGTTTATCGGTATAGTGTATATCTGATTCATCTTAACTCCGTCTTGAAATCCATCGTATTTTATTGTATAATGTATACGTAGTTAATTATAGCAGAAAATTTATGATATATCAAGGATAAAAAACAAAATGCAGACCATTTCGGAGAAAATATATTTCGACAAGCAAAGTGTAAGGCTTCGCGGCGTGGATTTTTTCGACGTTTGCGCGATTTTTGAATGCGGTCAGGCGTTCCGCTTTGACAAGGTCGAGGGTAGCTCCCACGCCGCAGAATACGGCGGCGTTGCCTTTGAACGCTATATCTCGGTGGCGCAGGACGGCGACGAGGTGATCATATACGGCGCTGACGAGGGGGATTTTTATAATATCTGGCGCGGATATTTCGCGCTTGACGCGGATATGGCGGCGATAAGGCGCGACATCCTTGCCCACTCGGACGCGCCGCGCCTATCCTACGCCGCCGAGGTCGGTCGCGGCATACGCATACTGCGGCAGAACTCGTGGGAAGCGCTTTGCTCCTTCATTATTTCGCAAAATAACAATATTCCGCGCATCAAATCTCTTATCCGCGCCCTTTGCGAGCGGCTTGGCGAGCCGATAGATACCTCGGATATGCTTGACCACGGCGCACGTGCGACCGAGTACGCCTTCCCCACGCCCGAGGCGATCTGCGCGGCGGGGGTGGACGTGCTTCGCGAGCTGAAAACGGGCTTCCGCGCAAAATACATATACGACGCCGCAAGACGTGTGTGCGACGGTCGGATATCCTTTAGCGAGATATATGCCGCCCCCACCGCCGAGGCTTCAAAAATGCTTGAAGAGATATCGGGCGTAGGTCCGAAGGTTGCCGCCTGCACGCTCCTTTTCGGCTTTGGAAAGCTTGATGCGTTCCCCGTTGACGTGTGGATAAGGCGCGTTATTGAGAAATACGGCTTTGACCCCGCCGCGCTGGGCGATTTTGCGGGACTTGCACAGCAGTATCTTTTTTACGCGGAGCGCGAGGAATCAAAATAAAAAGATTGACGAAATTTTTCCTTTATGGTATAATTTAAGTATCTTAAGTCAAGAGGTATTAAATGTCCGAAGAATTAAAATCCAGAATACACCTGATATACGCCGTCGGCGTTGCGGTGCTCGTGGCGATACTTGGGGTATGCTTTGCCGTCTCCTGCGTAACCATATACCAAAGCGGCGACCGTCCCTTCACCTACGAAAGCATAGGAGCGCAGTTTGAGGCGATAAAAATTCCCGTGTTCATCTGCCTTGGCGCGATAATCGGCGGATTTGCGCTGTCGATCTTTATGCCCCGATACAAAAAGCCGCCCGCGGAAGCTCCCTCTCTCTCGGTCAAGCTCTCGCGCTTGCGCCTGCGCCGCGAGATAACGGACGAGGCGCGCCGCGAGGCAAGGCTTCGCCACACTATGCAGATAATAGGCACGGCCGTATGGGCGCTCTGCGCCGTTCCGATAGTTATTTATATGCTGAACGGCGATAATTTCTATCTTGACGCGCAAAATCCCAATCCCTCCGTTATAGCGTTTACGAAGCTGTTTTTGCCCTGCGTCACCGTCGCGCTCGGCGTTGGAGTTCTGCTCGTTTCTCTCGTCAAGGCGAGCGTCCTTCGTGAGATCGCTCTGCTTGAAGCATCTGCGAAAAAGGGCGAAGGGAATGACGACGATATTTCCGAAAAAAATACCCATCCAAAAATCATACGCATCGTGCGCATCTGCGTTTTTGCGCTTGCCGCGGTATTTATCGTTATCGGTGTATGGAACGGCGGACTTGCCGACGTGCTTGCCAAGGCCATTGCGATATGCACCGAGTGCATAGGTCTGGGATAAGGGGGTAAGTATGAAAAGATATCTTAAATGGCTCTACGACCACCGCCCCACGAAGCGCAGATACGTTCAGCTTTACGCGGCTCTGCTCTTTAACGCGAACCTCAAGGGCTTTGGCAACGGCAAGATATACACGGGTGACTTAAAATCCATGTGCGCGCCCGGTATAAACTGCTATTCCTGCCCCGGCGCATCCGCCGCCTGCCCGCTCGGCGCACTCCAAAACGCGCTTGCAAGCAGCGGAAAAACGCTTCCGTTTTATATTTTCGGCATAATTATGCTCTACGGACTGATGTTCGGACGCTGGATATGCTCCTTCCTTTGCCCCTTCGGCTTTATTCAGGATATGCTTTACAAGATAAAAACGCCGAAGCTGAAGAAAAACCGCGTAACTTACGTTCTTTCGTACCTTAAATACATAATCCTTGCGGTGTTCGTTATCGCAATTCCCCTTATCTTTGCGGGGCTTAATTTCCCGCTTCCCGGCTTTTGCAAGTACATTTGCCCCGCGGGTACGCTTGAGGGCGCGGTCGGTCTGCTCTCCAACAGCGCAAACGAGTCCCAGCTTGGAATGCTCGGCCCGCTTTTCACTTGGAAATTCGTGCTTCTCGTCGGCTTTGTGGTGGCGTCGGTGTTCATTTACCGCTTCTTCTGCCGCTTCTTCTGCCCGATGGGCGCGATTTACGGTCTTTTCAATAAATTCTGCCTTTTCGGTATCAAGCTTGACGAGTCCAAATGCACCAACTGCGGACTTTGCATTACCAAATGCAAGCTCGACGTAAGAAAGGTCGGCGACCGCGAGTGTATCTCCTGCGGCGAATGTATGTCGTACTGTACGCCCAAGGCTATACAGTGGAAGGGCTCGCGCTTCGTGCTTGCGCCGAGTGACGTTGCCATACTTGATGGCGACGAGGCTACGGCGGAGCAAAAGGAAAGCGTTGAAAATAAGCGCCAAAAGCGTATGCGGATAGTCAAGATAGTCGGCGGCGTGCTTGCCACGGCTCTGCTTGCGGGTGCGCTTATTTACTACAACTTTATTGATAAAGTGCCTACGATAGAGCCGCCCGCGCCCCCCGCGGACAGCGAGGTGGCGTACGGCAATACCGTCGGAAGCCTTTGCTACGATCAGGACCTTACCACCTACGCCTCAAGCGGCACGGCGGCGGGCGAGGTGTTCAATATCAAGGACTTGCGCGGCAAGGTGACCGTTCTCAATTTCTGGTACACCTCGTGCGGTCCGTGCCTTGCCGAGCTTCCGCACTTTAACGAGGCGGCGCTCCACTACGGCGAGGACGTGCAGATAATCGCCGTTCACTCGTACATTTACGAGGGCGAGATAGTTCAGGATTTTATAAATAATGAAGCAGATCTCAGCGCGGCGCAGACGAAATACGCGGATTACGCGATAAAGTTCTATCAGGACCGTCTGGTAAACGGACTTTCCTATTACGATATCCTCGGCGGAATGGGAAGCTACCCGATGACCGTCGTTATCAACGCCGAGGGCGTTATCACCTTTACCCAGCAGGGCTCGGTGACCGCCGACGAGCTGAACGAAGCGATAGAAAACGCGTTGCGTTTTCAATGATGTATTTGCCTTACGGCAAATATGATATACGCCTTCGGCGTATGATGAATGATGTATTTGCCTTGCGGCAAATATGAAGGAAAAAAGTGGTTGAGACCGCGAGGTGTCAACCACTTTCGTTTTATAATGCTTTTTGCTTTGCAAAAAGCTACCTTCACGTTTTGCGAAGCAAAATATTTCACATTTCGCGTAGCGAAATATTTCATCCACCGCAGGTGGATTTCACCCGACGAAGTCGGATTTCACCGTGAAAACACCAACGGTGTTTTCACATATACTGCTACCAGAGGGTAAAAATTCCTTACCGCAAAATTCCGTGCGTCTGTTTAAGACGAGCGGCGGGCGGTAAAAATATGAACGTAAGCAAAACCCGCAAGGAGCAGAAAATGAATATGCAAAGCATAAAAAGAGGAGATATATTTTACGCCGATCTCTCGCCCGTGGTCGGCTCGGAGCAGGGGGGACTTCGCCCTGTGCTGATAATACAAAACGACGTTGGCAACAAATACAGCCCCACCGTCATTGCCGCCGCGATTACATCAAGAATGGGGAAAACGCGCCTGCCCACACATATCGACATATACGCCGAAAGGGCAGGGCTTGCGCGCGACTCGGTGATACTGCTGGAGCAGATAAGAACGCTTGACAAGCGCAGACTCAAGGAGAAGATGGGGCATCTCGACGAGGGGTTGATGAACGAGGTGAACGCCGCCATCGCGGTAAGCTTCGGGCTCGGCGTTGCCTCGGCAGATACGTCATTGCCCGCCGCAACTGCCGCGACGGACGGCTCTGCGATGGGATAAACGAAGAAAAATACGCTTTTTTTCAAAAAAAGTGCAAAAAAGTTTGCTTTTGTGCTATATTTGACTTGATTTTTCTCGCAAAAAAGTGTAGAATATACTTTGGTAAAAAAATATACACAAGGAGAAATTAAAAATGGCACTTGTTACAACCAAGGAAATGTTCAAGAAGGCATACGCCGGCGGCTACGCTATCGGTGCTTTCAACATAAACAATATGGAGATCGTTCAGGCTATCACCGAGGCGGCTGCGGCTGAAAAGTCCCCCGTCATCCTTCAGGTATCCGCAGGCGCACGCAAGTATGCAAAGCACGAGTATCTTATGGCTCTTGCAAAGGCTGCTATCGCTGACAGCGGCGTTGACCTCGCACTTCACCTTGACCACGGCGCGGATTTCGAGATCTGCAAGTCCTGCATCGACGGCGGCTTCACCTCCGTTATGATCGACGGCTCTCACCACTCCTTCGAGGACAATATCGCTCTCACCCGCAAGGTCGTTGAGTACGCTCACGCACGCGGCGTAGTAGTTGAGGGTGAGCTTGGCGTTCTCGCAGGCGTTGAGGACGACGTTGTTGCAGAGCATTCCTCTTACACCCGTCCCGAGGAGGTTGAGGAGTTTGTAAACCGCACGGGCGTTGACTCCCTCGCTATCTCCATCGGTACTTCTCACGGCGCGTACAAGTTCACTCCCGCGCAGTGCACCAGAAACGAGGAGGGTATCCTCGTTCCTCCGCCTCTCCGTTTCGACATCCTTGCCGAGATCGAGAAGAGACTTCCCGAGTTCCCCATCGTTCTTCACGGCGCATCCTCCGTTCCTCAGGAGTACGTTAAGGAGATCAACGCTCTCGGCGGCAAGCTCCCCGATGCAGTTGGTATCCCCGAGGAGCAGCTCCGCAAGGCAGCTGGCATGGCAGTATGTAAGATCAACATCGACTCCGACATCCGCCTTGCAATGACCGCAGGCATCCGCCGCGTTATGACCGAGCAGCCCGACGTATTCGATCCCAGAACCTACCTGACCGTAGCTCGCGCAGAGGTCAAGAAGATGGTTCAGCACAAGATCGCAAACGTTCTCGGCTCTTCCGGCTCTCTCTGATAAATTACAACTTAACGGGGAATTTTAAAATTCCCCGTTCTTTTTTCGCAAGCGAGAAGGTTTGTCGATATGCCTCGCTCGCGAAGCAAACATATCGTGCGCCGAAGGCGTATATCGAAAATCCCGCAAGGGATTTATATCAACGCGCAAGCCGAGCTTGCGCTTTTTTGTGCAACTTGCCAAAATAAAAAGTGTTGACATAATTATTTATGGATGGTAAAATATAGTTAGGCAAGTGCCCACAAATCACAAAATTCAGAAAGGAACGGAACTTATGAAGAAAATTATTTCCGTGATCATCACAATCACTATGCTTGCGGCTCTTCTCGCGGCTACCGCTATCGGCGCATCCGCTGATGCTCCCGTAGAGTGTAAGGACTGGGAAGAATTCGCGCAGAAGGCTAACCTGAGCTACGGCGAGGGTAACTTCAAGCTTATGAGCGACTCCGTATGCGAGACCTCCGTAGAGGGCTTCTTCGGCACCTTTGACGGCAACGGTCACACCATCACCGTTAAGAACACTATGTTCAACGACGTAGGCGGCGGTGCTATCATCGCTAACTTTACCACCGTAAACACCGAGGCTATTGACAAATGCCCCATCATTCTCGCTATCAACGGAAGCTTTGATGATAATCCCGTACTTCTTGAGAACATCACCAACAACGTAAACGTTGACGCATCCGCCAACACCAACCGCGTTGCAGGTATCGTCGGCTCTACCGATAACGAGAACTACATCACCTTCAAGAACTGCGTAAACAACGGTAACATCATCTCCAACGAGCAGGCTGGCGGTATCATCGGTAACGCTGACCTTGCAAGTGGTTACCTCCACGCAAACTTCATCGACTGCGTAAACAACGGTGACATCACCACCACCATCCACTACGCCGCAGGTATCGTTGGTAACGTTAACCAGCATTGCGATTTTATGATGGTTCGTTGCATCAACACGGGCGACATCACCGCGCGTGAGATGGCAGGAGGTCTTATCTCCCGTATTCTCGGCGGTAAGGCAAACGTTATTATGTATAAGTGCGCAAACACGGGTAACGTCAGCACTACCGACAAGGCAAGCGATAAGTACGGCGTAGCCGGACTCGTTTCCCGTACCACCAGCACCAGCACCATCAGCGTTTACGACAGCTTCGTAAGCGGAGTTTACTCTCCCTTCAAGACCGTTGACGAGACCACGGGCGAGGTGCTTTCCACCGCAGGTGCAGACCCCATCTGCCAGTATCCCTCCACGGGACTTATTACCCTTGAGAACGTTAAGATACTCCACAACCCCGTAGTAGCAGGCTCTTCCGCGTACACCGCTTCCGAGACCGCTACAGGCTTCGAGTATACCGATCAGGTTGCTATCGACGCAGGCGTTGCGGCTATTATGGCTGATTTCGGTAAGCCCTACGACGTTCCCGGTACTACCGCTCCCGAGAGCGAGGAGACCACCGAGGACGCAGGTGACGACACCACCGCGGGCGGCGACGATACCACCGCAGGCGGCGACGAGACCACTCCCAAGGTTGACACCACCCCCGCTACCGCTCCCGCAACCACTCCCGCTCCCACGGTTACTACCGCGGCAGAAGAGGGCGGATGCGGCTCCAGCATCTCCCTTGCAATCGTTGCCGTGGCAGCCGTTGGCGCTGTAGCAATTGCTCGCAAGAAGGACTAATTATTACTTAAAAATACGGGTGCGCCGCGCGCACCCGTATTTTTTTGAAAAAAACTATTGACTTATTCGAGCAATTCTGCTATAATGTATAGTAATTACCGATAAAACGGTAAAATTTAAGCAAACGGAGAAAAGATAAGACTATGGACGGCGACAGTTGTTGTAACGACAGTTGCAATTACATAATCGACAATTTTCATATGTGAGGCATATCTGAACGCGCGGCGTTGCAGGTATGCTTTTTTGCGCTTAAATTAAAAAATAAGCGGACTTCCGCTATAAATTAAGGAGAAAAAAACCTATTATGGACCATTTACCCTCGTTGTTGATCATGTTCTTCTGCCTTATTATGTCGGCGTATTTTTCTGCGACGGAAACGGCAATGTCCACCTTCAACAAGACCAGAATGAAGAGCTTGGCAGAGAAAGGCGACAAGCGCGCGGCGCTTGCTCTGCGTCTGTCGGAAAAATATGACACTCTTCTTTCCACGATCCTCATCGGAAACAATCTGGTAAATATCCTTCTTACCGCTGTATGTACGGCGTTCTTTATTGATATTGCGCAGAGCACCGACCTCGGAACTACGCTTTCCACGGTCGTTACGACCGTAGCGGTCCTCATCTTTGGCGAAATTACGCCTAAAAGCGTGGCAAAGGACCGCCCCGAAAAATTCGCTATGTTTTCAGCTCCCATTATCAACGCGCTGATATTCCTGCTTACACCCTTTAACTTCATCTTTTCTCTGTGGCGCAAGCTCGTTTTGAAGATATTCAAGGCGGAGGAGGAGTCCAAAATGTCGCAGGAGGAGCTTCTTATGCTCGTTGAGGAGATCCAGCAGGACGGAAGCATCGACGAGGAGGAAAGCACTCTGCTCCAGAACGCTATCGAGTTTACCGAGCGCAAGGCGGAGGATATTCTTACTCACCGCGTGGATATCGAGGCTGTCAGCCGCGACGCATCGAAGGAAAAGATCGCATCCGTTTTTCAGGCGACCAGATTTTCGCGCCTCGTCGTATACGACGAGTCCATTGATAACATCACGGGTGTGATACATCAGAAGGATTTTTACACCTCAAGCGGAATATACGGCGGCGATCTTGACGATATAATCACTCCCCCCGTGTTCACGCAAAAGAGCGAGAAGATAGACGACCTTTTAAGACTTCTGCAAAAGAACAAATCCCACATCGCCGTAGTGCTCGACGAGTACGGCGGAACGTTTGGTATCGTTACGATGGAGGATATTCTTGAGGAGCTTGTCGGCGATATCTGGGATGAGCACGATGAGGTCGAAAACGAGCTTGAAAAGCTTGAGGATGATAATTATCGCATAGATTGCACGATGAATCTTTCCGATTTCTGCGAGAACTTTGAAATAAACGTCGAAAGTGATAACATCTCCGTCGGCGGTTGGGTAATGGAGGCGCTTGGAAAGATTCCCGAGGTTGGCGACACCTTCAGCTTCGAGGAGCTTGACATTACCGTTACCGAGACCGAGTTCCAGAGAGTTCTTTTCATAAACGTCAGATGCAACAAGGTGCTAAAGGCGGATATGGAGATTGACGAAGAAGCGGAAGAGGCAGAAACGGTATAAATTACCAAACAAAAAAGCGGCGCGCGAGCGCCGCTTTTTTATTATATAATATTGACAAAAAATAAGTATAATGATATAATATTCTAAATAAATATATCCAAATAAGGCTACCAAATGAAGCATAAAAACATAAACGTGATTATATTGGTGCTGTCGGTGCTGCTTTCGCTTTTCGGGTGTACGCCCGCGCAAAGCGAGCCCGCGGATACGACTGCGGCGGTGCTGGTTTCGGGAGGGCTCGTTTCACCCGACGGACTTTTCTACGACGTGTACGATAACGGCGAGGTTACGATAACGGGGCGGCGTGACGGCACGCGCGAGCTTATCGTGCCCGACGTTATCGACTCTCACCCCGTTACCGCCATTGGTGACGAAGCGTTTGCCGCCGACGGATACCTCGTTTACGTAAAACTCGGCGCAAATCTGCGCACTATCGGCGAAAATGCGTTTTACGGCTGTACCGAGCTTGTGCGCGTTGACGCTACCTCGGCACTTGAAAACATAGGCTTTTTTGCATTTTACGGCTGCTCGATGCTTTCGAGCGTGAACGGAGCTACGGGGCTCGTCAAGATATTCGATTCGGCGTTTTGGGCGTGTCCCTCGCTTTGCGAGATAGACTTTCCCGAAACCCTGACGGAGATCGGCGCGTGTGCGTTTTACGGCGGCTCAAGTCTTAGCAAGGTGGACCTGCCCGACGGCGATATCGTTATCGGGGATCAGGCGTTTTACAACTGCTACTCGCTTTGCAGCGTGGAGCTTGGCGGACTTCGTGAAATTCCCGCCGAGGCGTTTTACGGCTGCACGTCCGTAACGGGCGTGGATATCGGCAAAATAACGTCCGTCGGCGACCGTGCATTTTACGGATGTGCCTCGCTGTACGCTCTTGAGGAGGACTCAACGCTTGAGGCGGTGGGAAGCTCTGCGTTTTACGGTACACCGTGGCTTGACGCGCAAACGGACGAGTTCGTGACCGTGGGCGACGGCGTACTTGTAAAATACAACGGAAGCGGCGGAAGCGTCAAGATACCGCGCGGCGTTAAGTACGTTTCGGATGCGTTTGCGGAAAATAACGAGATAACGGGCGTTGAGATATCGGGCAAGGCAACTGTGATAGGCACTAACGCATTTTACGCCTGCCGCAAGCTTGAAAGCGTAGTTATCTCCGCCGACGTAAGCCGTATTGGCGAGTGCGCGTTTATGTCGTGCAGCAGGCTTCGTACCATCTACCTTCCCGACTCGCTTACTGAGATAGGCGACAGCGCGTTTGGCGCGTGCCTCATTCTTACCTCTGTGAAATACGCGGGAAGCGCGGACGATTTTGCAAAGATAGATATAGAGCTCGGAAATACGCATATGACGGGCGCGTCTATCGCGTACGGCGCAAGACCGTAGGAGGTGTGATGATGAAGAAAATCAAGCTTCTTACCATAATTTTTGCCGCACTTTTGCTTTTTTCGGGCTGTGAAGCTCCGCGCGAGGCGTTTGCGATAAAATCGCGCGCGCTGACGAGCGACCAACGCTTCGGCACGGATATCGGATACCGAAAATACGACGACGGAAGCGTTGTCGTTGTCGACTATAACGGCACGGGCGACGTGGTGATTCCCGAAAAGCTTGACGGAATGCCCGTAGTGGAGCTTGCCGCCTCGATTTTCGAGGGCAGGGAGGACATCACCTCCGTAAAGCTCCCCGACAGCCTTGAAATTATCGGAGACGGCGCGTTTTCGGGCTGTAGCGCACTTGTGGGCGTGGACTTCGGCAAGTCGGTCTGGTCGATAGGGCTTGACGCCTTTTACGGAACGCCGTGGTTTGATGCGCAAACGGGCGAGTTTGTAACCGTTGGCGACGGCGTGCTTATAAAATATAACGGAAGCTCGCCGCACGTCAAGATTCCCGACGGCGTAAGGCATATTGCGGGCGGCGCGTTCGCCGCGCGGCAGATGAAGAGCGTGACGCTCGGCTCCGTGCTTACCGTCGGCAAGGAAGCGTTCGTTGCCTGCAATAAGGTGATTCGCGTTGACCTTGGCGACAGCCTCGTTCTGATAGGCGAGAGCGCGTTCCAAAACTGCGTGATGCTTGCGGAGACGATAGTGCCGAGGACGCTTTCAAAGGTCGGACAAGATGCGTTTGCATTCTGCGCCGAGCTTGCGGTCGTGACTTATTACGGCACGGACGTCGAATTTACACATCTGGAGCTTGCCGCAGGAAACAAAATATTCGCAGAGGAAGCGCTCGTCGTTTATCGCGGCGCGGACTCATAACCCTCTCAAAAGAAAGGTAATACCCTGAAAATGAAAAAAATCAAACAAAAGAATGCAATATCGGCATCAGCGGTGGTAACCACTCTGCTCCTTGCCGTGTCGGGTGCGGCACATATCGCACTTTACGCATATTCGAAATATCTGCCGCTTCTCTTGCTTGGCATCTGCCAGCTTCTTCCCGCGGCGGTCAATCTGTTGCTGATTCTGCTTTGCGACAGACTTCCGAAAAAGGAAAAGGCAAGCGAGCCGCCAAACAACGCCGTCCTCGGCGTGCTTTGGCGAATACTTGATATGATAGGTCTTTCGAATATCTATCACGCAAAGGTTGCCGCGATATTCACGGTGGCGCTCACCGCGGGCGCGAATATCTGGTTCTGGACGTCGTACAAGGGCACAAGCGAGGTCTATGCGCTCAGCGCCGTGCTTCCCGTAGCCGAGGTCGTGTTCTTCGTGCTGTTCATCATCGTTGATAAATGGTGCAAGCATTCCGCCGAGGGCGCAAGCCGCTACAGCGCCGCCGTCATCCGCAACCTGCGTACCGCTATCGGCGTTTGCCGCATAGCGCTTGTGCTTTCCGCGCTCACGATGACGCTCAAGCTCCTCGGATTTTTCGACCTCACCTCTTGGCTCGCTATTGCCGCCGCTGTCGAGATAGTTTATCAGTCCGTCTTTATGCTGATAACGATGGCGACGAGGCTCATTCGCCGCGAGTTCAGCGAATTCCCCGACGTTTCCGTTCCCATGTTCAATATGGCGAGCGAGGAAAGCGGCGTCGGCGTTATGGACTACCTTGAGGAAAATACGGGAATGACCATGCGCTCGCTGTGGAGCATCAAATTCATCAAGGCGCTCGTTCCCGCCGCGATAATCTGCTGTGCGCTCATCTTCTGGGGCGCGACGGGCATCGTGATGGTCGAGGCAAATCAGCAGGGCGCTGTCTACCGCCTCGGACATCTGCGCGAGGAAACGCTTGACGCGGGACTTCACTTCACTCTGCCGTGGCCCTTTGATAAGGTCGAGATATACGATACCGAAACGGTCAACAAGATAACCGTCGGCTACGACTCGGTCACTACCGCGGACAACCTCTGGACCGAGGGACATAACAGCGAGGAGTACAAGCTCCTGCTCGGAAGCGGAAACGAGGTCGTTGCGATAAACCTCCGCATCGAATATAAGATAGCGGACCTCAGACAGTACCTTGCAAGCTCCGCCTCGCCCGCGTCGATACTCAGCGCGAAGGCGTACGAGCTTATTACCGAAAGAACGATAAACACCGACCTCAACACGATACTTTCCGCCGACCGTCAGGCGTTCTCGGCAAGCTTCCACGAGGAGCTTACGGCAGAGATGGCGGCGTGCGGCACGGGACTTTCCGTCGTTGGAGTCGTGCTTGAAAGCATACACCCCCCCGTTGACGTTGCCGACATATATCAGCAGATGATAAGCGCCGAGATTCAGGCGCAGGAGATAATCCTTGCGGCGCAGGCGACCGCCGAGGTGCGCAAGTCCGAGGCGAGAAGGGAATATCTCAAGACCGTCAACGCAAACAAGGCGATGAAGCTGCAAAAAATTGCCGCCGCCAACTCCGAGGTTGCCGAGTTTATGGCAAGCGTTTCGGCGGACAAGGCGTACCCCGGCAATTACCGCTACTACAAATACCTCAACGCACTCACCACCGCGTACAAGAATGCGGATCTCGTTCTGGTGGGCGAAGGAATTGACACCTCAAACATCTACTTTACATCCGCAAATGATTACGTCGCGGCGGAATGACCCGCGTGAAAGGAATATAAAATGAGCAAGAAAATAAAAGAACCCAAGGTAAAGGCTAAAAAGGAAGGCTCTTCCGTCGGCGTTACCGTTATGAAATACGTTATCGCGCTTGCGGTAGTTGCCGTTCTCGTTTGGTTCGGCTTCACCACGCAGGTCAGAGAGGGCGATTGTGCCGTCATTCTCCGCTTCGGCGCGGTCCGCGAGGAAATAACCGAGGCAGGACTTTACTTCAAGCTTCCGTGGCCATTTGAGAGCGTAGTCACCTACGACGCAAGACTTCAGTATCTTGAGTCCAACCGCCTTGAAACGACCACCAAGGACAAGCGAAACATCATCATTCAGTCCTACGTTCTCTGGGAGATCGAGGACCCCGTGTTCTACCACAACAGCGTGGGCGCGCGCGGCTCTATCGCTACCAACATCAGAGATCAGGTGTTCAGCGCGACCAACAGCGTGCTTGGCGGATACGATCTTACCTCCATCGTTTCTCTTGACAAGGAACAGATAAAGATAAATCAGATTCAGGACGAGATCTTTGCGCGAGTCAAGGAAAACTGCCTGAAAAACTACGGTGTCAGCATTACCGACGTAAGCATTCTCCGTCTGTCTTTGCCCGACACCAACCTTGAGAGCGTATTTGACCAGATGCGTCAGGAGCGTCAGACCGACATCGACGTTATCCTTGCCGCCGCACGTCTTGAGGCAAGCAACATAACCACCGAGGCAGACCGCGAGGCGGCGGAGATCGTCGCGCAGGGTACTACCGAGGCGGCAAAGATCCTTGCCGAGGCGGAGACCGAGGTTGCAAAGATATACGCCGCCGCGCAGTCCGCAAACCTTGACCTTTATAAGTTCTTAAAGGAGCTTGATACCGTTATCGGTGCTGTGGACCAGCGCACCGTCCTCATCGTCAAGATGAACGAATACCCCTTCAACGTTCTCGAAAAATACTCCGACAGTATGACGTCGGGCGGCGAGGAGAGCGTTATCTACGACCTCAGCTACATTCTGTCTCAGCTTCCCGAAAAGGATAAGAAGGCACTCGTATCCGCAGTCGGTGAGCTTATCACCGAGGCGGCGAAGGTGGAAATTCCCGAAATAGCCGCAGGAGAGAGCTGATATGAAAAAGAAAAAGACTCTTTTTGCCGACATACTCGGCTCGCTGACGAAGTATTTTATTATTCTCGTCGTCGCGGTCGTGATATGTATCGCCCTGTCGGGACTTAAGATAGTCGACAGCGGCAACGTGGCTGTCATACTGCGCTTTGGCGAGATAGTCGGCGACAGCTACGAGGAGCAGGTCCACAAGCCGGGACTTTTGCTCGCATTCCCCTACATAATCGACGAGGTGGTGATGATCCCCACCGACAGCGTTATCGAACAGCTCGTTACCACCCACTACACCGACGGAAATATTATGTCGGGCAGCAGCGGCGGCTACGTTATAACGGGTGACCAGAATATTGCCGTAATATCGGCGTCGGTCAAGTACGTTATCTCCGACCCCGTTTCTTACGCTTTGCACGTTGCGGACGTAAGCTCCATCATCAACGCGAGCGTCAGCAACGCTATGATAACCGAGGCGGCAACGCTTGGCGTTGACAGCCTGCTTACCGACGGTAAGGACGATTTCAACGCATCCGTGCTGAACAGCGCGGCGGCAAAGCTTAAGGCGGCGGACATCGGCGTTACCATAAGCACTCTTGAGCTTACGCAGGTCTCCATGCCCGCCGAGGTCAAGAGTATCTACGAGCAGGTAAACTCGTCCACCGTTCAGGCGGCGACCATGCTTCAGGAGGCGGCGCAGTACCGCACCAAGGTCATTGCCAACGCGAACACCAGCGCAAACAACGAAATAGCCTCGGCTAAGGTCACTCTCGCTGAAAAGAGCGCGAATGCAAATTCCGAGCTTTACGAATTCTGGGGCGTTCTTGAGGAATACGAGGCGAACCCCGAGGTCGTAAAGGCGCGTATATACAGCAACAAGCTCACCACGTTCTTGAAGCGTCTTGCCTACGTTCGCGTGGTCGAGGACGGCGAGATGAAGATATTCCTCAAGCCCTTGGCGTAAGGAGGCAGTATGGAAAATATAGATAATATAGGAAAAAAGAGCCTTGAGGCTCTGTCGCGCGACAATCTCAACGAGAGAAGCAAGAAAAAGCTTGCCGTCGAGATAGTCTGCGCCCTGATATCACTTTCGTGCCTCGGCGTGGGACTTCTCTACACTTACGTCTACAAGGGCGCGTACACAATCGTTCCCCAGCTTTTGTACTTCCTCGGTTTCCTTATCGAGGGCGTTCCCGTTATGATAACGGCAGTCAAGGGTATTTTCTCCCGCGACCTCAAAAACGCGATGGAGATACTCGTCGCTATTGCGATAATAGCCTGCGTTTTCAATCAGGACCTGATACTTGCTCTGCTCATTCCGCTGATACTCAACGCGGTGCATCTGCTTGAGGAAAGAAGCATTATGGGCGGCCGCGACGTTATCGACGGACTTAAAAAGATGCAGCAGACCACCGCAATTCTCCTTGCGGCTGACGGCACGGAAAGCGTTATTGACGCGCGCGAGCTGAAGCTCGGACAAAGAATCGTGATAAAGCCGGGTAGCGGCATCGCTATCGACGGAGTTGTGGTTTCGGGCGAGAGCCACGTTGACCAGAAATCGCTTACGGGCGAGCCGCAGCCGTTCTTTGTAAGCAAAGGCGAGCAGGTATATGCCGGTACGGTCAATCTCGACGGTCGCATCGTTGTCGAGGTGACGAAGGAATACGTTGACACCTCGTTTTCAAAGATACTTCGACTTCTGGAGGAGTCCGAGGGAATATCCATTCCCGAAACGCGAATAATCGATAGATTTATGGCGTACTACATCCCCTTCGCGCTTGCAATCGCGGCGGGTGCGGCGCTCGTCAGCGCCGACGTGTCGAAGGCGATAGCCATCCTCGTCGTGTCCTGCCCCTGCGGACAGATGCTCGTTTCATCCGCGCCGATGATAGCGTCTCTCTCCGTGGCGACGAAGCGCGGCGTGCTTATCAAAAACTCGAAATTCATCGAGGAGCTTACCGAGATAGACACCGTCGTATTTGACAAAACGGGAACGGTCACCGTCGGTGAGCTTGCGCTCGTTAGCGCGTGCCCCGTTGACGGCATCGGCGAGCGTGAGCTGCTTGAGGCGGCGGCATCCGTCGCGTCCGCGTCGACTCACCCCGTTTCCCGTGCCGTTATCGCGGCGTGCGGGAAGGACGAAAGACTCAAATACCGCACGGATTTGAGCGTCCGCGAGATATCGGGTAGCGGTATGGAGGGCGAGAGCGGCGAGCTTACCGTAAGATTCGGTAACCGCGATTGGCTTTCCTCGCTCGGATATAAGATCCCTGCCGAAATGGGCAAGGGCGAGGCGGGAAGTGTCAGCTTCGTTACCCGTAAGGATCAACTTCTCGGATATCTGTGCTTTGGCGATACGCCGCGTGAGAATGCGGCAAAGAGTATTGCGGAGCTTAAGGAGATCGGCGTTGAGCGCACCGTTATGCTCACGGGAGACCGTGAGGAGGCGGCAAGGAGTGTTTGCGACAGCGTTGGCATCGACGAGCTTCACGCAAAGCTTTTGCCGCAGGATAAGCTTGCGCATATGCAAAAGCTCGGCGGCGAGGAGCATCGCGTTCTTGCGGTAGGCGACGGCATCAACGATGCGCTTGCGCTCCGAGAGGCGAGCGTGGGAATCGCAATGGGTGCTATGGGCTCGGACCTTGCTATTCAGTCGGCGGATATTGCCCTTATGAATAACAATCTGATGAATATTCCGTTTGCGATAAAGCTTGCAAAGCAGACGCGCAAGATAATATATCAGAACATCGCGCTTTCAATGAGCATCAGCCTTGTGATGATCGCGCTGTCCGCCTTCGGCGTGATAAGTGCGCTTGCAGGCTCTGTGCTTCACAACGCGGGTGCGTTTGCGGTGCTGATAAACAGCTCGCGCATACTCAAATCGCAGGAGCTTAATTCTTGATTTTTATAAAATAATGATCCCCCGACGGAGTGTTTTACGTCGGGGGATTGCTTTAATTTCGTTTTTTGAGATTTCTAAAGGCTTTGATAGACGTTAAAAAGGTTACTGCCGCCATGCAAGCGTACATCAGCAAAAAGAAGGGCTGAAATGATACTTCGGAGGCGTGACTGAGGCTGAATAGGGGGGCAGTGTCGGTTTCCTCCAAAAAGCCCCCAATGAACGTAAAGCAAAACAGTGAGAGCGGTAGGATAAGAGTCAACAGATAATCGGAAAAACGCTCCGAGGATGAGAAAAATCCGAAGACGGCGCAGGCAACCATCAGGCAAGCCGCCGTTACGTAGGGGGACATCTCGATAATTCCCGAATTATCTAATAGCTCAATCAGCAGCAGTAGTGCGGGAATGGCTATGAATGGAATTGCATAGTATAATTTCTTTTTCATCTTTTGTTCTCCTTTAGAGTCTGAGGCGGGAAATGCGGTGATTTCCTTTTATTAAATTATAACATAAATCGGCAGGGAAAACAACGTCCCTGCCGAGCTTTTTTGCGTATTTTTGTAGAGTATTTCTTGATTTTACTGCCTTGCCGCTTGGTTTATCTCGCTCATCGTAAAGCCGAGGCGCAAAAGCGCGGCTACGGCGCGGTCGCGTGCCGTGGGTTCTTCTTCCGTATTTTTCGGCAGAGTGCCCCACTTTTTTTCTATCGCCCTGCGGCAGACGACGGAAAAATCGGTATATTCAATGGAGAGGAGTGCGTGGTCAACGGACTCGCGGCGGTAGCCCTTTGAGCGAAGCTGTGCTGCGATGCGGTTCTTGCCCCACAGTTTTTTAAGGCATCTTTCCGCCTCGCGCACGGCATCGTCCTCCTCGGTCATCGCGTCCTCTCCGACGAGTATTTCTACTGCCTTTTCGGCGCTTCGTGCTGAAAAGCCCTTCATTCGCAGTTTTTGCTTTAGCGCCGACTCCGAGCTTGCGGAGTGCGCAAGCGAGGAGCGACCGCTTCGCAGAGCGCGGCACAGCTCGTCCGCATCCAGAATTTCTGAAAGAACGCCCTCGCTTATCTCACCCTTTTTAAGCCGAAGCTCCTTGTATTGTTCGGGGAGCAAGCGGTAGGTGCGCTTTTCGTTGCAGTCCTCGTCGCATATTTTTATCTCGCAAAGGATCAGAGAGCCGCCATCGGCGGCTCTGAAGCTTTTTATTTCTATCATTTATTCGTCGAGAAGGTCGATGTCAAGATCGTCGTCAAGGTCGAAATCGCCGTCGTCAACGTCGGCGTCGCTAAGGTTGTCGCTCATAGCGCGGATCTTTTCATCTATCTCGGCAAAGAGTGCCTCGTCCTGCTCAAGTGCCTTGCGCGCGTTGTCGCGGCCCTGACCGATGCGCTCGCCGTTGTATGAGAACCACGAGCCGCTCTTGTTGATAACGCCGAGCGCCGCGCCCATGTCAACCAGCTCGCCCGCACGGGAGATTCCCTTGCCGTAAAGGATGTCGAACTCCGCGGTGCGGAAGGGAGGTGCGACCTTGTTCTTGACGACCTTGCACTTTACGCGGTTTCCGTAGATGTCGTTTCCGTTTTTAAGCTGCTCGGACTTGCGCACGTCGATACGCACCGAGGAGTAGAATTTCAGCGCGCGTCCGCCCGTGGTTACCTCGGGGTTTCCGTACATAACGCCGACCTTTTCGCGAAGCTGATTTATAAAGATAACGATACAGTTGGATTTTGAAATAGCGGCGGAGAGCTTACGCATCGCCTGCGACATAAGGCGTGCCTGAACGCCGACCTGCGACGAGCCCATATCGCCCTCGATCTCCTGACGGGGAACGAGCGCGGCAACGGAGTCTATTACGATGATGTCGACCGCTCCGGAACGCACGAGCGACTCGGTTATGTCAAGCGCGTCCTCGCCACAGTCGGGCTGGGAAACGAGCAAGTCGTCGATATTAACGCCGAGAGCCTTTGCGTAAACGGGGTCAAGCGCGTGCTCCGCGTCGATGAAAGCGGCCTCTCCTCCTGTTTTTTGCACCTCTGCCACAACGTGCAGCGCAACGGTGGTCTTACCGGAGGATTCAGGGCCAAATATCTCCACGATTCGTCCGCGGGGAAGTCCGCCGATTCCGAGGGCAAGGTCAAGGGAGATCGAGCCCGTGTGAACCGCCTGCACCTCCATCTGCGCGTTCTCACCGAGGCGCATTACCGCGCCCGTGCCGAAGTCGCGCTGTATCTGCGAGAGTGCGGTGGCGAGTGCTTTTTTCTTTTCGGAGGCATCAGCGGCGGGGGTTACTGCCGCGGTCTTTTTCGTAGCTTTCATATCTTTTTTCCTTTTTAATATAATCAATTTTAAGTTTTCGTAGCGTGTTGACTACATTATACAACCGCGGCGGCGACTTGTCAATAGTTTTTTGAAAGAAATTTTCCGAAAACGGAAAAATATTTTTACAAAACGCAAAAACTAAAAAGTCAATACTGATAAAATTCCGAAAAAGGAACAAAAACTTTCAAAAAAGGTGTTGACACGCCGCGCGTTTCGGGGTATAATATTCTTACATCACAAAAGGAGACGGCAAATGAATATTCAAGGCTTTAACAAAATGACTCTGCTTGACTTTCCGGGGAAGGTCGCTTGCACGATCTTTACGGGCGGGTGTGACCTGCGCTGTCCCTTTTGCCATAATTCCTCGCTCGTTCTTACGCCAAACGCCACGCCCGTGGAGCTTGACGAAATTTTTTCCTTCCTTAATAAAAGAAAGGGAATTCTCGACGGAGTCGTGCTGACGGGCGGCGAGCCTCTGCTTTGGCAGGATGCGGAGGATTTTCTCGCCCGCGTGCGCGAGCTTGACGCTTACGCGATAAAGCTCGACACCAACGGCACTCACCCCGACAGACTTCGCTCCGTGATCGACAAGGGGCTTTGCGATTACGTTGCGATGGATATAAAAAATTCTCCCGCACGCTATCCCGAAACCGTGGGAATTTCGGGCTTCGACGTGTCGGGCGTGCGCGCCTCGGTCGCACTCTTGCTCGAAGGGCGGGTGGATTACGAATTTCGCACCACCGCCGTGCATCCGCTTCACAGCGAGGAGGCGTTTTTTGAGATCGCCGATTTCATCCGCGGAGCAAGGAGATATTTCATCCAGAATTTCGTCGATTCGGGTGCGCTTATCGGCGAGGGAATGAGCGGATTTGATGAAAATCAAATGCAGCGTTTTGCCGATATCGTAAGAGATAGCGTCGAAAGCGCAGAGCTTCGCGGCATTTGATACACGCCATTGGCAAAATACACAAAAAAAGAGGCGCAAAACTATATATTGTGCTAATTTTTTAGAAAAAACACAATATATAGTTTTTCGTTCTTGACAACGACCACAATATATAGTATAATTAGCAAGCAAACAAAATTTGAAAAGGACGGAAAAATAAATGTATCAGGTAGTAAAGAGAAACGGAAAGGTCGTAGAGTTTGACATTTCCAAGATAACACGTGCAATCACTCAGGCATTCGAGGCTTGTGAGAAACAATACAACCCCAACGTTATCGACCTTATCGCGCTTCGCGTGACCTCGCACTTTGAGGCGAAGATCGCGGACGGCAAGGTCGCCGTTGAGGACATTCAGGACAGCGTAGAGTCTGTTCTCGCTCAGGCGGGTTACGAGGACGTTGCTAAGGCGTACATCCTCTACCGCCGCCAGAGAGAGAAGCTCCGCAACATGAAGTCCACCATCCTTGACTACAAGGACACCGTTGACTCCTACGTTAAGAACATCGACTGGCGCGTTAAGGAAAACTCCACCGTTACCTACTCGGTCGGCGGACTTATCCTTTCAAACTCGGGCGCGATCACGGCGAACTACTGGCTCTCCGAGATCTACGACGACGAGATAGCAACGGCTCACCGTAACGCAGACCTTCACCTGCACGACCTTTCCATGCTGACGGGTTATTGCGCAGGCTGGTCGCTCGGTCAGCTCATCAAGGAGGGACTTGGCGGCATCCCCGGTAAGATCACCTCTGCCCCCGCAAAGCATCTTGCAACGCTTTGCAACCAGATGGTAAACTTCCTCGGAATCATGCAGAATGAGTGGGCGGGCGCGCAGGCGTTCTCCTCCTTCGACACATATCTTGCATCCTTCGCAAAGGCTGATAACCTCAGCTACGATCAGGTAAAGAAGTGCATCGAGTCCTTCGTTTACGGCGTTAACACTCCTTCCCGTTGGGGAACTCAGGCGCCCTTCTCCAACATCACGCTGGACTGGGTATGCCCCCCCGACCTTGAGAACCGCCCTGCCGTCATCGGCGGCAAGGAGGCTGACTTCACCTACGGTGAGTGTAAGAAGGAAATGGATATGGTCAACCGCGCGTTCATCGAGATAATGATCGAGGGCGACGCAAACGGCCGCGGATTCCAGTACCCCATCCCCACCTACTCCATCACCCGCGATTTCGACTGGTCCGAGACGGAGAACAACCGTCTGCTCTTTGAGATGACCTCGAAGTACGGAACTCCCTATTTCTCCAACTATATCAACAGCGATATGGAGCCGAGCGACGTTCGCTCCATGTGTTGCAGACTGCGCCTTGACCTTCGCGAGCTTCGCAAGAAGTCGGGCGGATACTTCGGCTCGGGCGAGAGCACGGGCTCGGTCGGCGTAGTTACCATCAATATGCCCCGTCTTGGCTACCTTGCCGAGAACGAGGAGGATTTCTACCGCCGCCTTGACCACATGATGGATATCGCCGCAAGATCGCTCAAGATCAAGCGCGACATCATCACGAAGCTTCTTGACGAGGGACTTTACCCCTACACCAGACGCTATCTTGGCACGTTCAACAACCACTTCTCCACCATCGGTCTTGTCGGTATGAACGAGGCTTGCCTTAATGCAAGCTGGATTCGCGAGGATATGACGGGCAAGAAGGCGCAGAAGTTCACGCAGGACGTTCTCAACCATATGAGAGAGAGACTTTCCGACTATCAGGAGAAGTACGGCGACCTCTACAACCTTGAGGCAACTCCCGCCGAGTCCACCTCTTACCGTCTTGCAAAGCACGATAAGAAGCGTTATCCCAACATTATCGCGGCTTCCGACGCCGAGACTCCCTACTACACCAACAGCTCTCACCTGCCCGTTGGCTACACGGACGACGTATTCTCCGCGCTCGACGTTCAGGACGAGCTTCAGACCCTTTACACCTCGGGAACCGTATTCCACACCTTCCTTGGTGAGATGCTTCCCGACTGGAAGGCTGCTGCCGCGCTCGTCCGCAAGATAGCAGAGAACTACCGTCTGCCTTACTACACGCTCTCTCCCACCTACTCCGTATGTACCGACCACGGCTACATCGCGGGTGAGCATTTCACCTGCCCCACCTGCGGCAAGCGCGCCGAGGTATACAGCCGTATCACGGGCTACTACCGTCCCGTTCAGAACTGGAACGACGGTAAGTCGCAGGAGTACAAGGAAAGACTTGAATACGATATTCCCGCTTCGATGGAGAGCTTTGACTCCAAGGCTCACAACACCGTAAATGCTGCTCCCGCGGCAGAGACCGCAGTTTCCGACGGCGGCAGAGTGGTGCTTTTCGCAACCAAGACCTGCCCCAAGTGCAAGGTCGCGGCATCTCTGCTCGATCAGGCTGGAATCGCATACGATAAGGTATATCACGAGGATGATCCCGGCTTTGCCGTAATGTACGGCACGAAGCAAGCTCCCACGCTGCTTTACATCGTTGGCGACGACGTGACCACCTTCCCCGATATCACGGGCGTTAAGGAATTTATAAAGGTAATGGCAACCGCCTAAATAAAAAAAGAAGCTGTCGCGCCGATAGGCGCGACAGCTTCGCGATAGAGGGAAAATGAAAACTGATATTATTATAATCGGCGCGGGTCCCGCGGGACTTACGGCGGCTATATACGCGCGCCGCGCGGGAAAAAGCGTAAAGATAATTGAAAAATCGACCTTCGGCGGACAGATGACGTATTCTCCGAAGATAGAAAATTACCCCGCCTTTGAAGCTATTTCGGGCATCGAGCTTGCCGACAAAATGGTAACTCAAGCGCTTGCGCTCGGTGCGGAGATCGAGCTTGAGGAGGTAGTGTCCGTTGTAAAGAACGGCGAGGGCGATTTTACCGTCACCACTACCGACGGTGAGCATAGTGCCGCGTCGGTCATAATCGCCGCAGGCGCGGAGCACAGAAGGCTCGGACTTGAGGGCGAGGATGACCTTATCGGAAACGGCGTTTCGTTTTGCGCCGTGTGCGACGGCGCGTTTTACGCGGGTCAGACCGTTGCCGTTATAGGCGGCGGAAATTCCGCGGTAGTCGAGGCAAGCTTGCTTGCCGAAACGTCGAAAAAGGTCGTAGTGGTGCAAAATCTTTCTGCTCTCACGGCGGAATCGGCGGCGGTAGACGCGCTTCTTGCGCACGATAACGTAGAGGTCATTTGCGCCACCGTGGTCGAATCGTATATCGTAAAGGACGGCGCGTTTTCGGGACTCGTGCTTAAAAATGCGGCGGGGGAGAGAAGCGAGCTTGCCGTTGACGGCGTGTTTATCGCAATAGGACTTGCCCCTGCGAATGCGCCCTTTAGCAAGGTCGGCGCGATCGACGCGCGCGGATATATCGAGGCGGGCGAGAGCTGTGCGACGGGCACGGACGGCGTTTTCGCCGTCGGAGATTGCCGTACCAAAGCGGTGCGCCAGATATCCACAGCCACCGCCGACGGCGCAGTTGCCGCGGTATCGGCGTGCAGATATCTTGATTCGCTGAAATAAGTGCAAAGTGCAAAGTGCAAAGTGCAAAGTTAAGGAAAAAAGTGGTTGAAGCCGCAAGGCTTCAACCACTTTTGTTTTATTGAATGCTTTTTGCTACGCAAAAAGCTTCCTTAACATTTTGCGCAAGCAAAATATATCGCTGCGCCGAAAGGCGCAATATCGCTCAACCGTAAGGTTGAATATCGCTCGCCGCAAGGCGAATATCGCTGAAAACGCGGAGCGTTTTCAATTCAACGCCTTTCCGTCCTTATCAAAAAGCGGGAGCTTTTCAAGATAGATAAGGTCGTCGCGGTCTGCCGCCTCGCCCTCGGCGAGAATTGCCATTCTGCCGCAACAGATGCCGCCCGCCTGACGAACGAGCTCCTCGACGGCGCGAAGCGACTCGCCCGTGGAGATAACGTCGTCAACTATGAGAATGCGCTTGCCGCGCATCAGCTCCGCGTCGGCGGTATCAAGATAGAGCGTCTGCTGCTTGTCGGTGGTGATGGAGCGAACCTTGACCTCGAAAACGCCCGTCATATAGAGCTTCGGCGCTTTGCGTGCGAGGAAGTATTTCTGATTTCCCGCAAGGCGCGCCATCTCGTGAACGAGCGGAATGCCCTTCGCCTCGGCGGAGATGAGGTAATCGTATTCGGGCGCTTTGTCAAGAAGCGCGCGTGAGCAGGCGGGGGTCAGCTCGGGGTCGCCGAAAATGACGAACGCGCCGATCTGCAGCTCGTCGTTGAGGGGACAAAGGGGAAGCGCGCGCTCACAGCCCGCGATATTCATTTTATAGCTTTTTCTTTCACTCATTTTGCAAAAACTCCCTTGGTGCTTGGTTTTTATCAATTCAATTATACAACCCACGTCGAAAAAAGTCAAGGCGGCACGCAAAAATCACAGAAGATTTATTTTAAGCGCACCTTGTTCATAAATCGTTTACATATCTATGCTATAATGTACGATGTATAATTATGATGTGTACGGGAAAGGAACCGAAAATGATAAAAATATCACATCTGGTAAAGAATTACGGCTCGTTTTGCGCCGTTGACGACATAAGCTTCGAGGTTGCAAAGGGCGAGATAGTCGGCTTCCTCGGCCCTAACGGCGCGGGAAAAAGCACGACGATGAATATGCTGACGGGATATCTGTCCTCAACTGCGGGAAGCATCAAGGTCGGCGGAGTGGACGTGCTTGATGACCCGCTCAACGCAAAGCGACTTATAGGCTATTTGCCCGAACAGCCCCCGCTTTATCCCGATATGACGGTCGAGGAATATCTTAATTTTGCATACGACCTCAAGGGCTGTAAGCTTGATCGCGCAAAGCATCTCGGCGAGATATGCGACGTTGTAAAGATAGGCGACGTGAAAAAAAGGCTGTTGAAAAATCTTTCAAAGGGATATAAACAGCGCGTCGGAATCGCGCAGGCGCTTGTTGGAAACCCGCCCGTCATTATTTTTGACGAGCCGACCATAGGCCTTGATCCCAAGCAGATAATCGAGATAAGAAACCTTATCAGAACGCTTGGCAAGGAGCATACCGTCATCCTCTCTACGCACATTCTCGGCGAGGTTCAGGCGGTCTGCGACAGGATAGTTATCATCAACAAGGGCAAGATAGTTGCGGACGAGCTTACCGAAAATATTTCGCGCGCGGTGGAGAATACCCGCCGCTTCAACGTCAAGATCAGCGGTCCGCAACGCGAGGTGCTTGCAATGCTTCGCAATATGTCGGGCATCTGCTACGCCGAGGTGCTTGCCGCGCGCGACGGCGACGCTTACACCTATATGATAGAGAGCGACGTCGGCGTTGATATCCGCAAAAAGCTGTTCTTCACGCTCGCGGAGAAGAAGTGGCCCATGATAGGTATGGAGGCACTTGGTATGAGCATCGAGGACATCTTTATTGCCGTCGTGGATAAGAGCGGCGGAGAGCGTCAACCTGCCGAGCGCAAAAAGAGCCGTTCCATAGAGGCGGGCCGTGCCGCCGCAGAGCGTGAAATGGCAGAGCAGATAATGGAAAAAACTGCCCGCGAGGCAGAGAATGCGCCCGATGCGGACGAGTCCGCTCCCGAGGGCAAGTATTACGAGGACTACACGCCCGCGTCCGACAGCTTCCGCGCGGACGACGGCGATAAGGAATAAGGAAGGAGGATAACGCTGTGCTTGCTATATTCAAAAAGGAGATGCGTTCCTATTTTATCAACCCCGTAGGATACGTTTTTCTCGGCGTTTTCCTGACTATCGCGGCGGGACTTTGCACCTATACCACGTTGCAGAGCCGCTCGTACGATACGGCATCGTATTTTTATTTGATGATACTCGTTATGATAATCATTATTCCGCTTCTCACCATGCGCACGTTTGCCGAGGAGCGTAAAATGCGCACGGAGCAGATGCTTCTGACCGCGCCCGTTTCCATTACGGGTATGGTCGCGGGCAAGTTCCTTGCCGCGCTCTCTCTCTTTGGCGGAGCGCTTCTTGCCTCTTGCGTAAACCTCATCCCCCTTTACATTCAGGGCGCGCGTGACAGAGCGCTTGAGGAGTCGTCCATTCCCGTAGGTCCTTCCACTCCCGAAATAATCGGTCAGTTTTTGGGCGTGCTTTTCATCGGGGCTGTGTTTATCGCTATCGGCGTTTTCGTTTCCGCGCTTACGGAAAATCAGCTTTCCGCCGCGGTTATCACCATCGGCGTGCTTGCGGCGATGCTCGTGCTTAACGTCCTCAATTCCATCGGAAGCGAGGAGGCGGGCACGCGCCTTATAAACAACTACGCCGTAAGATACGTTATAGATTGGATAAGCGTCGTTTCAAGGTACGATTATTTCCGTGCGGGCTATCTTGATTGGGCTGCGATGCTTTATTATTGCTCGCTCGTTTTCGTATTCCTCTTCCTTACGGTGCGCATTTACGAGCGTCGCCGTTGGGCGTGAAAGGAGGGTGTGAAAAATGAATAGCGGACTTTCCTCCCGCCGTTTTAAGCGCGGCGCGATATCGACCGTTCTCACCGTTTTCGTTATTGCGGCGGTGATACTGTTCAACTCCGTTTTCTCCGCACTCGCGGCGAAATTTATGTGGTATACCGACCTCACGCCCGAGGAGATATACACGCTCTCCGACAGCGCGATAGAGGCTGTTAAGGAGATAAAGAGTGACGTTACGGTTCTTTTCTGCGACGATCCCGACAATCTTGCGGAGAACGATTATCTTTTCTACGTTTACAATACCGCGCGCAATCTTGCCGAGCTTAACGCGAACATCCACGTTGAAACGGTAAATATATTGCGCAATCCCACCGCGGTCAATAGATTCAAGACCACGTCGAAATCCAACATCTACACCACCAACATCATCGTTTATTCGGGCACGGAGTACAGAATATACTCCTACGAGGCTATGTACGGCTACAATGATACCAGCACTACGCCGTGGACGTACAACGGTGAAAATAAGCTCATCACGGGTATGCTTGCCGTAACTATGGCAAAAGCGCCCATCGCGTGCATTACCAACAACCACGGCGAGCCGTTTACTACCAAGGAGGCACTTCTTGCAACTCCGCTCGGAAACCTGCTTTACGATGCGGGATACGAACTTCAGCTTCTCAACCTTGCGACCGAGGAGATACCTGCAGATTGCCGAATGCTCGTCGTTTACGATCCGCAGGAGGATTTCCTTGTGCGCGACAACATCTCGGAGGTGTCCGAGATAGAAAAGCTCGACAAATTCCTTGACGGCGCAAACGCGCTTATGCTTTTCGTTGACCCCACCACTCCCGTTTTGCCGCATTTCGAGGAATATCTCGTGGAGTGGGGAATAGAGTTTGACCGCTTCAAGGCTGCCGACGGACTCGTCAGCGGCACAACGGTCAAGGAGCCGCTTGAAAATTCCCTTACGGGCGACGGCTTCTCCGTCGTTGCGAAATACGCCGAGATGGGCGTTGGCGCGTCGATACACTCCGTTCTTCGCAAGAACGAGGTATATCCCCTTGCCGTTTTCCGCAACGTCATGCCCATAAACTTCACCTACGACCCCGTGCGCTTCGGCACAGTTGAGGACGACCCCTCCTACGATAAGTACAAGAACTACATCTACGGAAGCTACGAGGCTAACGGCATCAGCCGTGCAATTTACAACGTCTTTACCTCAAGTGAGAACGCAAGCGTCGTAGTTGGCGGCAACGAGGTAGGATATGCAAATTCCAACTCGCTTTATAATCTTATGACGGTCACCCGCGAGAGCCACGGCGTAGGCGAGAGCTTTGAGCATACGCACGTTATCGCGTGCGGCTCGACCGAGTTCTTGTCCCCCGAGGTCATATACAACAACGCATACGCCAACTCGGACGTAATGCTTGCCACGTTCCGCTCGATGGGACACGAGCTCGTAGTGGTGGATATCGACCACAAGCCGTTTGCAAGCCTTGAAATTTCAAGTATTACTGCGGCTACCGCAAACAGATACACCGCCGTCCTTATCGTTATCCCCGCGGTATTTGCGCTGGGCTGTGGCATTTTCGTGCTTGTTAGGAGAAAGAACGCGTAATGGATAATAACAATAAGTATTCATACGATGCTTCGGTAAACGCAAGCGTCAGCCGCCGTCGCCGCCGCCGTTCCACGCTTCGCGCACAAAAGCGCGCGATAATAGTTATCGGCGCGCTCACGGTGCTGCTTGCCATAACGCTTGGCATCGTCAGCTATTTCGTCGGCAGGATAGTGTATACCGACGAGGTGGACGGAGCGAGGTATTACGTTAAAGAAAAGAACGGCGAGTTCGTCCTTTGCGACTCGGACGGTTACACGCTCCCCGTCACGCCCGACGGATATTTCAGCACCGAGGCGGGAACGCTCGTCGACGTAGATGAGAAATCGGGCGCGTGCAAGACCGTGGCTATCGTTGACACGGACGATGCCGAGGAGATATACACCGCCTCGAACGGACGCTTTCAGATGTTTCAGTATATCAAAAACGACGATATACAAGAGCTTACGATTAGCAACGATAGCGGTCAGTTTGAGTTTTACCGCAACAAAGATAACAAGATCCAGATAAGGGGATACGAGGATTTTCCCGTTTCGAATGCGCTTTTCGAGTGCGTTGCGGGTAACTGCGGATATTCCCTTACAAGATACAAGGTCTCAAAGCCAATCAAGGATGCAAACGGCGGATATGCCGAGTACGGTCTTACCGAGCAGACTCGCGTTGACGAGGACGGTAACGAGTACGTGCACAAGCCGATGTGGTATCGCATCACCGACTCGAAGGGCAAAATGTATACCGTTTACGTTGGCGACGCCGCCCCCGACGGTTCGGGCTACTATGCAAAGTACGCCGAGCGCGACAGCGTTTACATTATGAACTACGAGCTTAACGAAAACGATACGGGACTCGTCGGATACTACGAGCCTACCTTTGAAAAGATAGACACCGAGGACAATCTCATAGCTTGTCCCATCGAGCGTTATATAAGCCCCTCGATAACAGTTCCGCTTGATATGTATTCCTACGCGCAGGTCGAAAATTTTGCAATTTTCGAGGGCGAGGCTCTCAAGGACGGTATGGATTCAGACACGGACAACGCTATGCCCCTCGTCAGCTTCTCTTATTGGGATATGGCTGACCGTCAGGGTACGCTTTACAGCAGCTACGCCTACAAGCTCCATTATCCGAAGGGGTATAACGTCAGCGACGCGGCGGTAAAGACTGCGCTTTCGTCCATATATAATATGAAGTTCTTGCGCGTGGTGGACCTTAAATACGCCGAGAAGGATGACGATAAATACGGCTTTTCAAATCCCGAATATCTCATTTGTTTTGAGTACGGCGACGTTGAACACTACGTTTTCGTTTCCAAGCTGACCGATGCGGGAACGTACTACATCATATCCTCGATGTACGATATGGTGCTTGAGGTCAGCCGAGGCGAGCTTTTGTTCCTCGAATACAGCCTTGTGGATTGGATAACCGAGGAATATTTCGATTACAATATCGCGTGGATGAACAAGATAACGCTTGAAACTCCCGATGACGTGTTTACCTTCGTGCTTGACAACTCCGAGTCCGATTCCGTGACCAACCCGACTTGCTCCGAGAGCGCGAAGAAGGAAAATACCATTTCCTCCGATAAGCTCAAGGTGTACGCATACGACAGCAAGGGCAATAAAATGTCAAGCATCACAAGCTACACCGTTACGGACAAAAACGGCTACGTCTGGACCATCGACGAGGATACGATAAGCGTCAAGGATGCAAATGGAAAAGCCGTTGAGATAATCAACGACGGATATCTTGACAAAAACGCCATCGGTAACGGCGTTGTGGTACTTCTCGGTCAAATAGAGGGCAAGGACGGCACGCTCGTGTCCGTCGGCGCGAATACGCTTACCATCGTTGAGCCGTCGGGCAAGTCGAACGTATATTTGCGCTACGGCACGGAGATATTCAGACGCTTTTACATTTCGATACTCCACGCCACCATCGAGGGCTCGGTCAGAGAGGGCGATTTCGCGCTCACCGAGGAGCAGATAGCGGAAATCCTTGCAAATCCCGACGAGGGCTACTCGGTAAAGCTCACGGTGGAAACGAGCTACAAGGGTGTTAATCTGGAATACAGATTTTATCCGTATTCCGAGCGCCGTGCTATGATAACCATAAACGGCGCGGACGGCGAGTTCTACGTTCTTCGCAGCTTCACGGACAAGATAGCCGCCGATGCGCTCAGAGTCATCAAGGGCGAGGCGGTAAATTCCACCTCGAAATACTAATAAAACGGTACGGTTGCACTTGTGCAACCGTACCAAATTTTTTTTGCATAATGCCAAAATTGGAAACTATATGTTGACAAATTATTGCGATTAGTGTACAATATATTGTGTTATACTATATTATTGGGTGGATAATATGTCATACAACAGAAGGACTCTATCGCATGACTCGCCGTTTGCTTACGCCGCAGCTCTTTTGCTGTTTGCATCGGCGATAATTCGTGGAATATATTTTTTAATTTCAGGCGTGCCGCTTGACGTGCCGACCGTTCTGATACATCTCTTGCTCCCTATCGGCTGTTGCGCGGTGATGGGAATTATGCTTATGTCAAGAAAAAACAGCCTTGTTCCGACGGTGTGGCCAATGCTTTTCGGCGTGCTGTTTTTTATGCTTAAATCGCTTGATTTTTCTCTGTGGCATTGCGTTTTCTGTATGTCGCTTTACGCCGCGTTTGCGCTCGTTTATATCCTGACGGTTCACGGTGTTCTCGGTAGCCGCATACCGCTTATGCTTATGTGCGCTCTGCCGTTTCTCTTCCACGTTTTCGTTCAGGACATTTTTCTCTCTCCCCCCGCAGACTTTATTGCTTTTCTGCCCGAGCTTTCCGTACTGCTCATAATGGTGGCAATTTTTATCGAGGCGTGGGCTATGCGACGTGGCAGGCTTTACTGATTTGCATATCAATGGGCTGATTTAGCGCAGAACAAAAATACAAAAATAAGTGAAGAAAAAAGACCGTTTTTTCGTCTGAAAAGATGTAGAAAGCGGTCTTTTAAGGTAGAAATCCTGACGGATTTCAATTTTTATACGTATTTTTTAGCCGCGCTTTTGCCCTCTGGCGTACCCTCGTACGCCGACGACGGCAAAATCACGTCTTCTGCATCTAACTGATACAGCCCCAATTTGTAGTATACTAAATTAAAAGAGGTTATTATGAAAACAAGAAAAGAAATGGATCCGCAGTTTATGTGGCGGCTTGAGGATATATACTCAGACGGCGCGGCGTGGGAGGCGGATATGTGCTCCGCCGAGGCTATGGTGCAGGAGCTTTCGTCGTTGCGCGGCACTCTTGCCTCGTCGGCAAGCGCGCTTGCCGACGGTCTTGACGCAATTTACGCCGCCGCCGAGAAGGTCAATCGCGTTTATCTTTACGCGATGCTTCACAAGGAGAGTGACAATTCCGCTTCGGAATATCAGGTGATGCAGGGCAGAGCGATGTCGCTCTACGTCAAGTTCAGCACGGCGGTGGCGTTTGCCGACCCCGAAATGCTCGCGGCGGGTGCGGACACGCTCCGCGCGTATCTTGCCAAGGAGGCTCGCCTTGCAACCTATAAATTCAAGATAGAGGACCTTATTCGCTCCTCGGAGCATATTCTCGACGAGGGCAGGGAGGCACTTCTCGCGTCTCTCGGCGAGGCGGCGCAAGCCCCCAACGATTGCTTTACTATGCTTTCGGACGTTGACCTTGAGTTCCCCGCCGTTACGGGCGAGAACGGCGAGGAGCTTCCGCTTACGGCGGGAACGTTTGGCGTTTACCGCGAGAGCAAGTGCCGCGCCGTGCGCGAGGATGCGTTCAACAAGTATTTTGGCGAATATAAGAGATTTAAAAACACCCTTGCCGCGACTTACGCAGGCTCGGTGAAGTTTGATTGCTTTGAGGCTAAGACGAGGGGCTTTGACTCCGCGTGCCACGCCGCACTTTCGGGCGGAAACGTGCCGATATCGGTCTACGACTCGCTCATCGCCGCCGTACGCGGCGCTCTGCCCACGATGCGAAAGTATCTTGATCTCAGGGCGCGTGTGATGGGCAAGGAGCAGATCGACCTTTTTGACCTTTACGTTCCTATGGTTGACGGCGTTGAGTACCCTATGCCCTACGAGAGCGCAAAGGAGCTTGTCAAGGAGGCACTTGCCCCGCTTGGCGAGGACTACGCCGCGCTTCTTGACAGAGCCTACAACGAGGGCTGGATAGACGTTTACGAAAACAAGGGCAAAAGCTCTGGCGCATTCTCCTGCGGCGTTTACGGCGTTCACCCCTACGTTCTTCTCAACTACACCGACACGCTCGACGATGCCTTTACGCTCGCTCACGAGCTTGGACATTCGATGCATTCGTACTATTCCGATAACACGCAGGACTACCCCAACCACGATTATCGCATAATGGTTGCTGAGGTTGCGTCCACCGTCAACGAGGTGCTTCTTATCAAGCATCTTCTGAAAAAGGAGACGGACGAAAAGCGCCGCGCGTATATCCTCAACCGCTTCCTTGAGGGCTTCCGCACCACCGTGTTCCGTCAGACGCTCTTTGCGGAGTTTGAGCTTCGCGCGCACGAGATGTACGAGGGCGGTCAGCCGCTTACCGCGGACACGCTCTCCGAGCTGTATCACGGTCTCGTTTCCGATTATTACGAGGGCGCAAGCATAAACGATATTATGCGCTACGAGTGGTCCTACGTTCCGCATTTCTACCGCGCGTTCTACGTTTATCAGTACGCCACGGGCTTTTGCAGCGCGGTCGCTATCGCGGGCAAGATAGCCGAGGGCGGCGATATTTCGGGATACAAAAAATTCCTTACTCTCGGCGGCTCGGACTATCCGCTTGAGGAGCTTAAGGTCGCGGGCGTTGACCTGACGCGCCCCGATGCCGTTGCGGACGCGATGAAGCTTTTTGAAGAAACGGTAAAAGAACTTGACGCTCTTATTAAATAAAGGAGAATATTATGCTTTACGAAACCGTTCAAATTTGGGATAAGCATCCCGAGGCTACGCTTACCTCTTACGTCCTGACGAGCGACGACGAGCTTCGCTATCCGCCGCTTCCCACAGTTCTCGTCTGCCCCGGCGGAGGATATTCGTATCTTTCGAGCCGCGAGGCAGAGCCTATTGCCATTCAGTTTTTGAAGGAGGGCTACAACGTTTTCGTGCTTATGTACAGCGTGGGCGCGGGAGCCGTTGATTACGCGCCCGCTATCGAGGTCGCGCTTGCTATCAAGTACATCCGCGACAACGCCGAGAAATACAACGTTGACCCCAGCCGCGTTTTCACTTGCGGATTTTCCGCGGGCGGACATCTTGCCGCAAGCTCGGGCGTTTTCTGGAAGCACCCCGCGGTAAGAGCGGAGCTTGGTGATTGTCCTGTCGACATCGCCCGTCCCACCGCGACCATCCTTTCCTACCCCGTTATCACGGGCGGCGAGTTCGCGCACAAGAATTCCATCTGCCGCCTTGCGGGCAGAGCGGACAAGTCGGAGCTGACCGAGGAGGATATTTATAAATTCTCGCTTGAAAACCACGTTGACACCGACACGCCCCCCGCATTCCTTTGGCACACGTTTGAGGACACGGTAGTTCCCGTACAGAACTCGCTTATGTATGCGTCCGCTCTGCGCGAAAAGAACGTACCCTTCGAGCTTCACATCTTCCCGAAGGGACCCCACGGACTTGCGCTGTCAAACGATCTGACGGGCGCAAACGTCAAGCCCGTGCCGCATTGCGCGTGCTGGGTAGAGCTGGCTGTAAAGTGGCTTCGCGATTTCTTTGGATAATTAAAAATGGTCTCGCCGCGGCGAGAGCATTTTTATATGTGTTTTGGTTCTGCCTCTAATAGACAGTCCTTTTTAATTATATACCAAATCATACCATTCCCGCATAGTCCTTTCGGGGTCGGTAATGAGGATGTAGTTGCCCCAATATTTCCAACAATACGGGGACGGTATGCGGAAGGTCTGGAAATCGTATGACGAATACGAGGAAGCGTTAAGGATGTATCCTACGAATTCCAAGTAATTGATGTCTGTGGTAACGAGGGGGAAAACGCCGTTAAGGAAGGTCAAAAGCTGTGAAAAGCTCATAGTTTTTGCCTTTTCAAACGAGGCGGTAAGGATGTCCCTTTGCCGTCTCGTGCGGTTGAAGTCCACGCTGCCGCCCGTGGAGCGATTTCGCGCGTGCGCACGAAGCTCCGCACCGTTGAGATGCACGGTAGCGTACCCATCGGCATCAGCCTTCGAGGAGTCGAAAACGAGGTTGCTTGACGGCTCCCATTTTCTGATAAACTCTGCTTCTTCCTTATCTATTCGTATTTCAAGTCCGCCGAGGCGGTCGAATACGTCAACGGCTTTATCAAAGTCGAGCTTCATGTAGTTGTCTATTTCTATGCCGTAATTAAGCTCTACGGTGTCGATAAGCAGCTTTATTCCGCCCTTTTGGTGCGCGGCGTTCAGCTTCGTCCTGATCCCGCCTTCAATGGGGATGTAGGAGTAAGTGTCGCGCATAAGCGAGGTGCAGGTTATCGTTTTTTCGGTGTTGTTTATGGACGCTATTACCATAATGTCCGAAAGTCCGTTGTCGCTGACGTAGTCCGCGCCGATAAGCAAAATATGCTTTACGTCGTCGCCGTCGGGTGTAAGCACGGGCGGCTGTGGCATATCGGGGGGGAGAACGGGCGGCACGTCGGTGTCGGAGGG